>NZ_JBEZDT010000014.1:0-167264 GCF_040648455.1 Catellatospora sp. NPDC049133
TCGACGACGCCGACGCGCTGGACCGGCCGTCGCTGGACGCCATCGCCTTCACCGCCCGCCGGGTGGGCGCGCACCGCGTCACGCTGCTGCTGACCCAAGGTTCTGACCGCAGACAGCGATCTTCTGGCTCGGCCGGAGCCCGCACGGGACACGCCACGCGGGGAGGGGATACCGGTTTGGAAGAGCCGAGACGGGTGCGGTAAGGTTCGTTGTCGCACGGGGCTATAGCTCAGTCGGTTAGAGCGCAGAGCTGATAACTCTGAGGTCGCTGGTTCGATTCCAGCTAGCCCCACTCCCGAGCGTAAGGTGCTCATCATGTGGAAGAAGTTGCTGATCGTCGCCGGAGTCGGCGTGGCGGTCGCACTGGTCGCCAAGAAGCTCAAGGCGGCCAGCGACGAGCGGGAACTGTGGCACGAGGCCACCACCGCACCCGACCTCCGCTGAGTCAGACGGGCCGAGCCCGTCCCTCGGGGCCTTAGCTCAATTGGCAGAGCACCGCCTTTGCAAGGCGGGGGTTAGGAGTTCGATTCTCCTAGGCTCCACTCACTGCCCAAGCTGGTCACCGCCGTCCATCGGCGAGTGGCCAGTTTTGTTTTGTGGGTCCGGAGGCATACGCGGACGTTCTCTGTCGGTTGGTGATGCCACACTCCCGCCCATGCATCAGATCGTCATCGCTGCGTTGGTTCGCGAAGGCCAAGTCCTGCTCGTCCGCCGAAGCCCGAACCGCCCTGTCTACCCGGACGTGTGGGATCTGCCCGGCGGACACATCGACGCAGGTGAGACAGAGACGGCCGCGCTCGCCAGGGAGATGCACGAGGAGCTTGGCGTGCAGATAACAACAGGCTCGGCGGTCCAGCTGTGTCGGCTGGAGATAGGCCGCGGAGAGGGATCCGTGCGCTTCAGCGCCTGGATTGTCGACGAGTGGGAGGGGACACCGACAAACGCCGCTCCCGATGAGCATGACGAGATCCGTTGGTTCCGGCCGGAGGAGTTGCCTCCGCTCATCCACGAACCCGTACGCATGGCGCTGGTGGAGGCGATGCGGGGTCACAAGCCCAGTGCGACCGGGGCGGAGGGTACGCCGGACGTGAGCAGGTCGGTCAGCGGTGTGGCGAGGTCACGGGGCGAGAACAAGTCGGGTCCGGCGTAATTGGTGATCTCGGAGAGTCGCCACCAGCGAAAGCCCGCGAGGAGCTCATCAGCGGCAAGTTCGTCGTCGGTGAACTCGCCGTGTGGCTCAAAATGGGCGGTGCGGACGAGGAAGTAGTCGTTGACCATGCCGTCGAAGCCGGGCACATAATCTGTGGCAACGATTACCTGATGCCAGACGTGCGGCGGATCGACGGTGGTGACCAGGCCGGTCTCCTCTCGCAGCTCGCGGCGCAGCGCGGACAGGCCGTCCTCGTCCGGTTCTATGCCGCCGCCTGGAGCAGCCCAGACCGCCTGCGCTCCGTTCGGGACCGCTGGGTGGGGGGAAACAAATCGGCATAGCAGGACGCGATCATCTTCGTCGAGGATGATCGCGCGGGCGGAGTTGCGAAAGGTCAGCGACACGGCGGACTCCTGATCCTGTGCGGGCGGCACCGCAATGATCGACGTGAGCCACAGGGTAATGCGTCACGAGCCGCGACGCCGACCGTGAGTCGCAACGGCTCGGGCCGCTCAGGCAGACGTGTTGATCTGGCGCATGAGCCGCGTGCGGGCCGCCCGGGACGCGATTCTCCTCGGTGCCACCAGCGAAAACCAGGCTGTACGGAAGCTGTGGTAAAGCCGGCGGCGCGGTCGCAGCTTCAACGGCACTGGTTCGAGGTCGGATCAGGGGTGGGCGATGCGGTACACGACGTGGTCGAAGACCGGGCCTTCCGGGTCCGGCTGGTGGTCGAAGTCGAGTTCAGCGGCGTGGCTCATGCCGATGCGCCGCATCACCGCCTGAGACCGGAGATTCGGCGCCACCGTGATCGCAAGGACTGCCGGCAGCCCGAG
This sequence comes from Catellatospora sp. NPDC049133, assembly GCF_040648455.1. Lineage (NCBI taxonomy): Bacteria > Bacillati > Actinomycetota > Actinomycetes > Micromonosporales > Micromonosporaceae > Catellatospora > Catellatospora sp. NPDC049133. The sequence goes on from NZ_JBEZDT010000014.1 coordinate 1,984, forward strand.
GTCGGTGAAGGCATGGTCGAGCACCGCTCTCGCGGCCTCAGAGGCGTACCCGTGGCCCCATGCGGAGCGGGCCAGCCGCCAGCCGATCTCGACGCCGGGGAAAGGCATGCTCGGCGCCACCGGGTCGATGCCGACCAGGCCGATCAGCTCCCGCGTGGCGGTCAGTTCGAGGGCCCAGTATCCGAACCCGTTACGGCGCAGCCCGTCCTGGTAGCGCGCGATGGACGCGGCGGACTCGGCCTCGTCCCAGACCGGACCGAGATGCTCCCGGACCTGCTCGTCGGCATTGATGGCCGCCCAGGGAGCCAGGTCCGAGTCGCGCCAGGCGCGCACTACCAGCCGCTCGGTACTGATCCTCGTCACATGCCCAGGTTAAGCGTCGGCCCTGGACACCGCATATGAGTGCGACGCTCGACTGCTGCTCGGCTCGGCGATCCACTCGGGTGCCAGGCGTAGGAAGGGCAGCGGCCGGAACGGACGGCCCGTACCGTGCCGACTGTGCGCGAGTTTCCGATTCACCTTTCCGGTCTGCCGGGCCTGGGCGTTGTTCTCGTGATCGGGTCCGTACTGCCGCGTGTCGAACCCGCGACCAGGGGCGGCTCCGGGCGACCCGTCATGCGTGACCGCTGATGGGAACCTGGGGACCTCATCCGTTCGAGAACGATCACGCTTGGGATCTTTTCGCCGAGCTTGCCGAGCTGAGCGACGGCGAGAAGGCCGGACGCCTCCAAGAGATCTTCGAGGATGTGATCGACAATCCGGCGGACAAGGCGTCCTGGCCGGTGGACGCGATGGTGGGTGCCACGCTGATCGCGCTGGCGCTGCCGGGCGGCACCGCCGTGGAGGAGTACCTCACCGAAGACGACGACGAAGACGACTGGAGACCGGCGATGCTGCCAGAGCCTTCGCCCGAACTGATCTTCTCGGCGGCGCGCGCCCTTCGGATCGTCACGGCACCCGGAGGCTGGTGGCAGTCGAGCTGGTTCGAGGATGAGGACCGGATCGCCGCGCTGGGCCATGTGCAGGTGATCGCGGATGTGCTGCAATCGGGGTTCGGAACGCCGCTGACCGACGGAGGGGCCCTGTGACGGACTTCGGCGACGGCCGCGACGAGCACGGCCAGATCTTCTCGCAGCCGCAGGTCGCTGAGAGGCTGCTGCTCGTCGACATCGTCGAGGCCGGGGACTGGCGTGTCGTACTCCCGCATGCCGTTGCGATCAGGTCAGGCGAGACCTATTGGATCGTCTGGTCGAGCCTGTTCATCCGAAGCCAGAACGGCGAGGTCAGAGTCATCGAAGGCGTGGACAGTCACTGGATCTGCCGCTGACGGGGGTGGCGCGAGCACGCTCGGCTTGCTCGATCAGGTGGAGTAGTCGCCGTCCCACGGCTCGCTGAAGCGGATACCGGGTACGAGTTCCGCGTAGCGAGCTTCGCGATCGGCGACGAGTCCCACCGTGAACCCGGCAACGGTCGTGGAGAAGGGCTGGACGGAGATGACGCCCTCCCGGCGGTCGGGAGCGTGTCGATCAGCGCAGCCAGTTCGGCATCGGCGGCTTCATAGGCTGCTGCTGCGTCGGCACCGAGTCGGCCCCGTGGCACGGGGCGCGCGCTGGTGGCCAGGTGGACACCAGCAGCGTCGAAGGTATGCAGGATGGCCAGCCAGTAGCCGGGGTTCGTCGGGTCCCTCGGATCTTGGGGCTCCTACGCGGGACCTCCCGACTTCGGGCTGGTCGGCCTGGCTGAACTGCCCTCCGACTGGGGCGACGACCGGCCGGCGCGGGACCTGAGCCGCCCCTTCCCGCTCACGTCGGCGTGGCTGTGGGAGGACGACGAGCGGCCCGACGAGGAACTCGGCCCGCTGCTGGAGCCGGTGTTCAACCACGGTTCGGTCGTACTCGGCACGGAAGGCTGCGGCGAGTACTGGCACCTGGTCGTCAGCGGGCCGCATCGAGGGCACATCTGGTCCATCAGCGGCGAGGGTGCGATGCCTTTCGGTGCGGAGTTCGGTTTCACCACGGGTGAGCCCGGATTCGCCGGTTGGGTCAAGCACTGGGCCGCCGGCAGGGAGTGGTTCGACGCCGCGTGACGCGGCCACCGTGCGAGGCGGCGGCAGCAGCCATTTCCCGGTACCGAACCTCACGGCGAGTCGGAGCCGGGCCTGTTGTTCGGGTCAGGCGTACGTGTCGAAGAGGGCGTTGCGGAAGACGGGAAGGGGATCGATCCGGGATTTGGCGGCCATCGCGGCATCCCAGCCCGGGTAGGCGCGGCGCACCTGCTCGCGCGTGGCGTGCAGCCGGTACGGCAGGTAGAAGGTCCCGTTCACCTCCAGCGCCGCGTCGATCAGCTCCCGGGTCAGCGCCCGCATCCGGCCGTCGGCCTCCGCGGTGCGTTCCTGCCGGAAGTTCATGACCAGCCCGAACACGTCCTCGCGGGCGTACGCGAGCACGCTGCGGGTGTCCCGCCGCACGTCGCGGACGGTCACGTTCAGCAGTTCCTGTCCCGAGCGCTGGATGATCTCCCTGGCGGCGGTGATGAACTTGGCCAGCGTCGTATGCGGCACGAAGTACTCGTGGAGGATGTCGGACGTCTGCTCGGAGTGGTCGGCGAACACGGCCGCGGGCTGGTTCTGGATGCTGTTGCGGCTGAGCGGCCCGGCCAGCCACGGCGCGGCCTCGCGTTCCAGGGTCCAGCGCAGCATCTTGCCCAGGTTGCTGCCGGCGGAGTTGCGGAACACGGCCCGCTGCAGCGATGCGGCATCCGGTTCGGCCAGCGGCAGCACGGTGCCGACGGTGTCCGGCTCGGGCGTGAACCGGACGATGAGCGCCTCTTCCAGGAAATTGCGCGGATCGACGGACAGCCGCCCGTACGCCATCTCGGCGGTCGAGTCCGGGGCGAGCACGAGCCGGCTGAACTCCTCGACGTAGTCCAGCGCGGGCATGCTGTCGAAGTGCGGGACGTAACGCGCGTTGGGCCATACCTCCAGATCGGCTTCGAGGATCACCCCGAACATCCCGTAGCCGCCCAGCACCAGCCCGAACAGTTCGGCGTTCTCGCCCGGCCCGCAGTTGACGACCTCACCGGAGGCGGTGAGCAGGCGCAGCCCGCGTACCGTGCTCGCGATGGGCGGGTGCCCGGTGTGCCAGCCGTGGCAGTTGACGCTGAGCGAGCCGCCGACGGAGAAGTCGTGGTTCGACTGCATGACCTTGGGCGAGAACCCGGCGGCGTTGAGCACCGGGATCAGGTCGCGCCAGGTGGTGCCCGCGCCGACCCGGACGACCCGGGCCGCGCTGTCCAGGGAGATCCGGTTCATCGGCCGGGTGTCGAGTACCCAGCCGCCGGCCAGCATGCTCTGCCCGCCCATCGAGTGGCGTACCCCCGCGACGGCCAGGGCCGGATCGTCCCCGGCGGCGATACGGCGCAGCAGCGGGCCGACCACCCGTGCCGTTTCGTCCGGGGCCGGAGCCGCGAACAGGACGCCGCGCACTGCGGTCGGGTTGATCCGACTGGCGTCGTCGAGCAGGGCGCCCGGCAGCGGCCCCGGCGGGATCACGCCCTGCGCGGCCCAGTCGCTCACGGCGAGGGTGGCGGCGCTGCCCAGGGCCAGTGCCCCGGCCGCGGTGGCACCGTGGGTGAGCACCTGCCGCCGCGTCGGACGCCACCGTGCCATGCCGCCACCTCCGGGTATGGGGGACCGGACTCTTTCTACCGCCGGAATCCGTCGTGCACAGGCGGGCGAACGGCCAGGAACCTGTGTCGCCATGCGCCGGAATAGGCCGTGAACTGCGCACACATAAAACGCGGAAAATGAGGTTGCCTCGCCGCCGCGGCGGCCAATACGGTATGCCAACACCAAGAACGACACCGCGAGAAAACGGACCGGAGACAGACATGAGCAGCTTCTCGAACGCAGTGCAGCGGCTGACGCCGTGCGTTCAGTGCGCCATGCCCGCCGCCGCCCGACGCGGTGAGGGTTATGGCTGGGAACTCGTCCCCGGACGAGGCGGATGGCGCTGCTGACGCGCCATGACAAGCGGCTGACGCCGCCCGCCTCCGAATTCGGAAGCGGGCGGCGTTTTTCGTTGTCCGGCACCTGTGAGCAGCTAAGACCGCATGAAGCCCCGGCCCCGGCCGGTGGTGTCGCACCTTGAGAACTCCACAGTGGATGGCGTAAGAGAAAGCGCGTCGCATTTCGCGGCGCAGCGGTCGATTCGGCTATGGGTAGGCCTCCGCGCTCTCGACGCGGGAAAGCGGGTTCGAGTCCCGCATCGACTACGCAATGAAAGAAGCTCGCGGTTGTCGCACAACGGCAGTGCGCTGCCTCGCCATGGCAGAGATCCGGGTTCGACTCCCGGCTACCGCTCCGTATCCATCACAGCATTCCAGGAGGTGACCCGATGAACGCAGTACTCGTCCTCAACGCCGATCTCGGCCCGCTCCACCGGGTCAGCCTGCGTCACGCCCTGCGCATGCTGTGGCGGCAGGTCGCGGTGGTGCACGAGGCTGAGCCCGACCAAGCCATCGGCGTGTGGCCGATTCCCAAGGTGGTGCGACTGGTCAGCTACGTGGTGACCCGGTGGCGTTACCACGGTGGGCCGACCTGGTCGCGGCGCGGCGTGCTCGCCCGTGACCAGCACCGGTGCGCCTACTGCGGCGGTCCGGCGTACACCATCGACCATGTCATGCCCAGCTCCCGGGGCGGACGCAACACCTGGCTCAACACGGTGGCCGCCTGTGGCGGCTGCAATCAGCGCAAGGGTGACCGCACGCCCGCCGAGGCGCGGATGCCGCTGCGGTTCAACCCGTCGGCACCCTCGTGGACGGTGCTGGCCAGGCGCTGACCCGAGCCGCGGGGACCACGGGGTCCCGCGGCTCCCGGCTGCGGGATGGGGGTCCCGCAGCCTCCTTCGCGAGTCGTCCAACGGCAGGACACCTGATTCTGGATCAGGGAATCGAGGTTCGAATCCTTGCTCGCGAGCGTTGCACACGGGCCTATAGCTCATCTGGTAGAGCGCCGCTCCTGCAAAGCGGAGGCGGCCGGTTCGACTCCGGCTGGGTCCACGGTTCCACCCGCCCTGATGGCGCAACTGGACAGCGCACCGGTCTACGAAGCCGGGGGTTGCAGGTTCGAATCCTGCTCAGGGCACGCAGTGACGAACGGGATGTGGCGCAGCTCGGTAGCGCGCTGCACTGGGGGTGCAGAGGTCGTCGGTTCGAGTCCGGCCATCCCGACCAGCAAGTCCACGGCGCGGTGGACGAACGGAAGAGTCACCCGCCTTTCAAGCGGGAGTGTTGCGGGTTCGAATCCCGTCCGCGCTGCTCGAAGGCAACACCACGCGGATGCGCCGACGATGGAGAGTCGGGCCCGGCTGTAACCCGGGTGCCTTGTGCTCAGGGAGTTCGAGTCTCCCCATCCGCACGTTTCTCGGCTTCGTGACGTCCCGGGTGGGGCGCTCCGTCTGCAAAACGGATGATCTCGGGTTCGACTCCCGGCGAGGCCTCTCGCGACGCCATCCGCTGTGGGTTCCTTCCGCTCGGTTATGGTGCCCGAATGATCACGAAAGTCGACGTGGCCGACGCGGCCGCCCGCATCGCCGGGCGCTTCCGGCGTACGCCGCTGGCCTCGATCGAGCCGGGCGGGCTGTTCGGCACGACCTGGCTCAAGTGCGAGTACATGCAGCACACCGGCAGTTTCAAGGCGCGTGGTGCGCTCAACCGGGTGCTCGCGGCACAGCAGGCCGGCGAGCTCGACCCGGTGGCGGGCGTCGTCGCCGCGTCGGGCGGCAACGCGGGGCTGGCGGTGGCGTACGCGGCCCGTGCGTGCGGGGTGCCCGCGACGGTCTTCGTGCCGGCGACCGCTCCCGCGTTCAAAGTCGACAAGCTGCGCGGCCTCGGTGCACGGGTGGAGCAGCACGGCACCGAGTACGCGATGGCGTACGAGGCGGCCGTGAAGCATGCCGCGGACGCGGGCGCGGTGTACTGCCACGCGTACGACCAGGTGGAGATGGCCGCCGGGGCCGGGACGATCGGGCTGGAGCTGCTGGCCGACATCCCGGGCGGGTTCGACACCGTGCTCGTCGCGGTGGGCGGCGGCGGCCTGATGGCGGGGATCGCCACCGCTGTGGCGGGCCAGGCCAGGGTGGTCGCCGTCGAACCCGAACGCGCGCCGAGCCTGCACGCCGCGCTCGCGGCGGGGCAGCCGGTGGACGTGGCGGTGTCCGGGGTCGCGGCCGACTCGCTGGGCGCCCGCCGGGTCGGCGACATCGCGTACGCGGTCGCGGTCCGCGAGGGTGTGCACAGCGTGCTGGTCGGTGACGACGACATCGTGGCCGCCCGCCGGGCGCTGTGGGCCGACCGGCGCATCGTGCTCGAACACGGGGCCGCCGCCGCGCTCGCCGCCCTGAGCGGCGGCGCCTACCGCCCCGCCCCCGACGAACGCGTCGTCGTCATAGCCTGTGGCGCCAACACCGACCCCACCGACCTCTGACCCCGCCCACCTCGCGCAACTCTTAGAAAGTCGCGGCCTCAAGACCTCCATGAGGCCGCGACTTTTCAAGAGTCGCGGCAGGAGGGCCGGGCCGGGCCGGGCGTCGGGGAGGGGTCAGAAGACCTGGGTGAAGTATTCGCGGCTGAGGATGCGGAAGTAGATCCAGGACGGGAGCTTGTCGTAGCCGGGCTGGACGGCCTGCAGGACGGTGACCTGGCTGACGTGGGCGTCGAGGGCGGCGCGCTTCTCGCTCGCCACGCTGTCGATGGTCATCGCGACCGTCGGCGCGGGCAGGCCCTGCGCGGGGTCGGTCGGGTACATGTCGCGGAAGGTGGGGGACAGGTCCTTCGCCACCGAGATCATCGACTCGGGCAGGGTGGCCTGGTAGAAGTGCTTGACCGGGAAGTCCGGGGCATGCCGCCGGGTGTTCAGCACCGTCTTGACCCACACCCCGACCTGGGCGTGATCCGGGTGGCCGTAGAAGCCGACCCGGTCGTCGAAGCTGATGACGACGCTGGGCCGGTACTCGTCGATCAGGTTCGAGATGGTCTTCTGGGCCTCGGTGGCGTCGGCCGCGGGCAGGCCGCTGTCGCGGAAGTCGAACAGCTCGACGTTGTCGGCCCCGAGCACCTTGCCGGCGTTGTCCGCCTCGACCGTACGCCGCTGCGCGAGGTCGGACAGGGAGGCCTTGGGCACGTTCGCGGCCTCGCCCCGGGTGAGGTAGGCGATGGTGATCTCGGCATCGGCCTCCTCGCTCATCCGGCGCAGCGAGCCCGCGACGGTGATCTCGTCGTCGGGGTGCGCGAAGATCGCCAGCAGCCGCTTGGGGGCGCTTTCCGGGAAAAGGCTGTCGGTCAGCGGCACCGAGGTGTCGTTGACGTACCGGTTGAGGCCGAAGACCGTGACGACCGGCAGAACCAGCAGGCATGCCAGCACCGACAGGAGGATCTTGTTTCGCCGGGTGACGCGCATGTGCTGTTCCGTTCCGAGGGGGTGGGCGGAACCCGCCGCTCCCGGCGCGGCGAGCCGCCACGCCCGGACCAGGCCTGCTCCGGTCGGACCACCTTAATGGGTGTTCAGACTTCCTCGTCAGCGGGCGGGGCCGCGATAACGGAGGAACGCGGGCACGGCCAGGGCGAGGATTGTCATCGCGACGATCACGAGCACGCCGCCCCCGGCCACCGCCGCGCTCGCCCCGGCCACTGGCACCGCGACGCCGTGCAGCAGGTCGGCCAGGCGCGGGCCGCCCGCCACCACGACGGTGTGCACGCCCTGCATCCGGCCGCGCATCTCGTCGGTCGCCGCGGCCTGCAGGATCGCCCCGCGGAACACCATGGAGACCATGTCGGCGACGCCGGCGATGCCCAGGAACACCACGGCCAGCCACAGTGAGCTGCTCATCCCGAAGCCCGCGATCGCCGCACCCCAGGCGCAGACCGCGATGACCAGCATCAGCCCGTGCCGGCGTACGTGCGAGAACGTGCCGGAGAGCAGGCCGCCGAGCAGGGCGCCGATCGGGATCGCGGCGTAGAGCAGGCCCAGCGCGAAGTTCTCGTCCACGCCGGGGAACGCGGTGTCGGCCAGCTGCGGGAACAGCGCGCGAGGCATGCCGAAGACCATGGCGATGACGTCCGCGGCCATGGAGACCATGAGCAGCCGGTGGGTCGCCAGGTAGCGGAAGCCGTCCAGGATGTCGGCCAGCCCGGCCCGGCGGGCGACGCCCGACAGCGGGGGCAGCGACGGCAGCCGCCAGACGGCGTACAGCGCGGCGCACAGCGCGATGGCGTCGAACAGGTACAGCAGGGGCAGGCCGAGCAGCGGGATCAGCGCGCCGGCCAGCATCGGGCCGACGATCTGGCCGCCCTGCATCACGGTCGAGTTCAGTGCTCCGGCCGCGGGCAGTTCCGCGGCGGGCACCAGCCGGGCGACCGAGGCGGTGCGGGCCGGCATGTTCATGCCGAACAGCGCCTGCTGCACCGCGACCAGCACCAGCAGCAGCGGGATGGACCGCACGTCCAGCGCCGCCTGCAGCCAGAAGACCACGCACAGCAGGGCGATGCCCGAGTTGGTGAACAGCAGCATCCGGCGGCGGTCGACGGTGTCGGCGATCGCGCCGCCCCACAGCGCGAAGACGATCAGCGGGGCGAGCCCCGAGATGCTGGCGATGCCGACCCAGACCGAGGAGCCGGTCATGTCGTAGATCTGCTTGGGCACCGCGACCGCGGTCAGCTGGCTGCCGAGGGCGGTGACGATGGTCGAGGTCCAGAGCCGGCGGTACGGCCGGTGCCGCAGCGGCCGGGTGTCCATGAAGAACCGGCGACGCTGCGCGGGAACGGCCGTGCCCGGTTCGGCCTGCTTCTCGGCTACCTCGCTCACGCGCAGAACCTTAGCCGAGCAAACGATCTGCGGGCCAGGGCTGGTGACCGATGCAACGGGCCGGCGAAGAATATCGAGGCGGCGGCGGCAACCTTCCGCGCGGAGCACGCATCTTGCAGGTCGTCACTACGGCAGGAACACCTCGCCTGCCGCCACTCCTCAGTCAACGGGGGCATACGTGGTCGACTCGCCATCAGCGGAGTTCGACAGCTTCGTCCGACACCGCTCGCCGGCGCTGCTGCGCGCCGCCTACCTGCTCACCGGGGACCAGCATCTGGCCGAAGACCTGGTGCAGTCCGCGCTCGCCCGCACCCACCGGTCCTGGCGGCGGCTGCACGACAGCGGCAACGCCGAGGCGTACACCCGCAAGGTCATGTATCACCTGCAGGTCGCCTGGTGGCGCCGCGGCAAGGTCGCCGAGGTGCTGCCCGGGGAGCTGCCCGAACGCGGGCGCGGCGGGGATCACTCCGGTGCGTCGGCGCTCAAGCTCAGCCTGCGCGCCGCACTGCTGAAGCTGTCCGACAAGCAGCGGGCGGTACTGGTGCTCCGCTTCTTCGAGGACCGGACGGAGGCCGAGGCCGCTGAGGTGCTCGGCGTGTCCGTCGGCACCGTGAAGTCCCAGACCGCCAAGGCGCTCGCTCGGCTGCGTGTGATCGCCCCCGAACTGTCCGACCTGCACGTCGCGAACGGAGCTGCCCGATGAACGCCCCGATGGACAACCTGCGGTCCGGCCTGGCGGACCTTGCCGACGACGTGAACCCGGTGGACCTGCGCGACCGCGCGCTGCGGACCTCGCGCCGGATCGGTGTGCGGCGTACGGCGCTGACCTCGGCGCTGTCATTGGTCCTGCTCGGCAGCGTCGGCGTCACCGCGGTGGCGATGACCGGCGGCGGCGGGGAGGTAGTCGAACCCGGCGTGACGGCCACGACGACCGTGGCTCCGCAGTCGCCCTCGCCGGTGCGCGCGACGGTGACCGGCGACTACTACTTCATGCGGCAGAGCGGCAACACGAAACTGGAACTGACCGTGCTGCGGGAGAGCTACCCCTGCGGCACCCCGGAACCGGGGGTCTGCCAGCCGGCCACCCGGACCGAGCAGCTGCGGACGATCACCCACCCGGTCGACGACGCCTGCCCGTGGCAGTCGGTCACCGTGTCGCCCGACGGCCGCCAGGTCGCCTGGGTGGTCGGTGCCGACGGCCTGAGCGGCGGCGGTGACCTGATGATCGCCGACACCCGGGGCGGCACGCCGCAGAAGCGGGGAAGCCGGGTGCTGTGCCTCGGCACCGGGAACGTGGTGTGGTCGCCCGACTCCACCCGGCTGTACGTCGGCAAGTTCGACAATGCGGGCACGGTCGGCACGGTCGACGCGACCAGCGGGAAGTTCAGCCCGATGGAACGCGAGGCGTGGAAGGAAGCGCAGACCCTGGCAACCGGGCCGTTCCGGGGTGTGCTCCTGGACGGTCGGCTGACCGTCACCAAGGCGGACGGCACCGCTCCGCGGTCCGTGCCGTACGTGACCGAGCACGGCCTCGACGCGGTCGTGCTGGGGGTGTCCCACGACGGCCGGTATGCGGCGGTGAGCACGGAGGCCGGTGACCCGAGTCGGCGACTGTACGTCGCCGACGTCATCGACCTGACCACGGGTCGGCCGGTCGGGTTCGGGGTCGGCAAGGTCTCGGCGGTGTGGTTCCAGCCGGACGGTTCGCTGGTCGTGCGGGTGAACGGCGATCCGGGCAAGGTGTACCGCCTGGACACGGACCTTCGGATCGTCGCCGAGTTCACGGTCGACAAGGCCGGGAACCGGACGCTGTTCCAGGCGGCCTTCGGCTGAGCCCGCAGGGCCGGCAGGGCGGTGCGGGACCTCGGTCCGGCACCGCCTTTCTGCATGTTCGGCCGGTGTCTCGGGCAGGTCCGGCCACCGTAGGCTCCGCGGCCATGGGCATCCTGGGACGGATCGAGAACTGGCGGGCGAAGTTCTTCGTGTGGATCGGCCTGCCGGTCATCGCGGCGATCGGCCTGCTCTACGGCACCCAAGATCTGGTGCCGGCCTGGCAGGCGCACTCCGGCGGCGGCACTCCCGGCCTATTCACCGCGATGCGCGAGGACTGCGGCAAGTACAGCTGCTCCTTCTACGGCGAGTGGGAGACTGCTGACGGCCGCACCCGCAAGGACGTCATCCTGTACGACGAGCCGGACTCGATGCGCGTCGGCAAGACCGTCGACGCGCTCGACACCGGTGCCCGCAAGGGCGTCTTCGCCACCGCGGGCGGTTCCACGTACCTGCTGATCATGGGGTTCACGCTCGCGGGGATCGCGGCGGCGATCGGCTGGGTCTTCGTGGTGGTCCGCGCCCTGCGCCGGCGGCAGGCGAAGGCACGGGCGAAAGAGGACGACAAGGCGCTCTTCCGGATCGGCAATTGACGATCTTGTTTCACGTGAAACATCGACAAAACGGATGAAAAAAGGCCCCCGTGATCGGGGGCCTTTTCGTGTCGTGCCGCAGGTCAGATCGTGCAGGAGTCGTCGTCGCACACCGCGCCGCGCGGCGTCGGCAGGACGGTCAGCGGCGAGCCGCCCTCGCGGCGGCGTACCTCGTCGAGCACCTCGCGCAGGGCGGACGGGTCCTGCGCGCCGCTGATGCCGTACTTGCCCGCGAAGACGAACATCGGCACGCCGGTGATGTTGAGTTCGCGGCCCATGGCCAGCTCGCCCCGCACCTCGGCGACACCCTCGGTCGAGTCGAGCAGGGTGCGCATCTCCTGCTCGTCGTGGCCGAGTCCGGCCGCGACCGCCGCCAGCACGGCGCGGTCGCCGATGTCGAGGCCGTCGGTGAAGTGGGCCCGGTGCAGCGCCTCGACCATCGGCCGCTGCTCGCCGTGCTGACCCGCCCACCAGATCAGCCGGTGGGCGTCGAAGGTGTTCGCGTTGATCGCGCGGTCGAAGTCCATGGTGAGACCCTCACCCTTGCCGACCTCGGTGACCTGGGTGAACATCCGCCGGACGTTGGCCTCGCCGCCGTAGCGGCGGCCCAGCCACTCCACCAGCGGCCCGGACTCGGCCGACGGGTCGAGCTGGAAGGCGCGCCAGGTCAGCGTCACCGGCTCGGCGAAGCCGTCGAGCGCCTTCAGCAGGCGCTGCTCGCCGATCCAGCACCAGGGGCACACGACGTCGGAGTAGATCTCGATCTGCACGTTCCCATCAAACACGGCGGCGAGGGGTTCTGTTCCCCACGCCGCACGCGGGTGTGCGCAAGGGCACTACCCGCCGGTAGGCCGGGCGGTGGCAAGATGTCGCGGTGAGTTGGAGCAGGTATGTGGCGCTGGGGGACAGCTTCACCGAGGGCATGGACGACCCGTACGCCGACGGGGTGTTCCGGGGCTGGGCGGATCTGGTCGCCGGGCGGCTCGGCCAGGTGACCCCCGGGTTCGGTTATGCCAACCTCGCCATTCGCGGGCGGCTGTTCGACGGCATCGTCGGCGAGCAGCTCGAACCGGCGCTGGCCATGAAGCCCGACCTGATCAGCTTCGCGGCCGGCGCGAACGACGTGCTGCGCCGCAAGTGCGACCCGCCGACCCTGATGGCGCGGTTCGACGCGACCGTGGCCCGGCTCCGTGACACCGGCGCGGACGTGCTGCTGTTCCGGTTCGCCGACGTGATGTCGCGGCTGCCCGGCAACAACCTGGTCGCGCCGCGCATCCGGTACCTCAACCAGGCCGTCGGCGAGGTCGCCGACCGCAACGGCGCGCGCCTGGTCGACCTGTGGAACGACCACGAGTACGCCAACCCGGCGCTGTGGAGCATCGACCGGCTGCACCTGTCGGCGGCCGGGCACCGGCGCACCGCCGCCCACGTGCTCGCGGCGCTCGGCGTGCCGACCGACCCGACCTGGTGGGACGTGCCGCCCCGGCCGACGGTGAAGTCCTGGCCGGCGGCCCGCGCCGACGACCTGGCCTGGGCCGGCCGCTACCTCGCCCCGTGGATCAAGCGCCGTCTCACCGGCCGCTCCTCCGGCGACACCGTCACCGCGAAACGCCCCGAGCTCGGTCCGATCGATCCCACCGCCTGACCACGCGGGTCAGGGACGGGTCACGGGGCGATGTTCAGGTGGTCGAGGACGCTCTCGGCCAGGGCGACGTCGCCGGTGAGCCAGACCTGCTGCCGGTCCCGGGTGCTGCGTCCCGTCGCGAGCAGGGTGTACGCCTCCCAGCTCAGCGTGGCGTGGGCGGTGGACCGATGGCTGTCGCTGGGCACCACCGAGGCGCGACCGTGCTCGTCGACGTACACCGTGAAGTCCTGCGGCAGCTCGCCCAGGGTGGTGAAGCGCACCGCGGCACCGGGCGGCGCACCGGCCTTCTTGACCACGATCCGCGGTAGCGCCTGCAGGACCAGGTCCCGGGCGTTCTGCGCGCCGGGGGAGCCGAGGTTGCCGGGCCGGCGCAGGGCTCGGCGCACGTCCTGCTCGTGCACCCACAGGTCGAACGCACGTGCCGACAACTGCACCGCGAACGGAACGGCCGTGTTCGCCCACACCCACCAGCCGGGCGCGTCCGCCGCCCGCAGCTCGTCGGTGAGCTGACGCTCGCGCACCGGCAGCAGCTCGTGCAGGGCCGCGAGCACCTCGCCGCGGGTCGTGCCGCGCCACTGCTCGACCCCTGAGTCGATCAGCTGCTGCGGCGGACCCTCCGGGGCGGCCCCGCCGTCGGCCATCCACTGCTCGAGGCTCACCACGTGGGCGTACACGTCGGCCACGGACCACCCCGGACAGTCGGTCGGGGCGACCCACTGCTCGTCGGTGAGCTGGTCACCGATCTTGGCCAGGGCGTGCAGGCTGTGGCGGCAGGCCGCGGCGGCGCGGTCGTGTGCGGACATGGCCGCAGCCTTCCGTGTCCACCCCCTCGATGCAAGCCTCCTGGGACGGCACGATGTCGGGCACGGATGGGGTGCAACCGGCATCGGAGATCGCGCGTGTTGGTGCCATCCACCGGATCCGACCGGTGACATCGGGGAGGAAGGACCGTGTGACCGCCATGGCCACGCAACACGGGGAGGTCTGGGTCGCGGACTCGGCGGCATCCGCCGTGTCACGCGACTTCGACGAGTTCTACGCGGCGAGTTTCACGCCGCTCAGCCTGCAGCTGTACGCCTACCTCGGTGATCTCGGCGAGGCGCAGGACCTGGTACAGGAGGCGCTCTGCCGGGCGTACGCCCGCTGGAGCCGGATCAGCAAGTACGACGAGCCGGTCGCCTGGGTGCGCCGGGTCGCCTGGAACCTGGCGACGAGCAACTTCCGCCGCAAGCGGACGGCGCTGAACTTCCTGCGCCGCCAGCGCGAGGAGCACACCGCGGGGCCCGACCCGGACCGGGTCGCGCTCACCCGGGCGCTCGCGGCGATCCCGGCCCAGCAGCGGCGGGCGGTCGTCCTGCACTACATGGCGCAGTTGCCGGTCGCGGAGATCGCCGCGCAGGAGGGCGTCGCCGAGGGCACCGTCAAGTCGTGGCTCAGCCGCGGCCGCGCCGCCCTGGCCGCCCAGCTCAAGAAGGAGAACTGAGATGACCGACTTCGACGACGACCTGATCACGGACGCCTTCGCGGGCTTCGCCGCCGCCGCCGCGCCCTCGGTACGCGCCACTGGTGCGGGCGCGGTGCGGCACACCGTCAAGCGCCGCCGGGCCCGTACGACAGCAGCGCTGAGCGTGCTCGGGGTGCTGCTGCTGGCCGCGCCGGCGCTGGCGTACGCATCCCTGGACCGGGGCAGCCAGGGCCCGCCGGACCCCATGGCGTCGACGCAGGTCGCGGTGTCGCCGAGCGGTGCGTCGTCCCCCTCCGCGACGCCTTCGCCCTCGGCGACCCCGTCGCCCGCGAACTCTGCCGCGAAACTCGTGCTCGGGCCGCGCGGCTACGGCGATCTGCTGCTCGGGCAGAGCCCCGCCGAGGCCGTCGCGACAGGCCTGGTGGTCCGGAACGGGACGATCGACGACGGTATGACGTGCGACAGTTCTGCCGTCCTCAAGGGAACACCGACGCCCGAGGACGACCGCGACATCGACGGGACGCTGTTCTTCTCCCAGCGGCTCGGCCTCGCGGCGATCTACGCCATGCCGGGTGTCGAGACCCCCGAAGGGCTGCGCCTCGGCATGACCTACGACGAGCTGATCGCGATCTACCCGAGTTGGGAATCGGTCGTGGAACCGGATCGCCCGCTCGGGCGTGGTTACGTGGACGTGCCCGGCAACCCCGCGGCCAGGTACCGGATCGAGATGGGCAACACGTCGGTGATCCAGATCAGCCTGCAGCTGCGCAATCAGGACTGCTACGAGTGACCGGGGCCTGCTGAAGGTCGGCGGGCGGCTCCCCCCTGGGGAGTCGCCCGTTCGTCTGTGTCGCGCGCGCGTCGCCGCGTCCGGGTACGGTGTCCGACGTGGAGCACTCGTTCCAGGGCGGTTCACGGGACGCGATCGACCTGCCGGGCCTGCGGCTTGCCGCCGTGCGGGCCGTGCCGTCGTGTCCGCAAGTGGTCGCGGTTCGCCGCCACCCTTTGCCCCCGCCCAGCGCGTCTCTACCTGAGCCGGACCCAGGGAGCCGGGTGTGAGCACCGACGAGGAGAACCCCGCTCCATGACCAACCCCAACCCCGACCGGATCCGCGCGCTCATCGAGCAGTGCTGGGACGCCCCCCGAGGTGCGGGTCAGGTGGCGCTGGCCGAGGAGGCGATCGCCCAGGCAGACGCGCTCGGTGACGAGCAGCTGCGGTTCCACGCCCGGATGGCGGCCACGGAGGCGTACCAGCGCGCCGGCCGGCCGGCCGAGGGGTTCGTGACGTTCTCCTGGTGCCTGGCCCGCTTCGACTCGTATCCGGAGCGGTACGGGGACCAGGAGTACCTGCTCCTCTGGCACTACAAGTACGTGATCAACTCGGCGACCCGGTTCCCTGACGTGCCGCTCGCCCGGACCCATGCGGTGCTCGACGACATGCAGCGCCGCTATGCGGAGGGCGGGCACAGCCCGCAGGCCGTGTACAAGCACCGCTGGCTGCTGGCGTTCCATCTCGGTGACCGTGCCGCCGCCGACCTGCACTACGAGCAGTGGCTGGCGGCTCCGCGCGACGGCAACTCGGACTGCGTCGGATGCGACCCGACCGACCAGGTGCGGCACCTGACCGAGCGCGGCCGTGACGCCGAGGCCATCGAGCTCACCGAGCCGGTGCTGGCCGGACGGCTGACCTGTGCCGAGCAACCGCAGGAGATCCTCACCGCGCTGCTGCTGCCGTATCTGCGTACCGGTCGGCTCGACGAGGCGCGCAAGGCGCACCATCAGGCATACCGCGCGATCCGGGGGGACCGCGGCAAGCTCGGCACGATCGCCGAGCACGTGTACTTCCTCGCGGTGAGCGGCAACGCCGTACGCGGCCTGGAACTGGTCGAGCGGCACCTGCCGTGGCTGGCCGAGGCGCCCTCCCCGATGGTCGAGCTGGAGTTCGCCGCCGCGGCCGCGCTGGTGCTGCGGCAGTTGGCCGCCGCCGGGCAGGGGGCGCAGCCGGTGCACGGCACGGAGCAGAGCATCGCGGAACTGGCCGAGCACCTCGCGGAGCGGGCCGGCGTGCTGGCGAAGCGCTTCGACGCCCGCAACGGCACGCTCGCCCAGAGTGCCCGGGTGGTCGCGCTGCTGGCGGCCGAGCCGCTGGTGGAGCGGCTGCCGTTGAGCCTGACCGCACGAGTGGGCGCGGCGGCGCGGCATGCGACTCCGGCCCCGCCGCCGGTCGTGGCGGTCCTGCTGGACGTGCCCGCGGGTGCCGGCCTCGATCTGCTGCTCGATCTGATCGAGGAGGCGCTGCGGTGTGACGACGAGCCGCGTTCCGAGGCGTTGTGGCAGCTCATCGAGCCGTTCACCAGTACGTCCGGGCTGACCGCGCTGCAGCAGGGGCGGCTTGCCGACCTGCGCGGCATGCGGCTGCACGGCGAGACGGCCGAGCATACCGAGCACGCCTGGACCGAGGCGTTGGAGCGTTACACCGCGGCCGGCGACGAGGTGCGCTGCCAGCGGATCCGGGGGCGGCTGGGGCTGCACCGCAGCCGGCACGGCCAGCCGGAGGAAGGGCTGGCGCAGGTCCGCGCCTCCTCGGACTACCTGCTGGCGCACGGCGGACCGAAGGACCAGGCCGGGGCGCTGCGGCGGCTCGCGGTCGCGCTGCTCCACGCCCAGCAGCCGGGGGAGGCGCTGCGCGAGCTGGACCGTATCGCCGGAGTCGGCGAACCCGACCCGGGGGCGCGGGTGCGGCTGCAGGTCATGCTGCTGCGGGCGCAGGCGCTGGGCGCGGACGGCCGGGTGCAGGAGTCCGTGGACGCGGCCCGGCACCTGATCGAGCAGGCCGTCGCCGAGGATCAGGACGAGATGACCGGGCTGGGCGAGTTCTTCCTCGGCCAGGGCCTGAGCATGCTCGACGACAACGCGGGCGCGGCGGCGGCCTTCGACCGGGCGCTGGCGAGGGTGCTGCCCGAGCCGCTGGAGCGCGAGGTCCGCGAGCGGCGGGCCGTCCTGCTGGCGGGCACGCCGCGGGCCCGGGAGGCGGTCGACGACCTGGCCGCCATGGTGGTCAGGCTCACGAGTGAACCCGAGGTGGGGGAGGAGCACGGCGACGACGCCGAGCACGCCCGCTTCCACCTGTCCGTGGCCCTGTTCAACACCGGCCGGGTCGAGGAGGCCGCCGAGGTCGCCGAGGAGGCGGTGCACGGCGCGGACCGGGCCGGCAACCAGAACCTCGCCGATCAGGTGCGTCACCTGCTGGCCGCGATCCACCAGCGGCTGGGGGAGACCGACCAGGCGCTTTCCTACCTCGATCAGCTCGCGGCGAACCTGGACGGGTTCGACAACGCCGCGGGGCGGGCGCGGGTCCTGGAGCAGGCCGGTGAGCTGCTGTTCGACCTCGATCGCGACGCGCTCGCGGCGACCCGGCTCGGTTCGGCCGCCGCCGCGTACCGGTTGGCGCGGCTGCCGCTGGACGAGATGCGCGCCCGGCGCCGGCAGGCCGTGGCGGCGATGTACGCCGACGACCCGGACCGGGCCCGCCAGGCGGTGGAGTTGGCCGACGCCGCGGCGGCGGAGCTGCCACCGGGGCTGGCCAAGGAGCCGGAAGCGCAGTACGAGCTGGCCTGGCTGGCTCTGGACGGGGCGCGGGCCGTGGCCGGCGCGGGTGACCCGGAGGCGGCGCTGACCCGGGTGCGCGGCGCGGCCGAGCGGTTCCGCGGGCTGGAGGCGTTCGGGGAGGCGTTCCTGGCCGACCTGACCATGGGCGAGGTGCTGCTGACGCTGGGCCGGGCGGAGGAGGCCGAGCGGCTGCTGCGGGAGGTGCTCAACGGCCTGCCCCGCGACTCGGCGACGCTGCCGCGGGCGGCGTACGCCCTCGCGCACGCGTTGATGCAGTGCGGCCGGGGCGAGGAAGCTCGCGAATTGGCGGGCGAATATGGGTTCGAACTGGACTAAACGGACGTTAAGCTGCGGCTTGACCGGCGAGTAGCATGTCTCGGGTGACGGCAGTGGAGCAGCAGGTAGACACCCCCCCAGCGAAGCCGGCGCGCAGGTCGCGACGTGAGGAGATCCTCGAGATCGCCGTCGGCCTGTTCGCCGCGCGCGGCTATCACGGCGTGTCCATGGACGACATCGGCACCGCGGCCGGTGTCACCGGGCCCGCCCTCTACCACCACTTCGCCGGCAAGGAGGCGATGCTTGTCGCCGCGCTGATGCCGGTGAGCGAGGGCCTGCTGGCGGGCGGCCGCGGACAGGTCTCCGCGCACCCCGGCGACCCGCGCGCCGCGGTCGAGGCCCTGGTCGACTTCCACGTCGAGTTCGCGCTGGCCAACCCCGCCGTGATCGCCCTGCACCTGCACGAACTGGACCGCCTGCCCGAGGAGCCCCGCCGGGAGATCCGCCGCCTGCAGCGCCAGTACGTCGAGGAGTGGGTCCAGGTGCTCACCTCGGTGCGCAGCGACGTCACCGGCGGCGAGGCCCGCGTCCTCGCCCACGCCGCCTTCGGCCTGATGAACTCCACCCCGTTCCTCGGCGGCGAGGTCGAGCGTCAGCGCCGCGCCACCCTCCTCCGCGCCGCCGCCCTGGCTGCCCTGCTGGGCTGACCCGTCCCATCCCGTTTCGCAGTTTCCGGGAAACTGCGCCTTCGGCGTGCCCGGAAGCCGCAGTTTCCCCGAAACTGCTGGTCCGTGTGGTTCGGCGGCCCCGGTGGGTGCACTGAACTTAACGTGCGTTTAGGCTCAGGTGTGGTTGGCTGAGCGTAGGAGGGACGCGGGCATGATCGAGTCGTTGCTGGTCGCGAACCGGGGAGAGATCGCCCGGCGCATCATCCGCACCGCCAGGGGCCTGGGGATCCGGACCATCGCGGTGTACTCCGAGGCCGACGCCGAGCTGCCGTTCGTGCGTGAGGCCGACGAGGCGGTGTGCGTCGGACCGGCCAACCCGGCCGAGTCGTACCGCAACGCCGAGGCGATCCTCGCCGCCGCGAAGCAGACCGGCGCGCAGGCGATCCACCCCGGCTACGGCTTCCTCTCCGAGAACGCCGACTTCGCCCGTACCGTCGCCGCCAGTGGACTGATCTGGGTCGGGCCCGGCGCCGAGGCGATCACCGCGATGGGCGACAAGATCAATGCTCGTAACCTGATGGCCGCCGCGGGCGTGCCGGTCGCCCCCGGCACCGCCGACCCGGCCGCGACCGTCGAAGCCGCGCTGGCCGCCGCCGAGGAGATCGGCTACCCCGTCATGGTCAAGGCGGCGGCCGGCGGCGGCGGCATGGGCATGGCCGTCGCGAACGACGCCGCCCAGCTCACCGCGCAGTACGAGCAGGTGCGCGGCTTCGCCGAGCGCATGTTCGGCGACGGCTCCGTGCTGCTGGAGCGCTACTTCCCCCGGGTGCGCCACGTCGAGGTGCAGATCCTCGGCCTGGCCGACGGCACCGTGCTCGCCCTGGGCGAGCGCGAGTGCTCGGTGCAGCGGCGCAACCAGAAGCTGGTCGAGGAGTCGCCGTCCCCGGCGCTCACTCCCGCGCAGCGCGAGAAGCTGCTGGCCGCCGCGGTCCGCGCGGGCGAGGCCGTCGGCTACCGCAACGCCGGCACCGTCGAGTGCCTGTTCGACCCGGCCACCGGCGACTTCTTCTTCCTGGAGATGAACACCCGGCTGCAGGTCGAGCACCCGGTGACCGAGCTGGTCTTCGGCATCGACCTGGTCGAGGCGCAGTTGCGCGTCGCCGCCGGCCTACCGGTGCAGTTCGAGCCGTCCACGCTGGCCTCCCAGGGCCACGCCATCGAGCTGCGGATCAACGCCGAGGACCCGAAGCGCTTCCTGCCCGGCCCCGGTGCGATCAAGACCTGGGTCGAGCCGCACGGCGAGGGCGTACGGGTGGACTCCGGCTACGCGGAGGGCAATGTGGTCACGCCGAGCTACGACTCGCTGATGGCCAAGGTCATCGTGTACGGGGCCGACCGCGCCGAGGCCATCGCGCGGGCCAAGGCGGCGGTCGACGCGTTCGAGCTGATCGGCCCGAAGAACAACCTGCCGTTCTTCGCCGAACTGATGGACAACGCCGAGTTCGTCTCGGGCGACTACGACACCGGCCTGGTCTCGCGGATGCGCTGAGCAGACATGACAAAGGGGGCCCAGCGACCGCCGGGCCCCCTTTGTCGCATGATCAGCGGATCTCGTACGCCCGGATCACGGTCTGGTCGAAGGTGTTGCCCTTCGAGTCCGCGCCCGAAGCCTGCAGCGACACGAAGCCGCCCGCCTTCGGGTGTGCGACCATGACGACCCATTCGCCGCCGAGGCACAGCACCGGCACCTTGACCCAGGTCTTGCCGTCGTCGTACGACGCCTTCACCGACAGCTTGACCACGCGGCCGGAGCCCTCGGTCTGGGTGAAGGTCGCCGGGTAGACACCCAGGCCGCCGGCCTTGCCGACGTTGTTCGCGTCCAGCTTCGGCGCGAAGGCGACCGCGGTCAGCGGCAGCGACGCCGGCTTGTCCGCGTGGCCCGAGCGGAACGTCCAGCTCACCGACATCTTCGTGGTGAGCCGGGAGTCACGCTCCAGGCTGCCGTCGAAGCGGAACGAGGCCTTGGCCGCGTCCACCTCCTCGGCGTAGACGTACGGGCCGTCCGTCGCCTCGGCGATCAGCTCGCCGTTGCGGTAGAGCGCGCCCCGGCCCGCGGTGATCGTTCCGAAGCCGGCCCGGCCCTGACCGTCGCCGAGCAGGGCGGGGCCGACGTAGAGGACGTCGCCGTCGCGCTGGGCCGGCACGTCGCCCGTCCAGAACTTCGCCACGCTCGGCCCGAACACGCCCTTGTTCCACTGCTCGTGGTAGGTCCGGCCCGCCTTGTAGGCCACGTTGGCGGTGTTGTCGGAGACGGTCTCCGGCCAGTCCTCGCCCTCGGCCGGCTTCTCCACCATGAACTCGACCTGCCACGGCACGTTGCCCGCGTAGTAGTCGGTGCGGTTGAACGGCAGCGGCGTCGGCCATCCGGTCGCCCAGCCGCCCGAGCCGTCCGGCGGCGCGAGGAAGTTGAGCTTCATGCCATCGGTGCCCTTGTCGAGCAGGCCGTGGCTGGACTTGACGGTGGCGAGATCGCCGGCCTTCAGGTGCTTGACCAGCCCGTTCCAGATGCCGTCGGCCTTGTGCCAGCCGAGGTTGTAGACGAACGGCGACGACGCCGGGTTGCCCTCCTCGTCGAGCTGGGCCAGGGTGCCGGTGACCGCCGAGCTGAGACCGGGCACCTTCTTCGGGCCGAGCTGCTTGGCGTGCATGCCGGCGTAGCTCTCGGCCATCACGCTGACCCCGAGGCTGGCGTCCCCGTACGTCATGTTGACGTCGAACGACGCCACGAGCACGTCGGCCTTCGGATCGGGCACCGTGATGTCGAAGTCGGAGCCGTTGCGCGCGTCCATGTGCAGCGACTGGTCACCGGCGACGGTGTACAGCGGGTACATCACCTGGGTGACGCTGTCCTCCTCGTAGACCCAGGTGAACGCGAAGTACTTGCCCGGCGGCAGGCGCAGGTCGGCGCTTGCCCCGTCCACGATGTAGTCACGGAAGGTCTGGAAGTCGAACAGCACCGTGAACGCGTCCGCGGCCGGGTCGCCGTCCCGCTCGGTCGCGGTGATGTGGACCTTGTGCTTGAGCTCCTCCCGGACGATGCCGAACGGGGTCTGCACGGAGACACCGTCGGCGGTCGCGGTGATCCGGCCGCCGATGCCGCCGGTCAGGTCGCCGCCCTGGCGGGTGTCGGCCGAGACGGTCACGGAGGCGTCGCCGCCCGCCGGGACCGTCACGGTGTCGGCGCTGAGCGAGAAGACCCCGGCGGGCGCGCCGGTGAGGGCGAGCTGCAGGGTCACCGCGGCGCTGCCGCCGTTGTGGTACGTGACGGTGCTGGTGCGTACGTCGTCGTCCTCGTGCGGCCACTCCTGCAGGCCGAACGTGACCGACGCCGGGCTGGTGGTGACCTGCTGGGTGATCGCCCGAGCCACGTCGACCCGGCCCGCGCCCTGCGCGAACACGCCGATGTCCGCGGACGGCTTGGCCGAGGCCATCAGCACCGACTTGCGCTGCTCGGCGGTCCACTCGGGGTGCACCTGGGTCAGCAGCGCGGCCGCGCCCGCGACGTGCGGGGTGGCCATGGACGTGCCGTCGAGCGGCATGTACAGCTGCCCCGGCTCGCCGAGGAAGCCGTCCTTGCTGCGCGCCGCCACGATGTCCTGGCCGGGCGCGGCGATCTCCGGCTTGACCGCCCAGCCGTCGGCGCTGGGGCCCCGGCTGGAGAACACGGCCAGTTCGTCGGTCTTGGTGAACGCGCCGACGGCCAGGGCGGCCTCGGCGGTCGCCGGCGAGCCGACGGTCTCGTCCGCGCCGGCGTTGCCCGCCGCGATCACGAACAGGGTGCCGTACTGCGCGGTCAGGTCGTTGACGGCCTGCTCCAGCGGGTCGATCTCGGGGGTGTTGGTGCCGCCGAGGCTCATGTTGGCCACGTCGGCTCCGGACTCGGCGGCCCACTGCATGCCGGCCAGGATCCAGGACTCGGCACAGCCGTACTCGACGCAGACCTTGCCGTCGAGCAGCGAAGCGCCGGGCGCGACCCCCTTGTACTTGCCGCCGGAGCCGGCCCCGCTGCCCGCGATGGTCGAGGCGACGTGCGTGCCGTGACCGACCCGGTCGAGGTCGTCCTCCTCACCCTCGGTGAAGTTCTGCCGGGCACTGATCTTGCCGGCCAGGTCGGGGTGGGTGATGTCGACGCCGGTGTCCAGCACGGCGACCTTCACACCGGTCCCGTCGAACCCGGCGGACCACGCCGCAGGCGCGCCGATCAGCGGGACGCTCTGGTCCAGCGCCGGCTTGCGCACGGCGTCGAGCCAGATCTTGCCGGTGGCCGCCTTGCGGGTCGCCTGCCACTGCGTGGCCAGGTTCTCCTCGGCCACCTCGGCGGCGAAGCCCTTGACCGCGGGCAGCCTGCGCTCGGCGGTCAGGCCCGGCGCGGCGCTCGCGCCGGAGACGATCAGCGGCAGCGAGGCCTTCCGCGCGGCCTTGACCGCGAGCAGCTCCGTGACGTCGAACAGCCGCTTGTCCAGGCGATTCGCCGCGAGCAGCGGCACCGCGTCGGACGGGATGACGTACTGGTGGTCCTTGACCCGGTAGCTCTGGTAGGTGACCCCGTCGCGCGGCGTCAGGCTGATCCGCCCGTTGCCGTGCACGGAGATCCGGTCACCCGTGATCAGCGCCACGGTCTGCGTCTTCGCGTTGTTCGGTGCGGGTCTGGCGGCCAGTGGTGCGCCGGCCTGTCCTGCGCCCGCGGTGCCGGGCGCTGCCATCAGCAGCGCGGCGACGATCCCCCCGGCCAGCATTGCCCTCGTACCTCTGCTGGATCGCATGGTCCTCCCCGTCCAATCGATCAGTCCGCCTTGGACTGTCGTTGGTAGAGACGCGCCGATAGGCCGATACGTTGGGCAGCGACATGAGTGAATACCTCAAATCCTTGTGAAGGTATGGCGAACAGCGAGGTCAGGGGAGGGGTGGGCAGGTGAGGTTAACGAGGGTTAAGGTGGCCGCATGGGTGCTGTGCTGCCGGACCGGGTGTCGATTCGTGAGGTGGGCCCGCGTGACGGGCTGCAGAACGAGGACCCCGTGCCCACCGCCGACAAGGTCAGGCTGATCGACGCGCTGAGCGCCACCGGCGTCGGCCGCATCGAGGCGGTGTCATACGTGCACCCCAAGGCCATTCCGCAGATGGCCGACGCCGACGAGGTCTGGAGCACGGCCACGCGTGACCCGAAGGTGCGCTACAGCGCGCTGGTGCCCAACCTGCGCGGCGCCCAGCGGGCCCTGGCCGGCGGCTTCACCGAGGTCGAGGTGGTCGTCTCGGCCAGCGACACGCACAACCGGCGCAACATCAACCGCGCCACCGAGGAGTCGCTGGACGAGATCGCCCAGCTCATCCCGGTCCTGCACGAGGGCGGCTCCACCGCTGAGGTGATCATCGCGACGAGCTTCGGGTGCCCGTACGAGGGGGACGTGGACCCGAAGCGGGTGGCCGGCATCGTCGACCGCGTCGTCGCCGACGGGGCGGACCGGGTGGCCTTCGGCGACACCACCGGCATGGGCACCCCGCGCCGGGTACGCGAGTTGCTGTCGATCGTCCGCGAGCGGCACCCGGACGTGCCGATGCTGCTGCACTTCCACAACACCCGCGGCACCGGCCTCGCCAACATCCTCACCGCGCTGGAGTTCGGCATCACCGAGTACGACGCCAGCGTCGGCGGCCTGGGCGGCTGCCCGTACGCGCCGGGCGCGTCGGGCAACGTGGCCACCGAGGAGGTCGTGCACATGCTGCACGACATGGGTATCGACACCGGCATCGACCTGGAGAAGCTGATCGACGCGGCCCGGCTGGCCGAGCAGATCGTGGGCCGTGAGCTGCCGTCCGGCGTGCTGCGGGCCGGTCCGCGCAGCCGCACCGTGAGCTGATCTGCCCGCTGCGCGAATTCCGTACGCAACCGGCCGCCGGGTGCGGGCGTGACTTGTGGGTGACCTGACACCCACCACCGGGGGAGCCCTGGATGTCACCACCCGTGTTCGATGAGTTCTATCTGGGCAGCAGGCAGCGGATGCTGCGCTGCGCGTACGCCGTCACCGGGGACGTGCAGGAGGCACAGGACGTCGTGCAGGAGGCCTACGCGCGGGCCTGGCAGAACTGGCGCAAGGTCGGCGCGTACGACGACCCCGAGGCGTGGGTGCGCACCGTGGCGTTCCGGATCGCGGTGAGCCGCTGGCGGCGTGCCCGCAGCATGTTCACCGCGCACCGCCGGCACGGCGGGGAGTCGAGCGCGGCGCCACCGGACGAGAACACCGTCGCGCTGGTGACCGCGCTGCGCGGCATCCCCGAGTCCCAGCGCACCGCGATCGTGCTGCACCACATCGCGGGCCGGTCGGTCGCCGAGATCGCGGCCGAGACCGGGGTGGCCGAGGGCACGGTCAAGGCACGTCTGTCCCGGGGGCGGCAGGCCCTCGCCCACCTGCTCCGCACCGAGACGGGGAACAGCTATGCGTGACGACATCTCCCAGCAGCTCGACGGGTTCGGAGCGGACATGCCGGCGATGACCTGGGCCTCACCCGAGGAGATCCGCGGCCGGGGGGAGCGCCGCCGCCGCGTGCGCGCCGCGGGCATGACCGCCGCCGGCGTGGTGACCGCCGTCCTGGTCGCGGGCACCGCGTTCGCGCTCGGCGGCCGACCCGGTGAGCCCGACCCCACCATGACGGCCCGCCCGACGATCACCGCGGTTCCGCAGCTCAGCACGTCGCCCTCGGCGCGGCCCGCGCTGACCTCGCCGAGCCCGGAGGAGACGCCGTTCGACACGGTGATCCCACTGGCCGCCATGCTCCGGGCCGCCGACGTCAGCCCCGCGCACCGGGTGCAGAGCGGCGAGTACATGGGTGAGAGCTACCGGTACGTCACTGGGCTGTGCCAGGAGAAGGGCCAGTGGGACGGCATGCCCGCCAGGCCGCAGTCGACCGGGGAGCGGGATTCGTTCCGGCGGCGGGTGCTGGAAGCGGGCCCGGGAACCGTGAATGTCGTCCAGGAGGTGAAGGGTTACGGGTCGGCCCGGTCGGCCGGGGAACTGATCGCTCACGAACGGGCCGGGTTCGAGCACTGCGCGGTCGTGGACCACGGGGAGACCCATGTCGAGTTCGAGATCATCGCCACGGGATTCGCCGGTGACGAGGCGCTGCTGGTCCGGATGACGCCTCGCACGCTGCTGGTACTGGTGCGCGCGGGCGCGGTGTACGCCGAACTCGCCCTCTGGTTCCCGACCGCACCCGGTCCTGATGATGTCGCGCTCGCCCAGGACCTGGCGGAGAAGGCGGTGGCACGGATCTGCGCAGCCACTACGGCCTGCTGAAAACGGGCCGTGCCAACAATGACAGGGAGTGACCGATGGTCACTCCCTGTCGGCTATCCGACGCTCAACGGTTCTTCAATTCACAGCAATTCGGACATAAGCCATAAATAGTGCCAGGAATGGCATTTGCCCCCCGGGTTGATCCGTTGGGTGATCCGTGTCCGAGGAATGGCAGGCTCGTTGACCCTTGCGATGTCATAAATGCCCTATTTGTACGAGCCGAATCAGGTGACTACGGGCGCGCGTCGACAGCCGGAGCAACCGCGCTCCGGTGCGCTCATCGTGCACACAGGACGCTCCGCAAAGTGGCCGTGACATGGCAAGACACTGCATCTCCCCGTGGCAATTCCAGATCGAAAGGCACTGCGATTCACATGACTGCGACTTCGCTGGGCACGTGGACCAAGACGTCCGTGAAGGTCGGCGTCCTGTCCGCCGGTGTGCTGCTCATCGGCGGTACGGGCGCGCACGCGGCCGACAACTGGAACTCTTCCTTCAACAGCGGTATCGGCAGCGGAAACCAGATCAAGCTGCCGGTGCAGGCTCCGATCAACATCTGCGGGATCGCCATCGGCATCCTGGGCAACGCCAACGCCAGCTGCACCGGCGGCAGTGAGGCCAACTACGGCGAGGACGCCCTCGCCACCGACTGGAGCAGCCTCGGCAACTCGGGCATCCTGAGCGGCAACCAGGTGCTGGCGCCGATCCAGGTCCCGATCGACGCCTGCGGCGTGGGGGTCGGCGTGCTCGGCAACGCCAACGCGTGGTGTGTCGGCGGCTCGGAGGCCAACCTGCCCGGCGAGGACGGCGACGAGAACCCGTACCCACAGCCCTACGGCGAGCCGAACTGGCACAAGCACAAGAACAAGAAGAAGGACTTCGTGTCCACGGCGGCCCCGATCGAGAGCACCGTGGCCGAGAGCTCCCCGCTGGACGTCATCACCGGCCTGCTGCCGATCAACGGGCTGACCAGCGGCCTGACCAGCGCGGTCGGCAACACCAGCGCGAGCGTCGGCATCGGCGCGAAGCAGCAGCAGCTGATGAACCAGCGCAAGAACAAGAAGTGGCAGCACTCCGCGCCGAGCACCTGCGAGCTGAACTGGAATACCTTCGGCAACTCGGGGATCCTGAGCGGCAACCAGGTGTTCGTTCCGGTCCAGGCCCCGATCGACGTGTCGGGCGTGGCCGTGGGCGCGCTGCTGGGCAACGCCAACGCCTCCAGCGTCGGCGGCTCCACCGCCAACTTCTGCTGACAGATCTTCCCCACCAGAAAGGGCCGGCGCGGACGCGCGCCGGCCCTTTCCCATGCCCGGCCGCCGCCGACCCCTCAAGATCGCTCGACTCGCCAGGCACCTGTGCGAATGCGGGCTCAAGATACGCACGGTTGCCTGGCAAGTCGAGTGATCTTGAGGCGCGCGACTGGTCGGGGGAGGCGGGCTGTCTCACCTGGTGGTAACTTAACTATCGTTCAGGTTGGGCCTGTGGGAGGAGTGGGTGCGGCATGCACGAGGGGCTGGATGAGCTGAGAGAGCGCATCGGGGCCGGTGGGGCGCCGAAGTACCACCAGGCCAACGAGGCCAAGGGCAAGCTCTTCGCGCGCGAGCGCATCGCGCGGCTGGTGGACAAGGGCTCGTTCGTCGAGGACGGGATCTTCGCCAACGCGCTGGCGCACGGGCTGCCCGCCGACGGTGTGATCACGGGCCAGGCGACCATCGACGGCCGGCCGGTGTGCCTGATGGCCAACGACTCCACGGTCAAGGCCGGGAGTTGGGGCGCGCGCACCGTCGAGAAGATCATCCGGATCATCGAGCGGGCGTACGGCCAGGGCGTGCCGATGGTCTACCTCGTCGACTCCGCCGGGGCGCGCATCACTGACCAGGTCGACCTGTTCCCCGGCCGCCGGGGCGCGGGCAACATCTTCTACCAGCAGGTGAAGTCCTCGGGCAGCATCCCGCAGGTGTGCGCCCTGTTCGGGCCGAGCGCCGCGGGCGGCGCGTACATCCCCGCCTTCTGCGACGTGGTCGCCATGGTCGACGGCAACGCCTCGATGTACCTGGGCTCGGACCGCATGGTCGAGATGGTCACTGGCGAGAAGACCACGCTGGAGGCGATGGGCGGCGCGAAGGTGCACACCGAGCAGTCCGGCGTCGGCCACTTCCTGTGCAAGGACGAGGACGAGGCGCTCGGCGTGGTCCGGCGCTACCTGTCCTTCCTGCCCGCCAACTGGACCGAGCAACCGCCCGCGCTGGAGCCGATGCCCGCGCCGGAGACCGACCTGGCCGCGATCGTGCCGGAGAGCGAGCGCCGCGCGTTCGACATGCGCAAGCTGGTCAAGGGCCTGCTCGACGGCGGGGAGTACTTCGAGATCCAGGCGCGCTGGGCCAAGGAGCTGACGGTCGGCTTCGGCCGGCTCGACGGCCAGGTCGTGGGCGTGGTGGGCAACAACTCGTTGCACAAGGGTGGGGTGCTCTTCGTCGACTCGGCCGACAAGGCGAGCCGCTTCGTGCAGCTGTGCGACGCGTTCAACGTGCCGCTGCTGTTCCTGTGCGACGTGCCCGGCTTCATGGTCGGCAGCGCCGTGGAGAAGCAGGGCATCATCCGGCACGGCGCGAAGATGGTCACCGCGATCAGCGAGGCGACCGTGCCGAAGATCTGCGTCGTGGTGCGCAAGGCGTACGGCGCCGGCCTGTACGCGATGGCCGGACCCGGCTTCCTGCCCGAGGCGACCATCGCGCTGCCCACCGCCAAGATCGCCGTCATGGGCGCCGAGGCCGCGGTGAACGCCGTGTACGCCAACAAGATCGCCGCGATCGAGGACGAGGCCGAGCGCGAGGCGTTCATCGCCGCCAAGCGCGCCGAGTACGAGACCGACATCGACATCGTCCGGCTCGCCAGCGAGCTGGTCATCGACACGATCGTGGAGCCCGACCGGCTTCGCGACGAGCTCATCCAGCGGTACCGCGCCGCACAGGGCAAGGACCGTCACTTCTCACGCCGCCGACACGGCGTGACTCCTGTTTGAGAGAGGCCGTGATGACCGACTTCGGGCTGTCCGAGGAGCACCGCGAGCTGCGCGACACCGTGCGCCGCTTCGCCCAGGACAAGGTGGCGCCGGTGATCGGCGACCTGTACGAGCGGCACGATTTCCCGTACGACCTGGTCCGCCAGATGGGCGAGATGGGGTTGTTCGGGCTGCCCTTCCCCAGCGAGTTCGGCGGGATGGACGGCGACTACCTCGCCCTGTGCATCGTGCTGGAGGAGCTGGCCCGGGTCGACTCCTCGCTGTCCATCACGCTGGAGGCGGCGATCTCGCTGGGCGCGATGCCGATCTACCGGTTCGGCAGCGACGAGCAGAAGAAGCGCTGGCTGCCGGCCCTGATCAAGGGTGAGGCGCTGGCCGGGTTCGGGCTCACCGAGCCGGGCGCGGGCTCCGACGCGGGCGGCACGCGCACCACGGCGCGGCTGTCCGAGGACGGCAGCGAGTGGATCATCAACGGCAGCAAGGCGTTCATCACCAACTCCGGCACGACGATGACCAGCCTGGTCACCGTCACCGCGCGGACCGGCGAGAACGAGATCTCCTCGATCATCGTGCCGTCGGGCACCCCCGGCTTCACGGTCGCGCCCGGCTACTCCAAGGTCGGCTGGTGCAGCTCGGACACCCACGAGCTGACCTTCACCGACTGCCGGGTGCCGGTGGAGAACCTGCTCGGGCAGCGGGGCCGGGGCTTCGCACAGTTTCTGCAGATCCTCGACGAGGGCCGGATCGCCATCGCGGCGCTGTCCACGGGCCTGGCCCAGGGCTGCGTCGACGAATCGCTCAAGTACGCGTCGCAGCGGGAGGCGTTCGGCCACACCATCGGCTCGTACCAGGCGATCCAGTTCATGATCGCGGACATGGAGACGCGCGCCCACACCGCGCGGCTGGCCTGGCGCGACGCCGCGCAGCGGCTGGTCGCGGGCGCGGACTTCAAGCGCCAGGCCGCCATCGCGAAGCTGCACGCCAGCACGGTCGCGGTGGACAACGCCCGGGACGCCACGCAGATCCACGGCGGCTACGGCTTCATGAACGAGTTCCCGGTCGCCCGCATGTGGCGCGACAGCAAGATCCTGGAGATCGGCGAGGGCACCTCCGAGATCCAGCGCATGGTCATCGCGCGGGACCTGGGCCTGCGCTGACGGGCGCGGGTGAGGCCCCCCGTGGGCCTCACCCGCACCGCGGCCTCCGGCCGCTGTGGCGACCGGAGACCCCCCGTCGTGTCGCGTCATGTCACGGCAGCCGCCGAGACATGTCGATGCCTGAAGACACGCGTTGTTCGGACGGAAGGTTGCGCATGTCGGCCGTCCGACACCGGTCATCGGAAGGGTTGCGGTGTGACACCGGTCATGTCCGGCGAGTGCGCCAAAAAGTAGACGCTCGACTCCCACGTTCGGCTTCGGATGCGTAGTCTTTGCGGCCATGGCCCCAGGTCACCCGGTTCACGTTGAGGCCGCCGACGCGTCGGCGGCCTCCTTCAGCGCGCTCCTGCGCGCGCACCGGGACGCCGCACGGCTGACCCAGTCGGAGCTTGCCGCGCGAGCCGGGCTGGGGGTGCGCACGGTCCGGGATCTGGAGCACGGCCGGGCCTCCCGACCCCAGCGCAGCACGGTCGAGCTGCTGGTCAGCGCGCTGGGGCTGACCGGCGACGAGGCCGCGGAGTTCTACGCGGCCGCCCGTGGCCAGCTCCCGCCACAGCCCAGGCCCGCGGCGTACACCCTGCCCACGCCGCCGGAACTGCACGGCCGGGCCGAGGAGTCAGCCGCGCTCGCGGCGCATCTGGTCGCCCAGCCGGGGCTCACCACCCTGGTGGGGCTCGCCGGGGTCGGCAAGAGCGCGCTGGCGATCAGCGTCGCGCACCGGATGCAGCCGCACTTCCCGGCCGGTGTGGCCGCCATCAGCGTCGCGGCGGGGGACACCGTCACCGACGTTCGCGACGTCGTCTGCGCGGTGCTCGGCGTCAACCGGCCGGCCGACCTGCCGGCCCGGCTGGAGCAGCCGGTGCTGCTGATGGTGGACGCGGTGGACCGCTCCCCGGACGCGTTCCGGACCGTGCTGGCGGAGCTGCTCGCGGTCGCGCCCACGCTGCGTGTGCTCGCCTCGGCCCGGGCGCCGCTCGGGCCCGCGGGCGAGCAGGTGTGGCCATTGGGCCCGCTGGCGCTGCCCCCGGCCGGGACGCGGGTGCTGGCCGAGGCGGAGCGGCACCCGGCGAGTGCGCTGTTCCTGGCCCGGTGGCGGCGGGTGCGCCGGTCGCCGGCCGACGTCGAGGTGGAGGCACTGGTCACGCTGGTACGACGGCTCGGCGGGCTGCCCCTGGCCATCGAGCTGGCCGCGGCCCGGGGTCGGGTGCTCGACCCCGCGGAGATGCTCGCCCGGTACGGCAACCGCCTGCTGGAGCTGGGCAGCGCCGATGTGGCAGCGTCACCGCCGCTGGTGACGCTGCGCGACGTGGTGACGGCGAGCTACCGCCTGCTGGAACCCGCGCAGCGGGAGGCGCTGCGGCGGCTGGCCGTGTTCGGCTATCGCTGGTCCGTGGAGCTGGCCGAGGACCTGCTCGGCCCGCAGGTCGACGTGGTGCCGGTGCTGGAGCGGCTGGTCGAGCTGGGGCTGGTGCAGGTGCGCGGCTCGGGGGCGTTCCGGTTCGTGCTGCTGGACGTCGTGAAGGAGTACGCCACCGAGCAGGCCGAGGTGGCCGGGGAGCTGGCCGAGGCGCGCCGGCAGCATGGTGTGGTCTTCGCCCGGTTCGCCGCGCGCACCGCGCCGACGATGGTGGGGTCCACGCTGGCCGCGGCGGTGGCCCGGTTCGACGACGTGGCCAGCGACCTGTGGGCGGCACTGGCCCACGCGGCCGAGCACGACCCGCACACCGCGCTGTGCCTGGCGTCGAACCTGCCCCGCTGGTGGCGCTTCCGCGGCCGGGACCAGCAGGGCAGGCAGTGGCTGCTGCGGCTGCTCGACGACCCGCGTACCGCCGACGCGGACCCGATCATGCGGGCCTGGGCGAACCTGGGCGTGGTGCAGCTCGCGGCCGAACACGGCGCGGGCCGGGCCGAACTCGACCGGGGCGAGGCAGCGCTCGCGGCGTTCCTGCTGGTGGGGGATGTGACCGGGGAGCTGGCGGCGCGCGGCGTGCTGCAGGTGGTGCACCAGAGCGCGGGGGAGTACGACGACGCCCGCCGCCACGGTGAGGCGACCCTCGCGCTGGCCACCCGGACCGGCCGGGTCGGCGACATGGCGGTGGCCCAGCACAACCTGATCTGGCACGACCTGCGCGAAGCGGATCTCGCCGCGGCACAGCGGCGGCTGGCGGCGGTGGACCGGCTGTCGGCCCGGTCCGGGGAGCACAAGCTGCGGGCGCTGGCGCGGGCCAACCTGGCCGAGGTGCTGCGCCTGGACGGCCGCTACGACGAGGCGGTGCGGGTGGGGTTGCAGGCCGTGGAGATGCTGGCCGAGGTCGGCAACCCGGGTGAGCGGCGGCGGCTGGTGGGCGTGGTGGGGCTCGCGTACGCACAGGGCGGGCGGCTGGAGGAGGCGGAGAAGACGCTGACCGACATGCGTGCCGCGCTGCTGGAGGAGCCCGGGCCGGAGGTCGATGTGCCCGGCTCGGTCGAGCCCGAGGAGGACTGGCACTGCGCCATGATCGAGGCCACGGTGGCCTGGCAGCGGGGGCACCGCACGCTCGCGGCCTCGTGGTTCGCGGCGGCGGCACGGTTGACCAGCGGTCTCAACGACCGGCGGGACACCATGGAGGCGCTCGTCGGGCTGGCGGCGACCAGCGATGAGCCGGCCGAGGTCGTGGCCCGGCTCTACGTACTGCGTGACAGCACGGGCATCTCGCTCACGCCACGGGCATTGGACCTGCTCAGCCACCTCTGATCGGTGGCGGGGCCCGTAGTGCTGTGCTCGGCGCGGGCGGCCCCCCGACGGATGATGTCCCTCCGCGGCCCGCCGTGGCGAACCGCGCCCCCCGCCGTCTCCGCCCGCGCCGATGCAGCTCCTGTGCCGGACCGCCGACCAGCCTGACCGGCCTGCCGTCCCTCCACAGGGCCATGACGCTAGCAGCCCGGTTCACCCGATTCGGGGCTTAAACCGTCCTTTCTGGCAGGACCGTGGCACTTCTGCCGCCGGTTCTGCCGCAGCGGCAGCACCACCCCGCCGCATCTGGTCGTCACTGGTCATGCACGCCCGCGGTCGCCTCGGGGCGGACCGCGTCGCGCACCACGCGCAGCCCGACGAGCAGGCCGTGCAGCTGGCGCTGGGTGAGGGGGCCGATGAGCCATTCGTCAAGCAGTTCCAGGTGGCCGGGGACTGTCTCCTGCAGGCGGGCCAGGCCTTTGCTGGTGAGTGCGGCATACGAGCTGCGCCGGTCGATGTCGCAGGGGACCCGGCAGACCAGGGCCTCCCGCTCGAGTCGATCGATCATGCGGGTCACCCCGCTCGTGCTCATCGCAGTCTGTCGGGATAGGTCGGTCATGCGGAGTCGTCGCGCGGGCGAGCGAGCCAGCCGCACCAGCACTTCGAACTCGACAGGTGCCAGGCCGTGCGCGGCGAGCTGCTCCGCGCAGAGGGTGTTGAGGCTGGTGAACGCCTCTGTCAAAAGGCCCATGGCGGTGAGCCTCGAATCCTCGAGTAGCTCCATTTGCGCATCGTATATGGAGAGATGGCACATTTGTTGCCCTTCGTTTCCCGCAGAGTGGGACGACGGGTGTGCCAATCGGGACGACCACCCGATACGACTGTCGCCCGCGAACCGTACTCTGAGGGTTCGCTTGGTCACCGTGTGTCGGGGAGGGCTCATGGGCAAGGACGTTTCGCTGCAGACGTTCACCCGCCAGGAACGCGAGCACTACCGCCAGAAGGTCAGACGCTGCCTGGACGTGTTCGCGTTGATGCTCAACGACTTCAGCTTCGACGCCGACCATCCGACCACCGGGCTGGAGATCGAGCTGAACCTCGTCGACCCGGAGCACCTGCCGACGATGGTGAACGAGGAGGTGCTGCACGACCTGGCCGATCCGCAGTTCCAGACCGAACTCGGCCGGTTCAATCTGGAACTGAACGTGCCGCCCCGGCTCATCTCCGACGACGGGCTGGTCCAGTACGAGCAGCAGATCATCGAGAGCCTGCGCCGCGCGGACGCGCACGCGCGCAAGCACGACGCGGCCGTGCTGACCATCGGCATCCTGCCGACGCTCACCACCGACCACGCGGTCACCGAGAACCTGTCCGTCAACGGGCGCTACCGCTCGCTCAACGAGGAGATCCTGGCCGCCCGCGGCGAGCAGATCGGCGTCGACATCCGGGGGGCCGACCGGCTGCGCATCCGCACCGACTCCATCGCGCCCGAGGCGGCATGCACCAGCCTGCAGTTCCACCTGCAGGTGTCGCCCGCGGAGTTCGCCGCCTACTGGAACGCCTCGCAGGTCATCGCCGGAGTGCAGGTAGCGGTCGGGGCCAACTCGCCCTACCTGTTCGGCCACCAGCTCTGGTCGGAGACCCGGATCGCGCTGTTCGAGCAGGCCACCGACACCCGCCCCGACGAGCTGAAGGCCCAGGGCGTACGGCCCCGGGTGTGGTTCGGCGAGCGCTGGGTCACCTCGATCTTCGACCTGTTCGAGGAGAACGTGCGCTACTTCCCGCCGCTGCTGCCGATCGCCGAGGAGGAGGACCCGCTGGCCGTGCTGCGCAGCGGCGGGGTGCCCCGGCTCGGCGAGCTGCGGCTGCACAACGGCACCATCTACCGCTGGAACCGGCCGGTGTACGACATCATGGGCGGCCGCCCGCACCTGCGCGTGGAGAACCGGGTGCTGCCCGCCGGCCCGACCGTGGTCGACATGCTGGCCAACGGCGCGCTCTACTTCGGCCTCGTCCGCGCGCTCGTCGAGGAGGACCGGCCACTCTGGACGCAGTTGCCGTTCAGCGTCGCGCAGGACAACTTCCACGCCGCCGCCCGCCGGGGCATCGCCGCGCCCGTGTGGTGGCCGCGCCTCGGCGAGATCCGGGTGACCGACCTGGTGCTGGAGATGCTGCTGCCGAAGGCCGCCGAGGGACTCGACCGGTTCGGCGTCGACCCCGCGCAGCGCGACCGCCTGCTCGGCATCATCGAGCAGCGCTGCCTGCTCGGGCGCAACGGCTCGACCTGGCAGGTCGACACGGTGCGGGCGCTGGAGGCGAAGGGCGCGACCCGGCCCGCGGCGCTGCGGGCCATGGTCGGCCGGTATGCCGAACACCAGCGCACCAACGAACCGGTGCACACCTGGCCCGTGGGCTGACTCGGCCTGACAGCGGATGGTGTGACCGTCGACCTCGGGGGAGGGTGCAGCCGTGACGGGTGATCGTGAGGATGTCCGGCCCTGGGCGCTGCCGGTGATCCTGGCCGCGCTGCTGGCCGTGGTCGCCGCGGTGGCGTTGCCGCCGTGGCCACCCGGCGGCGCGCCGCAGCCCGCGTCGACGCGGGTCCTGCCGAGCGCGAGCGTGCCGGTGCCGCGGCCGGTGCCGCCGAGCCGGTCTCCGGCACCCGCACCGAGTGTTTCGCCCACGCCCGGCGGGACGTTCGTGCCGCGCACGTTCACCGTCGTCGGCAGCGGGGACGTGCTGCTGCACGGCGGTCTCTGGCGGCAGGCGCAGCGCGACGCGGGCGGGCGCGGTTACGACTTCGCGCCACTGCTGAACGGCGTACGCCCGGTGATCGAGGCAGCCGACCTGGCAATCTGCCATCTGGAGACGCCGCTGGGCGGCCCGCAGGGCCCGTTCACCGGATATCCGATCTTCAAGGTGCCGCCGCAGATCGTGCCCGCCCTGCAGCAGACCGGCTACGATGCCTGCTCCACCGCGTCCAACCACTCCCTGGACGGCGGCGAGGCGGGCATCCGGCGCACACTGGCCGCACTGGACGCGGCCGGGATCGCCCACGCGGGCATGGCCCGCAGCCGCGCCGAGCAGGACAAGCCCACCATCGTCACGGTGCGCGGGGTGCGGGTGGCGCTGCTGTCGTACACCTTCTCCTTCAACGGGCTGACCCGGCCCAGGGGCAAGGAATGGCTGGTCAACTCGCTCGACCCGCAGCGCGTCCGGCAGGCGGCGGTCCGGGCCCGGCAGGCCGGGGCCGAGGTAGTCATCGTGTCGATCCACTGGGGCACCGAGTATCAGCAGCGCCCCAACGAGCAGCAGGTGTCCGTCGCCCGGCAGCTGCTGCGCGACGGCGCGGTGGATCTGATCCTCGGCCACCAC
Organism: Catellatospora sp. NPDC049133; assembly: GCF_040648455.1. Taxonomy (NCBI): domain Bacteria; kingdom Bacillati; phylum Actinomycetota; class Actinomycetes; order Micromonosporales; family Micromonosporaceae; genus Catellatospora; species Catellatospora sp. NPDC049133. The sequence goes on from NZ_JBEZDT010000014.1 coordinate 38,548, forward strand.
GCGCACGTGGTGCAGCCGTTCGAGCGGATCGAGGGCCGCTGGGTCGCCTACGGCATGGGCAACCACGTCTCGAACCAGAGCTTCTCGGACGTCACCCGGGACGGGGTGATCAGCCGGTTCACCTTCGTGGAGACCGCGCCCGGCCGGTTCACCGTGTCCGCGGCGGCCGCACTGCCGACGTACATGCAGCTCGACGGTGGTCCGGTCCGGGTGCTGCTGGTGTCGGCGTGCCCGCCCGCCCGCCGTGCGGCCTGCCGCGCCAGCGGTGAACGCTCCGCCCGAGTGCTGCGCTCGCGCGGGGCGGGCAGTGCGGGCCTGGTCGTCGTGCGCTGATGTGCGGGGGTCAGCGCTTCTTGCGGGGCTGCTTCGGGCTCGGCGCGTCGGCCGCGGGGGAGACGGCTTCGCCGGTGGCGGCTGGTGCGCCGATGGCCGGCTCGTCCGCCGGCTTCTCGGCGGTGGCCTGGGCCGCCTTGGTGACGGAGGCCCTGCCCTGAGCGGGCTTGCCGGAGGCGGGCTTGGCGGCTGCGTCGGTGGAGGCTGCGGGCCGGGCAGCCGCGTCCGTAGCCGACGCGTCCTTGTCCGCGGCGGACCTGTCCGGGCCGGTCTGTGCGGGCACGGCCGGAGCAGGCACGGCATCCGAGCCGGTGTACTGCGGCGGGACCGGCGCGGTGGCGGCCGTCACGGGGCGCGGGCGGCGCGGGCCGCAGAGCACCAGCGCGAGCACCGAGCCGAGCAGGCCGGCGAACACGGCGTACGGCGCCACCAGGTATGCCGACAGCTGCTCGGGCAGCGCACCGGTCAGCTTCGGCGCGGCCAGCAGGTAGGCCACGGCGACCAGGGCCGGTCCGGCGGCGCCGGAGAGCGCCACCCCCGCCTGGGCGTCGCGGCGGCGGGCCGCGGGCAGCGCGGCCAGGAATCCGATCAACACGGCGGCCACCCCGGCGATGGCCGCGCCGGGCAGGTAGACGCTGCGGAACCAGGGCCCGTCGGTGGTGACCGGCCAGGAGCCGAGTTGCGCCACGACGGGATCCCGTCCGGCCGCGATGCCGTCGGCCACCGCGGTGACCGCGAGCAGCCACAGCCAGCCGCCGGTGGCCAGCACGTTCGCGGCGATCGAGCGCGCGATCAGCGCGGCCACGGAGACGAACAGGCCGAGCAGCACCCCGGCGATCGCGTATCCGCCGACGATCAGGTGCGGCGCGAACGTGTCCGCGCGCTCGGCCACCCGGGCGGGCACCGCGGTCAGCGCGACGACCACCAGGCCGCCCAGCGCCGCGGCGATGGACAGCGCGGCGCGTCGCAGCACGCGGACCGCTGTCGACGACTGGACAGTCGGGCGGCCGACACGATCGGCCACAACGGCACCGAGCACCACCGACAGGGCGGAAATCCACACCGTCCAGGCCAGACTCGCCAGCCAGGCGGCTTCGTCGCCGCCGTGCACGGTGGGCACCCAGGAGAAGACCCCCAGGCCGTATCCGACACCCAACTGCGCTGCTCCCGCCGCGGCGGCCACGCCCACCGCGACGGCGACGGAGCTCAGTCCCAGCCGCGTACCCGGGCCCTGAAGTGACATGACGCGAGCGTATAGCAATGCGAGGGCGGTTCGTGTGAACGGTTTACTCTCGTTGCGGCGTAGCGTTCGCCGGGCGTACCCGAAAGAGGAGAGCATCATGACCGACCCGTGGGCACAGACGGCGCCGCTGACGCCGCAGCGACCACGTGGGTTCAGCCCCGGCACCGTCGCGATCCTGGCGACGGCCACGGTGCTGCTGGCCGTCGCGGGCCTCGCGATCGGATGGTTCGTCGCCGGCGACGGCGAGCCGAACGCCCAGCCCAGCGCCACTCCGTCCGTCGCCGTGTCGGCGGATGCGAGCCCGTCCCCGAGCGAGGCGCCCTCGCCGACCCCGACGGTCGAGCCGAGCACCGCCTCGCCCGCGCCGGACGGACCCCGCATGCCGAACGTGGCCGGGGAGGAGTTCCAGGCAATCCGTCGGCAGCTCATGGCGGATCTGAAGGTCACCGTGAACGTCGTCTTCGACCAGGAGGGCGAGGCTGGCAAGATCACGAAGACCGAGCCCGCCGCGGACGCCCCGGTGCGGCCGGGCACGAGCGTGAAGCTCTTCGTCGCCGGTGGGATCGTCGACGTCGACGTGCCGACGCTGGTCGGCCAGTCCTGCGAAGAGGCGAAGAAGGCACTGGTCGGGGCTGGTCTGCAGGTCGGGCCGTACCCGGCCGAGAAGGTCGGCACGGTCACGGCGGCCACCGCCGAGGCCGGCACGAAGCTCAAGTGGAACACCAGCGTCTCGATCACGTGCGAGACCGCTCCGCCGCCGTCTCCGGCCGCGGGCTGAATCGACGGTGCATGGCGTGCGGTGCACGCCACGCACCCAGGTAGGGCTTAACCGACCCCGCGACGTGGTAGGACCTCAGCATGTCCGATGAGCAGCGGCACGACGACAACGACCCGGCGGCGCGCGGGAGCGGCCCCGGGTCGTCTCCCTCCGACGAGACCGTCCCGATGGCTGCTCACCGGCGCGACGACGAGCCCAGGCCCGGCGACGAGCCGACCACCGTGCTGCCGTCGGGCGGGCAGGGCGGCGACGAGGCGACGACCGTGCTCCCGGCTGGCGGCAGGCCTGGCGATGACGCCACCACCGTGTTTCCCGCGGGTGGAGGACCCGGTGACGAGGCGACGACCGTGCTGCCCGCGGGCGGGCCTGCCGCGGTGCCTCCGGGCGGCGAGCCGACCTCCGTGCTGCCGCCTGTCGGCGGCCGGCCCGTGCCGCCGGACGAGCGCACCTCGGTGATGCCCGCACAGGACGTCTGGACGGGCCGGGCGGGCGTGCCCACTTCGGGACCCCGGTCGATGCGCGACGCCACCCCGCCGCCCGGCATCGAGTACGGCGAAGGCCAGCGCACCTGGCGGGCACCGCTGATCATCATCGGGATCGCGCTGCTGCTGCTGGCGCTGTTCGCGGTGGCGGCCTGGTTCGTGCTGCGCGGCACGGGACCCACGCCGACGCCGAGCACGTCGCCGACCCCGGCCCTGACCACGGCCGCGCCCACCAGCGCCGCCCCGAGCCCGTCGGCGTCGGTGTCACCGTCGCCGGAGGTGTCCGCGGTCCCGGTGCCGGAGAACCTGGTGGGCCTGTCGCAGCAGGAGGCGATCGACGTTCTGAATGCGGCGGGCCTGAACCCGAGGATCAGCGTGCGGGTCACCGGCGACGCCGATCCGGGCACCGTCGTGGACGTGGAGCCGGAACCGGGCACGCTGCTGGAGCCGGGCTCGACGGTGATAATCGTGGTGGCCTCGGCGCCGACCAGCCCGTCGCCGGAACCGAGCCCCAGCGCGGAGGCGAGCCCGAGCCCCGACGGCGACGAAGACTGACCGGCAGGCTCGACTCCCCGTTGTGACATGAACAGCGCCCATGCCGTACGGCATGGGCGCGTTCTGTCTGCCGGCCCGTCACCATTGGCGGCGCCGGTGCGTGACGATGACGATCCCGCCCAGCGCGAGACCGATGCCGATCATTCCGGTGGAGATCAGTGAGCGTGCCATCAGCTCAGGCGGCACGGAGTGGGCGGTTACTGCGGCGGGCGGCGGTGCCTGCCGGGTGGATGCGTCCGCGACCGTTGCGGCTCGCACCTCGGTCGTGCCGGCCGTGGCGGGCACCGGCGTGAACAACGCCGCCGCCAGCGCCGCACCGCACAGTGCGGCCAGCCGGTGGGACCGATGTGGAATGGTCGCCCTGGGCTCCCGTCCAGATGCGATCGTTCGAATGTCCATGGCGCCGTCCCCCGGGTGAGCGGGTGCCGTGCCACGCGAGGGCCGGAACGTGGGAGTCCCTCGGCGCACCGCGAGAGCGGCGGCGCGCCGGGACCGGCCATGCTCCGCGACGGGGAGATTCGTCGCGGCCGCCTGCTGACCGCAAACGGCCGGGCGAGTCGCCACCGTCGTTCAACTAGGGTCATTCGAGCGTAGATCCGGTACAGGCCGACCGGAGGCGGATCGCGAGAAATTCTCAGCGTGCGCCGGCGGTCGCGGGGCGCAGATTCGGGCGGCTCAGCGTGGGCCGCTGCCCGGCGCGGGCGGGTGCCGTGCGAGCACGGGCCGCGGCGCTGTTGTCGGGCACGATGCGCAGGCCGGCGCGCTGCACGAAGATCGAACGGCGCTCCACGGCGTCGCCCGCGGCGTTGAGCTGGTAGCCGTCGAGCCACACCCAACCCTCGTACGTCGGCCAGTCGTGCACGCGGATCACCCGGAACATCATCGGGCGGAGGAACTGGACGCTGGCTTCGCGAGTGACGTGGAGGATGTCGCCGGCTTGGGGAGTCACCTTTTCTCCTGCTCTCTCGTACCGGTGCGATCTGGACAACACGTAATCGGGAGTCGCTCGTTGAACGCTAGAGGTGAAGCCGCGCCCACCGTGCGTGATCATGAAAACGGAAGATCAGCACAGCGGGGGCCATAACAGACACTGTGCCGGAAGACTTTGCTGAATGCAAGTTGCAAAGTGCGTATGCGCTCTGGTGTCCTTCGTCCGGTATGTGACAAGCTGGTGTCGGTCTCCCCGGTGATGCCGAGTCGCACCCTCTGTGCGTTCGGCCGGTTGATGATTCGCCGATCGTCGGAGCAGACTCGCAACACGACATATGCAAGTTCCATCGGGCGGGGGCATCGACTTTCGTGCCTCCGCCGACGTGCGTCGCGGAGGTGCGCCGTGACAACCCGACAGAGCCCGACAGTGCGCCGACGAAGACTCGGTGCCGAACTGCGCAAGCGGCGCGAACATGCCGGCATCACGCTGGAGTTCGTGGCCGAGAGGATGGAGTGCTCGCAGTCCAAGATCTCGCGGATCGAAACCGGACACAGCTCGGTGACCAGTCGCGACGTTCGCGACATGCTGACGATCTACGGCACGCCGACCGACGAGGTCGACGTGCTCGTGGAGATCGCCAAGGAGGCGAGGCAGAAGGGCTGGTGGCATCCGTACAGCAGCGTGCTGGTGGGTGCCTACGTCGGGCTGGAGGCCGCGGCCAGCTCCATCCGCGCGTACGAACAGCAGGTTGTCCCCGGCCTGCTGCAGTCAGCGGAATATGCGGAGGCGATGATTCGCGGCGCCTGGCCGGACTGGGACGAAGAAGCGATCATGAATCGTGTCCGTGTCCGGATGGGTCGTCAATCGTTGCTCACGCGACAAGACGATGCGATCAGGTTTCAGGTGGTGCTCGATGAGTCGGTGGTGAGCCGGCCCGTGGGCGGCGACAGGGTCATGCGAGACCAGCTTCGGCTACTGGCCGAGGCGGCCTCGTGGCCTAACGTGACCTTGCAGGTGTTGCCGTTCGAGGCAGGTCCACACGCCGGTATGGACGGTACTTTCGCCATCCTGGAGTTTCCCGAACCCGGGGACTCAGATGTCGTTTACGCGGAGAATGCGACCGGGGGACTCTTCCTGGAGAAGAACGACGAGCTGGGGAAGTACACCAAGATCTTCGAGAACATCCGAAAGGCTGCGTTGAGCCCCGAGGAGTCCGCCGAGCTGATCGCACAACTGGCGGAGGAGCCACTATGGAAATCGAGACCAAGGGGTTTCGAGTCGATCTGAGCGAAGCGCGTTGGTACAAGAGCACGCGGAGCGGCCCGAACTGCGACAACTGCGTTGAAGTCGCGTTCGTGGGTGGTGCGATCGCGCTGCGCGATTCCAAGAACCCCACCGGGCCGGCATTGATCTTCACGCCGGACGAGTGGGACGCCTTTGTGGAGGGTGCCAAGGACGGGGAATTCGATCTCTAGGTCGAGCCCCGTTGCTGGTGACAGCTCTGGATCACGTACAGGTGGGACCCCCTTCCGCGCCGTTCTCAAGGGCGCCGAAGGGGGTCCTTCGCCGTACCGGGGCTGATCACAGCAGCACCCGGTGCAGATTGGCCCGCCGCCGCTCGACCATCGCCTCCCGGGCGTGCTGCAGCCACTCCCGGCGCTGTCCCGGCTCCGGCGGATAGTCCAGGCCGAACTTGAACCAGGCGGGCGGCTGCGACATCCGGGCGTACCGGTCTATCAGGTCGTCGAGCACCCGGGTCAGCTCCACCCGTGCGTTGCGCCCGGCCTCCAGCGTGGCGCGATGGGCCGACAGGTAGTCGGCCCGCCGGTTCGTGACGGCGCGCAGCCGCCCCCGGATCTCCTCGATCCGTCCCCGCTGGATCGCGGTCAGCACGGCGGCGGCCCGGTCCTCGCGCAGGTGCCTGGCCAGCGCGGCCCTGTGGCGGGGCCGCAGCCACGACGACGGCTGGGCCAGCGCGGCGATGGTGGCGTGGATGCGGGCCTGGACCTTCTGTTCCGCTTCGTACGCCTCCTGGCACCGCTGCTCGGCGAGCGCGACCTGGCGCGGATCCGGTCCAGGCGGCGCCGCCGCGGCCACCCGCTCGGCCTCCTCGACCAGGCGCCACAGCCAGCGTTCGTCGTCGCCGATCTCGTCCAGCGGGTCGAGCGGCGCTATGTCGTCGTAGGGCTCGCGGGCGGCCGGGACCAGCGCCTGGGAATGGGCCGGCGCGGAGTGGGCGCCTTCCTGGCCGCAGTGCGGACAGGGCAGCTGCCGCACGAGGCGGCTGATCTCGCCGATCAGCTGCGCCGGCGTGACCTGGGCTGGCAATGGTGTGGACGCCGGTTCAGCGGCCATGGTGGTTCCCCCGCACGTGATGCACAACTGGTTAGCTTGCGCTTAGTCACGCAAGCAACACGTGCAGTGACGATCGCGGGTAGACCGTCGCCTGCGTTCCGTTGCGGTCGTTGTACCAGACGGCGCCCCACCACACCGCGAAACTCGCCGACCGGGTAGGACGAAGATGACGATGCCTGAACACGTGCCCAGCCAGAACGCCAGCCCCACCCCGCGCGAGCGCGGCCTGCGCGACTCCGAACGGGTCCAGCTGCCGGGAGACACCCTGCTGGAGCCCGGCCCCGGGCCGCTGCAGTCGCTGGGCCTGGACCGGTTCGGCGACCAGTCGTTCACGCCGTCGAGCTGGCTGGACATGCCCGCCGAGTCGACCCTCGTCGACCACCCGCTCCTGCGCGGCCTGCTCCTCGAACTCCCACCCCGCAACACCCCACCCACCGACGAATGGGTCGACCGCTGGTTCGAAGCCACCCGCTCCGTCCTGGGCCTCATCTACCTCCGCCGCTGACCCCGCCGCCCCCCTCGGCCCCGCCCCCCTCGGGCGCCGACCCCCTTCGGGCGGCAACTCTTAAAGAGTCGCGGCATCGGACTCCCCCTGAGGCCGCGACTCTTTAAGAGTTGCGGCAGAAGCGGCGCTCTGACCCGGACCCGCAGCCGGGTTCGGCCGCCGACCGCACCCGCCAGCAGCGGAAGTCCGCGCAGCGGACGAGCGGCCGGCGGGTTAGGGAGGCTTCCGAGGCCGAACTCCGCGCCCGCGAAGGCGGGCGCCGACTACACAGCGAAGGTCGAGGGGGACTCGGTGGCCGGGGTGACCGGCGTGGCGCGCCAGAGGCGGGTCTTCTGGGCGCCGAGGCGGGCCAGGTACTTCGGGTTCAGGATCAGGTAGCGACGCCACAGGCGCTTGGGCTCCAGGCCCAGGCGCCACAGCCACTCCAGGGCGTGCCGCTGCATCCACGCGGGCGGCTTGCGCAGCCCGCCGGCGTGGTAATCGAACGCCGCGCCGACCGCCAGCAGCGGCATCCCCAGGTACGGGCGCATCGCGTACGCGAACTTCTCCTGCCGCGGGCAGCCGAGCCCGACCAGCACGATGCGCGCGCCCGAGCCGGTGATGCGCGCCGCGATCTGCTCGGCCTCGCCGGGCTCCACACCGCGGAACTTCGACGGCTCGCTGCCCGCGATCTTCAGCGCCGGGTACTTCGCGATCAGCGCCGGGATCAGCAGGTCCAGCACGGGCTGGGTGGAGCCGTAGAGGTACACCGGCAGGCCCTGCTCGGCGGCGCGGCCGAGCACCCGCAGGGTGAGCTCCGGGCCGTACACCCGGTCGCGCAGGCCCGCGCCGTGCAGCAGGTTGAGCGCCCAGCGCACCGGCTGGCCGTCCGGGGTGATCAGGTCGAAGCTGTTGAGCTGCGCGCCGAGCCTGCCGTCGGCGACGCCCTCCATCACGCCGTGCACCGCGAGCGCGGTGACCGCGTACGGCCGGCCCTCCGTGGCCGCGCGAATGATGCGTTCGGTGGCGTCGGCGTAGTCGGTGGCGTCGACAAGGACGCCGAGCACGTTGCGCTTGCTGCCGCTGTTCAGCGTCGTCGTCATGACGTTCCTAGGGTGTGCGCGCCGATGGGGGCTACATCCACTTGTCGGCGTTGGCCTCGTAGATCTCGTTGAGGATAGCGGGCACGTTGTAGGTCATCTGCCAGTCCGGGTAGTGCGCCTGGAACTTGGCCATGTCGCTGACGTACCACTGGTGGTCGCCCATGCGCGCCTGCTCCACGTAGTTGACCTTGGCCTCCTTGCCCGCGATCTTCTCGGCGATGGCGAAGGCCTCCAGGTGGGAGGTGTTGGAGAAGCGGCCGCCGCCAAGGTTGTAGACCTCGCCGGAGCGCGGGTTGCGGAAGAAGGCCTCGAACGCGGTGAGCACGTCGTGCGAGTGGATGGCGTCGCGGACCATCTTGCCCTTGTAACCGAACAGGTTGTACGTGCGGCCCTCCATGACGCAGCGCATCAGGTAGGCCAGGAAGCCGTGCAGCTCGGCGGCGCTGTGCGCGGGGCCGGTCAGCGTGCCGCCGCGGAAGGAGGCCGTCCGCATGCCGAAGTAGCGGCCGTACTCCTGCACCGCCACGTCCGCGGCGACCTTCGACACGCCGAAGATCGAGTGCATGCTGTTGTCGATCGTCATGTCTTCGGTGATGCCGTTGGCGAACTGGTGGTTCGCGTCGATCTCGTACCGGGTCTCCTGCTCGATCAGCGGGAGGCGGTTCGGGGTGTCGCCGTACACCTTGTTCGTCGAGCAGAAGATGAACGCGGCGTCGGGGCAGTGCTGGCGGGTGTACTCCAGCACGTTCAGGGTGCCGACGGCGTTGACGTCGAAGTCGGTGAACGGCTCCTTGGCCGCCCAGTCGTGGCTGGGCTGCGCCGCGGTGTGGATCACCAGGGAGATGTCCTTGCCGTACCGCTCAAAGATCTTGTTGAGCACGTCGCGGTCGCGGATGTCGACGTCGTAGTGCGTGTACGAGTCGCCGAGCTTGCTGGTGAGGTTCACCAGGCTCCAGGCGGTCGAGCCGTCCTCGCCGAAGAAGTACTTGCGCATGTCGTTGTCGAGGCCGACGACGTGCATGCCCAGGCCGGCGAAGTGGCGGGCTGCCTCGGAACCGATCAGACCGGCCGAACCGGTCACCAGCGCAACGCTCACCAGATACTCCCTGTAACCAATCGACGAACTCGACCAGCGGAGAGCTTACCCTGACCGGCCTCACTCGTCCGCCCCGCAGCCGCCCGCTACACGGAGCGTTAAGAAGGGCACCTTCCTATACGAAAAACGATGGGAAGGTGCCCTTCCTTCAACTCAGGTGGAGCCAGGGGCGGAGGGCGGGGGTGGCGGGGGAGGGCGGGGAGATCCATGCGCCGGTGTCGGAGTAGCCGAGGAGGGTGCCATCGGGCAGGCGGGTGAGGTGGCTCATAGAGGGCAGGCCGGGTATCAGGGTGGCGGTGCCGTTCTGGAGGAGCCAGACGCCGTGGGTCTCGTCCGCGGCGAGAATGTTGCAGACGAATGTCTACCGGGGCAGCGTGACCGTCACGACCAGCCCGCCGCCCTCCTGCGGCCGGGCCGCGACCGTGCCGCCGTGCGCCCGCGCGATCGCGCGCACGATCGACAGGCCGAGCCCCACCCCCTGGTCGGAACGGGTGCGCTCGCTGCCCCGGCGGAACGGCTCGAACAACCCCTCCACCTCGTACGCCGCCACCACCGGCCCGCTGTTGGACACCTCCAGCTCCACGCGGTCGCCCCGGGTGGCTGTCGTGGCCCGGACCCAGCCGCCCGCGGCGTTGTGCCGGATCCCGTTGCCGATGAGGTTCAGCGCGACCCGCTCCAGCAGCACCGGGTCACCCGCGGTCTCAGCGGGGGCGGCCTCGACCGCCACCGACACGCCGGCCTCGGCCGCCGCGCCCGCGCTCTGCAGCCCGACGTGGTCGACGACGTCGGCCAGGTCGACCGGCCGCCGCTCGACCACCTCGTTCTCCGAGCGCGCCAGCAGCAGCAGCCCTTCGATGAGCCGCTCGTGCCGGCCGTTGATGTCCAGCAGCGTCTCGCCGAGCCGCTTGACGTCCTCGGACGCGGTCCGGCGGTGCATCGCCAGCTCCACCAGCGACCGGTTCAGCGTCAGCGGTGTACGCAGCTCGTGCGAGGCGTTCGCGACGAACCGGCGCTGCCCGTCGAAGGCCTGGTCCAACCGGGCCAGCATGGCGTCGAAAGTGTCGGCCAGCTCCCGGATCTCGTCGTTCGGGCCGCGCAGCGCGATGCGCTCGTGCAGCCCCCGGTCGGCGGCCGGGGCGGTGCTGATCCGCCGGGCCGTGTCGGTGATCCGGTGCAGCGGCGACAGCAGCCGGCCCGCGATGAGCCAGCCCAGCGCGATGGCCACCGCACCCACCGCCAGGAGCGCGATCGCGCCCTGCTGGAGCAGCGCGAGCATGGTCGCGTGGCGCAGCGACTCGGCCTGCTTGTCCATGAAGTAGACGAGGTCGGGGTTGTTGTCGATGAGCACCCGCACCCGGGAGCCGCCCGATCCGGCCAGGCCGGTAACCCCGGGCGCCTTGCCCAGGTCGGGCAGCGGGGCCTGGAAGGTGAACTTCTGCAGCAGCGACTGGTCGACCAGGAAGTAGGTCACCACCAGCAGCGCCAGCCCGGCGAGGAAGAACAGTCCGCCGTACACCAGCGTGAGCCGGGCGCGGATGGTCAGGCGATACGACGGAAGTCTCAGCGGACGCAGTCTCACGGGAGGCGATACCCCACTCCGGCGACGGTGGCGATGACGGGCGGGTCGCCCAGCTTGCGGCGCAGTTTGAGGATGGTCAGCCGGACCGCCGAGGTGAACGGGTCGGCGTTCTCGTCCCAGACCTTCTCCAGCAGGGTCTCCGCGGAGACCACCGCGCCCTCGGCCCGCAGCAGTTCGGCCAGCACGCCGAACTCCTTGCGGGACAGCGGCACATAGTGGCCGTCCCGGAAGACCTCGCGGCGGGCCTGGTCGAGCCGGATGCCACCGCGCACCAGCGTCGGCGCGGCGGCCGGCCGGGCGCGCCGGCCCAGCGCGTGCACCCGGGCGGCCAGTTCGGCGAACGCGAAGGGCTTGGACAGGTAGTCGTCGGCGCCCAGGGTCAGCCCGGCGACCCGGTCACCGACTTCGGCGGCGGCGGTGAGCATCAGCACCCGGGTGTCGGCCTGCGAGGCCACGAGCGAGCGGCACACGTCGTCGCCGTGCACCACGGGCAGGTCCCGGTCCAGCAGCACCACGTCGTAGTCGTGCACGGCCAGCCGTTCCAGCGCCGCGTCACCGTCGTACACCACGTCGACGGCGTGGGCGTCGTCACGCAGCCACTCGGCGATGGCATCGGCGAGCAGCGCCTCGTCTTCGACCACGAGTACCCGCATGTCCGGATCCGCCTCCCCCGCCGGTCCTTCCGGCGAGCCAATAGTTACCCGACGTGATGTTTCCTCGCCGTTATCGCGAGCGGAAACGGCCGGGAAACGGCTGCCCGCGTGGACTGGGCACCAACATGCTCGCCGGCTACCGCGGCCTTAATCGGCGTTCATCCTCCGCTGTGCTCCGGATGACGCCGAGCGGCCGCTACTGCGGGCGACGACTGCCGCCGGCGACCGGCCGGCGGCCCGACGAAGGAGACACGCGATGAAGCGAGGGCTGCTGGGGGCGGCGTTGGCACTGCCCCTGATGGCGGCGCTGGCGCTGGCCGGCTGCGCACAGCCGGACGGCGGCGACGGCATCGCCTCGGCCGGCAACGGGACCGCCGCGGCGACGCCCAGCACCGGGCCGAGCCTGAGCCAGGCGGAGAAGGGCCTCAAGTTCGCGCAGTGCATGCGCGAGAACGGCGTCGACATGCCCGACCCCGATCCGAACGGCGGCCCGGTCCGGATCCAGATCAGCGGCGGCCCCGTGGACCGGGACCGGTTCGAGGCGGCGCAGCAGGCGTGCAAGCAGTACTCGCCGTTCGGCGAGGGCGGGCCCGGCCAGGCCGATCCGGAGGCGGCGGAGAACATGCGCAAGTTCGCCCAGTGCATGCGCGACAACGGGGTGCCGAACTTCCCCGACCCGGACGGCGGCCGCGTGATGATCGACAAGTCGATCGGCGAGGACCCGGACTTCGAGGCGGCGCAGAAGTTGTGCCAGGAGAAGTTCATGCCGGGCGCGTTCCAGAAGAAGGCGCCGTGACCGAGACCGCGCAGCTCACCCCGCCGCACACCGCGACCGCGGCGGCGCCCCTACGGCGTCGCCGCCGGCGCGGGGCACGCACCGCGCTGCTGGTCTTCGGGGCGCTGGCCGCCGGTGGGGCCGCGGCCGCCGCCGCGGTCGGCTTCGGGGGCGGGGACGGCACCACGCCGCCCGCGAGCAACCTGCCGCCGGCCACGGCACCCGTGACCAGGCAGACCCTGCAGGACACCCAGACCCTCGACGGCGAGCTCGGCTTCGGCCCGACCCGTTCGGCCGTGAACCGGCTCAACGGCACGGTGACCTGGCTGCCGGAGTCCGGCGCGGTGATCTCCCGCGGCAAGCCCCTCTACCGGATCGACAACACCCCGGCCGTGCTGATGTACGGCGACGTGCCCGCGTACCGCGAGCTCAAGGTGGGTGACGAGGGTGCGGACGTCAAGCAGCTGGAGCAGAACCTCAAGGCGCTCGGCTACGGCGGCTTCACGGTGGACCGGGAGTTCACCTCGTCCACGGCCACCGCGGTCAGGCAGTGGCAGGAGGACCTGGGGCTCAAGGAGACGGGTCGGGTCGAGTTCGGCCGGGTCGTCTTCGCGTCGGGGCAGATCAGGGTGGAGAGCGTCGAGGCCACGGCGAGCGCGCCGGCGCAGCCCGGGGCCGCCGTGCTCAAGTACACGGGCACGGTCCGGGTCGTGGTGGTGCAGCTGGACGTCGCCGACCAGCGGCTGGCCAAGGTGGGCGCGGCCGTGCGGGTCGAGCTGCCCGCGGGCGGCACGGCGGAGGGCAGGGTGGCCAAGGCGTACACCGTCATCGAGGCGGGCGGCCAGGGCGAGGAGGCCACCACGAAGATCGAGGCGGTGGTCTCGCTGGCCGACCAGAAGGCGGTCGCCGCCTTCAACCAGGCGTCCGTCGACGTCACCTTCACCGCCGCCGAGCGCCCTGGCGTGCTCACCGTGCCGGTCTCGGCCCTGGTGGCGCTGCGCGAGGGCGGGTACGGCGTCGAGGTGGTCGAGAACGGCACGAGCCGTTACGTCGCCGTGCGGGCGGGCCTGTTCTCCGGCGGCCGGGTCGAGGTCAGCGGCGACGGCCTCGCCGAGGGCATGACCGTGGGAATCCCGCGATGATCGCGCTGGACGGCGTCACCAAGGTGTATCCCGGTGGCGTGACCGCCCTGGACGGGGTGTCACTGGCCGTGGGCGCGGGCGAGATGGCGGCGATCGTCGGGCCCTCAGGGTCCGGCAAGTCGACCATGCTGCACATCGTCGGCACCCTCGACCGGCCCACCACCGGTGCGGTACGCATCGCCGGCTACGACGTGGCAGCCCTGTCGGACCGGCAGCTGTCGGCGCTGCGGGCGGCCCGGGTCGGCTTCGTGTTCCAGCAGTTCCACCTCGCCGCCGGGGTCAGCGCGCTGGACAACGTCGCCGACGGGCTGCTGTACGGCGGCCTGGGCCTCGGCGAGCGCCGCCGCCGGGCGGCCGCGGCCCTGGACCGGGTCGGCCTGGCCCACCGGATGGACCACGAGCCGCACGAGCTGTCGGGCGGCGAGCGCCAGCGGGTCGCCATCGCCCGGGCCGTGGTCGGCAACCCGCCACTGCTGCTGGCCGACGAACCCACCGGCAACCTGGACTCGGCCTCCGGCGCGGGCATCATGGCGCTGCTGCGGGAGCTGCATGCCGCCGGCACCACCGTGGTGATCATCACGCATGACCGGGAGATCGCCGCGGGCGCGCCCCGCCAGGTGCAGATGCGCGACGGCCGGGTGATCGCCGACAGCGGCCCGCCCTCCGGTCGGGCAGCCTCGGAAGTGGCCACCTCGGCGGAGCCGTCGACCGGTCATCCCCAGGCCCTGGCCGCAGGCGATCCCGCGTCCGGGAACGAGCCGTCGACCGGCACGTCCACGTTCTCGGCGGCGGGTGACATCGCGTCCGGGACGACGCCGTCGATCGGTGGTCCGGCGGCCGGAGCGGCGGCGCATCGGGCCGCCGGCAGGAGGGCGCGATGACGGCCCCCGCCCTGCCCAGGCTGTATCCGGCCCGGATGCGGCCACGCGACGTGCTGCGCGTCGGGGGAGTGGGGCTGCGCACCCGGCCGGTGCGGGCGTTCCTGTCCGCCCTGGGCATCGCGATCGGCATCGCGGCGATGATCGCCGTGGTCGGCATCTCGTCGTCGTCGCGGGCGGAACTGGACCGCACCCTGGCCGCGCTGGGCACCAACCTGCTCACGGTGACCCCGGGCCGGACCATGTTCGGCGCGGACGCACAACTGCCGGTGGAGTCGGTCGACATGATCGCCCGGATCGCGCCGGTGGAGCAGGTGTCCGCCATCGGCAAGGTCGACGGAGCCAAGGTCTACCGGTCCGACCGCATCCCTGCGGCGCAGACCAACGGCCTGGCCGTGTACGCCGCCCGGCTCGACCTGCCGGCCACGGTGGGGGCGAGGCTGCGCGCCGGGACCTGGCTGAACGCCGCCACCGAGCATTACCCGGCGGTGGTGATCGGGGCGGATACGGCCACCCGGTTGGGCATCGGGGCGGTCGGCCCGGACACCCAGATCATGGTCGGCGGCAGGCGGTTCACCGTGGTCGGTGTGCTGGAGCCGGTGCCGCTGGCCCCGGAGCTGGACGCCGCGGTGCTGGTCGGCTGGCCGGCCGCGACGGAACGGCTCGCCTTCGACGGGCACCCGACGACCGTATACACCCGCTCGGTGGAGTCGGCGGTCGCGGCGGTGCAGGGCGTGCTGGCGGCGACCGCGAACCCGGAGGCCCCGAACGAGGTCGACGTGTCGCGGCCGTCCGACGCGCTGCAGGCCAAGCAGGCCGCCAACCAGGCCTTCACCGGCCTGCTGCTGGGCCTGGGTGCGGTGGCGCTGCTGGTCGGCGGGGTCGGGGTGGCCAACACGATGGTCATCTCGGTGCTGGAGCGGCGGGCCGAGATCGGCCTGCGGCGCTCGCTGGGCGCGACCCGGGGCCAGGTCCGGGTGCAGTTCCTGGCCGAGTCGCTGCTGCTGTCCGCGCTGGGCGGGGTCGGCGGGGTGCTCCTGGGCATCGCGGTGACGTCGGCGTACTCGGCGTACCAGGGCTGGCCGACGGTCGTTCCGGCCTGGGCCATGCTCGGCGGCGTGGCCGCCACCCTCGCCATCGGCGGCCTGGCCGGCCTCTACCCCGCCATCCGCGCCTCCCGCCTGTCTCCTACCGAAGCCCTCGCCACCCCCTGAGGAAAGGAAGGGCACCTTCACATAGAAGGTGCCCTTCCCGCCATCAGACGCCCGCCGCGCGGTCAAGACCGTCGGACTTGCCGGGCACCTGTGCGTATCTTGACCGGACATTCGACCATCTGCCTGGCAAGTCGGACGATCAACCGGGGCGGACGGCCGAGGGTCCGGAGAGTCGACATCGAATCGTGATCTTCCGAGGGCCGCCCGGCGTTCGAGGAGGTCCAGGTGAGGCCGCGGTGAGGCGCTTCTGACCGAAAACGGCGATCTTCCTGTGAAACGGCCGACAGTTCGGTGGCCGACACCGAGCTGAGACAAAAAGAAGAGGTCTCCCGGAGGAGACCTCTTCTTGCTGGTGGGGAAGGGGGGAGTTGAACCCCCACGCCCTTTCGGGCACACGGACCTGAACCGTGCGCGTCTGCCATTCCGCCACTTCCCCGCGGCGTGTGCAGGAACTTTAGCAGTCCCGGCGGCTCGCCCGGGAGTCACCTCCCGTTGCGTGCTGGCACAGCTTACGCTATGCCTGCTCCGCCTCGCCAACCGGTTAACCCGGCGGGCGTTGCGGGGAGAACACTAACACGACCACCTGGCCAAGGGTGAAATCGGAGGCAAGGATGGTCGTCATGCTGGCGTGGCGTCGGCAACGGCGGACGTATTGGGCGAAGACGCGGGAGTGGAGGGCAGATAACATCATGTCCTCGGAACCCGAGGAGGACCGGTGAGCGTGTTGCAACGCTTCGAGAAACGCCTGGAAGGCCTGGTTGAGGGCGCCTTCGCGAAGGTATTCAAGGGGGTCGTCCACCCTGTGGAGATCCTGAATGCCATGCAGCGTGAGGCAGAAGCTCACAAGGCGATCCTGGTTGGTGGGCGCACGCTCGTGCCGAACCGCTATGTGATCGATCTCTCGCCGTACGACCACAGCCGGCTCGCGCCGTACGCGGCCGCGCTGGCTCAGGAGCTGGCGCAGTCGCAGGCCGAGTTCATCGGCGAGCAGGCCTGGACGGTGTACGGCGACGTGATCGTCGAGATCGAGCGTGGGGACGGCCTGGACACGGGCATGTTCCGCGTCTCGGCCGAGGTCTACACGGCCGACCAGGCGCCGCAGGCGAGCTACGAGGCCCCGCCGCAGTACCCGCCGTACGGCGGCCAGCAGGCGGGCCCGCCGCCTGGCGGGGGCGGCGCGCGCAACGTGCGCCTCGTCTCCGGTGACGGGCGGACGTTCCCGCTGGCCATCGGCTCGACCACGATCGGTCGTGGGGACCAGGCCAACCTGCGCCTGCCCGACGTCGGCATCTCGCGGCGACACGCCCGGCTCGACTTCGACGGCTCCCAGGTGGTGCTGACCGATCTCGGATCGACCAACGGGACGATGGTCAACGGTCAGCGGGTCTCCGCGGTCGCCCTGAACCCGGGCGACATGATCCAGATCGGCACGACCACCCTGACGTTCCGCGTGGACGGCTGATCGGCCTTGCCCGAAATCGTTCTCACCGCCGCCCGGTTCGGCTTCCTCGTGCTGCTGTGGATCTTCGTGTTCACGGTGGTCGGGGTCATCCGACGGGATCTGTTCGCCGGCTCGCGCACGAGCCGGCTGGTCGCCGCACCCCGCGGAGTCGCGGGGACCGCGCAGGCGGCGGGCAGCGCGCGCCCGGCCAAGGTCAAGAAGGGCCGGGCCGCGCACACCTTGGTGGTCACGGCGGGCTCGCTCGCCGGCACCAAGATCACGCTGGGCGAGGCTCCGATCACCATCGGCCGGGCGGAGGACTCCACGCTGGTCATCACCGACGACTACGCCTCCGCCCGCCACGCCCGCCTGGTCCCCCGGGACGGGCAGTGGATGGTGGAGGACCTCGGCTCGACCAATGGCACGTATCTGGACCGCAGCAAGGTGAGCGGACCTACTCCCGTACCCCTCGGCGTGCCGATTCGCATCGGCCGCACGTCCCTCGAATTACGGCCATGACAATCATCCTGCGCTACGCGGCCCGCAGTGACCGCGGCCTCATCCGTGACGGAAACCAAGACTCCGTCTACGCCGGGCCGCGGCTGCTCGCCGTCGCCGACGGCATGGGCGGCATGGCCGCCGGTGACGTCGCCAGCAACATCGTCATCGGCGCCATGGCCCCGCTCGACGAGGACGTCCCCGGCGACGCGATCGTCGACGCCCTCCGGTCGGCCGTCAACCTCGCCAACCAGCAGCTTCGCGACACCGTGGACGCCAACCCCCACCTGGAGGGGATGGGCACCACGCTCACCGCGATGCTCTTCACCGGCTCCAAACTGGGCATGGCCCACATCGGCGACTCGCGGGCCTACCTCCTGCGCGACGGCGAGTTCAACCAGATCACCAAGGACGACACGTACGTCCAGATGCTGGTGGACGAGGGTCGCATCAGCGCGGAGGAGGCCAGCAGCCATCCCCAGCGCTCGCTGCTCACCCGCGCGATGGACGGGCGCGACATCGAGCCGGACTACACCGTCCGGCCGGTGCACCCCGGCGACCGCTACCTGATCTGCTCCGACGGTCTGTCGGGCGTGGTCAGCGCGGAGACCATCGGCCAGACCATGCGTGAGTACGTCGACCCGACCGCGTGCGTCGAGCGCCTCATCGCGCTCGCCCTGCGCGGCGGCGGGCCGGACAACATCACCGTGATCATCGCGGACGCCACCGACGAGGACATCGTCGAGCAGGCACCCGTGGTCGGCGGCGCGGCCGCCCGCGATCGCGGCAACACCAGCGAGGCCCAGGTCGAGTCCACCCCCGCGGCCCGCGCCTCGGCGCTGACCGCCACGCCGCGCCCGGCCGCCGCCGAGCCCGCCGCCCCGCCCGCGGAGCCCGCGGCGCGGCGCGGCCGGCATCCGGTGCGCGCCGGGCTGCTCGTGCTGGGCCTGCTCGTGGTGCTCGGCGCCGGTGTCTGGTTCGCCTGGGACTACTCGCAGTCGCGCTACTACATCGGGGCGACCGAGGCCGGGCACGTGGCGATATTCCGTGGCGTCCCGGGCCAGATCGCGGGCTTCGACCTCTCCCAGCCGGAGCAGGTCAGCGAGGTCACCCTCGACGACCTGACCACCGTCGCGCAGGAGCAGGTGCGCAAGGGCATCCAGGCCGACAACGAGGCCGACGCGGTCTCCCGGTTGGAGAACCTGATCCGCGACGACCCGGCGAACATGAACATCCTGCCCAGCTGCCCGACCTCGGCCAGCCCCTCCCCGTCGGCGACGCCGTCGCCCGGGGTCACGCCGACGGCCACCCCGCTGCCGGCCGCCGACGCGAGCAGCCCGCCCAGCGAGCCGGTGGTGCCGAGCCCGGTGCCCTGCCGGCCGAATTGAGCATGAGGACGTCGTGACCACCCCCCATACCGCCCCTCCCGCAGCAGCCGCGGCCGTCCCCGAGACGCCCGTGGCGGCGAAGCCGTCGCTGCTGCGCCTGGATCCGGCGGCCCGCCGGGTGCGCCGCACCGAACTGTGGCTGCTGCTGCTGGCCATGGCCATGGTCGCCGGTTACCTGGCGGCGGTCGAGGCGAACATGCTCGACACGGTCACGATGGACTTCTGGTACCCGGCCGGTGTGCTCACCGCCGTGTTCCTGGCGCTGCACGTCGTCATCCGGCTGCGCGCGCCGTTCGCCGACCCGGTGCTGGTGCCGACCGTGGCGCTGCTCAACGGGCTGGGTGTGGCCTTCCTGCGCCGGCTCGACCTGGGCCGGGCGAAGATCGACGACCGGCCGGAGCTCGCGATCTTCGCGGGTGACGGCGGCAAGCAGCTGCTCTGGACCCTGATCGCGGTGACCGGCGCGATGGTGCTGCTGTGGTTCGTCCGCGACCACCGCGAGGTCTCCAAGTACGCCTGGACACTCGGCCTGGCCGGTATCGTCCTGGTGCTGCTGCCCGCGGTGCTGCCCGGCAGCGTCTCCGAGGTCAACGGCGCGAAGCTGTGGATCCGGTTCGGCAGCTTCTTCGCCATCCAGCCGGGCGAGTTCGCGAAGCTGATGCTGCTGGCCTTCTTCGCGTACTACCTGGTCCGCAAGCGCGAGGTGCTGGCCCTGGCCAGCCGCCGCTTCCTCGGCATCGACTTCCCGCGCGGGCGCGACCTGGGCCCGGTCATCGTCGTCTGGGCGATGAGCCTCCTGGTCCTCATCTTCGAGAAGGACCTCGGCACCTCGCTGCTGTACTTCGGCATGTTCGTGGTGACGCTCTACGTGGCCACCGAGCGGGTCAGCTGGCTGATCATCGGTCTGGTGCTGTTCTTCGGCGGCGCGGTGCTGGCATACGTGCTGGCCGGCGCGGTGGGCGGCCCGTTCACCAACTTCGGCCAGCGGGTCGAGATCTGGCTGGACCCGTTCGCCGAGCCGTACGACCGCGGCTATCAGCTCGTCCAGTCGATGCTGGGCCTGGGCACCGGCGGCATGTTCGGCACCGGCCCCGGCGCGGGCAACCCGCTGCTGGTGCCCGAAGTGCGCAACGACTTCATCTTCGCGGGCATGGGTGAGGAGATCGGCCTGTTCGGCCTCACCGCGATGCTGGCTCTGTACCTGCTCGTGGTCTCCCGCGGTCTGCGTGCCGCGCTGGCCGTGCGCGACTCGTTCGGCAAGCTGCTGGCCGGCGGTCTGGCGTTCACGCTGGCGCTGCAGGTGTTCGTGATCATCGGTGGGGTGAGCAAGCTGATCCCGCTGACGGGTCAGACCACGCCGTTCCTGTCCGCGGGCGGCTCGTCGCTGGTGGCCAACTGGCTGCTGGTCGCGCTGCTGCTGCGGATCTCTGACGCGGCGCGCACGCCCGCATCGACGGGAGGTGTCCGCCGGTGAACGCCCCTCTGCGTCGCGTCGGTGTGGTCGTGATGGTGCTGTTCGGCCTGCTCTTCGCCAACCTGAACTGGGTCCAGGCGTACAAGGGCAACGACTACCGGACCAGCCCTTACAACGGCCGCGTGCAGATCGACGAGTACGACCGCCAGCGCGGCTACATCATGGTGAGCAACCCCGGCAGCAAGCCGATCGCGCTCTCCGAGGCCACCAAGGGCAACCTGAAGTACCTGCGCAGCTACCCCGGCGGCGCGGCGTACGCGCACGTGATCGGCTACAAGCCGGTCAACGGCACGGCGACCGGTGTGGAGCAGCTGGAGAACGACTTCCTCTCAGGCAGCTCCGACAAGCTCTTCGCCGACCGGCTGCGCGACATCTTCACCGGCTCGCACACCGCCGGCGGCAACGTGACGCTGACCCTGTCGAAGACCGCGCAGGACACCGCGTACAAGGAGCTGGCCAACAACAAGCTCGGCGCGAAGTCGGGCGCGGTGGTGGCGCTCGACCCGAACACCGGCGCGATCCTCGCCATGGCGTCCTTCCCGAGCTTCGACCCGAACCCGCTGGTCTCCCACGACGGCAAGGCGGCCGACGCGTACAAGCGGCTGGAAGGCCAGGCCGGCAACCCGCTGCTGAACCGGGCGCTGCAGGAGACCTACCCGCCGGCGTCGACGTTCAAGGTGCTGGTCTCGGCGGCGGCGCTGTCCGCCAACCGGAACCCGGACACGCCGCTGCAGGCCGGCCCCGGTTACCAGGCGCCCGGCACCACGCACGTCATCAAGAATGCGACGTCGTCGACCTGCCCCCAGGAGCAGATGACGCTGAAGGAGGCGCTGACCGTCTCCTGCAACACCGCGTTCGCGCGCCTCGGCGTGGAGCTGGGCTCGCAGCGGCTCAACGACACCGCGCGGGCCTTCGGCTTCTACGACAACAGCCTGCGGGTGGGCAACCTGTCCGCGACCGACCGGGGCCTGCGGGTCGAGGAGAGCGTGCTCGGCCCGCTGACCACCAGCTCGGGCGGCGACGACAAGCCGAACATCGCGATCTCGTCGATCGGCCTCAACGAGGTGCGGGTGACCCCGCTGCAGAACGCGATGGTCGCCGCGTCGATCGCCAACGACTGCTCCCAGATGCGGCCCTATCTCGTCGAGCGGCTGGTCGGGCCGGACCTGACCACCGGGCTCTACTCCGCTGCGCCGAAGGAGCTGCGCCGCAGCTGCTCGGCGAGTGAGGCCGCGCAGCTGCGCGAGATGATGGTCAGCGTCGTCGAGAACGGCACCGGCAAGAAGGCGCAGATCAACGGCTACGTGGTCGGCGGCAAGACCGGCACCGGCACCGCCGACGAGGAGGCCAACGCGGGCTCCGACGGCTGGTTCATCGGGTTCGCGATGAAGGACGGCCGAGCGGTCGCCGCTGTCGCAGTCATCCTGGATGATGCCGGCAAGGGCGGCAGCGGTGAGGCGGCTCGTATCGCCGGGCTGGTCATGCACGGCGTGATCAAGGACAAGGGTGGCAACTGATGGTCTCCCCTGGCACTGTGCTCAACGGCCGCTACCGCATCGAATCGCGGATCGCCTCCGGCGGCATGGGCGACGTCTGGAAGGGCACCGACGACGTGCTCGACCGCACCGTCGCCATCAAGATCATGCTCTCGGCGCTGCTGGAGGAGCCGGGCTTCGTCAAGCGCTTCCACGCCGAGGCCAAGACGATGGCGGGCATCAACCACCCGGGCGTCGTGCGCATCTACGACTTCGGCAACGACCAGCACCTGGCATATCTGATCATGGAGCTGATCGAGGGCGACCCGCTCTCGCGCACGCTCAACAAGGTCGGCCGGCTGACCCCGGCCCGCACCATGCTGCTGGTCGCGCAGGCCGCCGATGCGCTCCAGGCCGCCCATGACAAGGGCATCGTGCACCGCGACGTGAAGCCGGGCAACCTGCTGGTGCGTTCCAACGGCACGCTGGTGCTGACCGACTTCGGCATCGCCCGGTCGGCCGCGGCCAGCCAGCTCACGGCCACCGGCGCGGTCATGGGCACCGCCTCGTACCTGGCTCCGGAGCAGGCCTCCGGGGTCGGCGCGTCGGCCGCGTCGGACGTCTACTCGCTGGGCGTGGTGGCGTACCAGTGCCTCACCGGGCACCGGCCCTACGACGGCGACACGCCGCTCGAAATCGCGATGAAGCACGTCACCGGCACGCCCAAGGCGATGCCGAACGACATCCCGCCGGTGGTGCGGCAGATCGTCGAGCGCGCCATGTCCAAGGAGCCGGGCAACCGGTGGCCGACGGCGGCCTCGTTCGCCAACGCCGCCCGCCAGGCCGCCGGCGCGCTGACCCACGGCAGCGGACCGACCCTGCCGGTGCAGCCGGTGTCGCCGAGCCCGGTCTCGGCCACTCCGGTCTCGCCCGGCCCGTCGCGGCCGCTGAGCCCCGCGACCCCCGCCCCGGTTCGCCCCAACGGGGGCTACCAGCGAGGATCTGCGCCCGTCCCGGCTGCGCCTGCCCCGCTGACCCCCGTCCACGGGGTACCGTACGGGCCGCAGGCTCCCGCACCCGCCGGCGGCGGGCGGACCGCCCTGACCGTGATCCTGGTGGTCCTCGGGATGCTGGCGGTGCTCGCGTGCGCCGGCTACATCGGCTACCTGGTCCGGGAGAACGAGAAGAACAAGGGCAATGCCCTCGGAGGCAGCGCCGTACATTCCGAACAAGTCACACTTTCGGCTGGCGGATGGCTGAACGGGGCTGACCACGTGAGCATGGACCAAATGACCGAAGGACGACGTACGCGATGAACGCGCAGGCCCGCCTGCTGGGTGGCAGGTATCAAGTCGGCGAGTTGCTCGGCTACGGCGGCATGGCCGAGGTGCACCGGGGACGCGACCTGCGCCTCGGGCGCGACGTCGCGATCAAGATGCTGCGCACGGACCTGGCCCGCGACGCGACGTTCCAGATGCGCTTCCGCCGTGAGGCGCAGAACGCGGCGGCGCTGAACCACCCGGCGATCGTCGCGGTCTACGACACCGGCGAGGAGCGGGCGGCGACCGGCGAGGTGCTGCCCTACATCGTCATGGAGTTCGTGGCCGGCCGCACCCTCAAGGAGGTG
Source organism: Catellatospora sp. NPDC049133 (assembly GCF_040648455.1). NCBI lineage: Bacteria > Bacillati > Actinomycetota > Actinomycetes > Micromonosporales > Micromonosporaceae > Catellatospora > Catellatospora sp. NPDC049133. The sequence continues at coordinate 62,052 of NZ_JBEZDT010000014.1, forward strand.
CTGGCCGCCGAGGGTCGCCTGATGCCCCGCCGCGCCATGGAGATCACCGCCGACATCTGCGCGGCCCTGGAGTTCAGCCACCGGCACGGCATCATCCACCGGGACATCAAGCCCGGCAACGTCATGTTCACGCCGAACGCCCAGGTCAAGGTCATGGACTTCGGTATCGCGCGGGCGCTGGCGTCCGGTGCGACCACCATGACGCAGACCTCCGCCGTCATCGGCACCGCCCAGTACCTCTCCCCGGAGCAGGCGCGCGGTGAGGCCGTGGACGCGCGCTCCGACGTGTACGCCGCCGGTTGTGTGCTGTTCGAGCTGCTCTGCGGGCACCCGCCGTTCGTCGGCGACTCCCCGGTGGCGGTGGCCTACCAGCACGTGCGGGAGGAGCCGCCGGCCCCGAGCGAGTCGAACCGGGACGTCACCCCCGACATCGACGCGGTCGTGCTCAAGGCGCTGTCCAAGAACCCGGCCAACCGCTACCAGTCGGCCGGCGAGATGCGCGCCGACCTGCTGCGGGCCGCCGCGGGCCGCCCGGTCCTCGCGACGCCGGTGCTCCGCGAGGAGCAGACGATCCCGATGACGGCCCCGGCGCGGACCGGTGCCAACCGCAACGCCCCGGCCCGGGTCGGCGACGCCCGCCGCCGCCGTGCGTCCGGCTGGGTCATCGCGACCCTGACCGCGCTCGGCGTGCTGGCCGTGGTGGCGCTGACCGCGGGCCTGATCCTGGCCAGCCAGCCCAAGGACGTCGCGGTCCCGGACCTGCTCGGCAAGACCGAGGCCCAGGCACGGGACGCACTGGTCGCGAAGGGCCTCAAGCCGACCCTCGGTGACCCGATCCTGGAGTCGAACTGCCAGGAGAACACCGTCGCCAAGCAGGATCCGGCGAAGGGTGCCGAGGTCCGGGAGAAGTCCGAGGTCAAGTACCAGATCTGCGGCGGCAAGCCGCTGAAGACGATCCCGCCGCTGGAGAACTCGACCCAGGCCTTCGCGGAGAACGCGCTGCGCGAGCTGAGCCTGGTGCCCGAGGTGGTCGCCGAGGACAGCGAGAAGCCCGAGGGCACCGTGCTGTCCACCAACCCGGGGGCGGGCGAGAAGGTCGCTGAGGGCTCGAAGGTCACGCTCAAGGTCTCCAAGGGCAACCGCAAGCCGGTTCCCCCGGTGACCGGCAAGACCGAGGCGCAGGCGATCGCGGCCCTGGAGCAGGCCGGCTTCCGGTACAACGTGAAGCAGGGCAGCCCCACCGAGGACGCGAACAAGGTCGGCACGGTGGAGTTCCAGGACCCGGCCGCGGGCACCCTCAAGGCGGTCAACTCGGTCATCACGATCCTGGTGTTCCGGGAGGCGGAGCAGTCGCCCCCGCCGTCTCCCTCTGCGACGCCCACGCCGTGATCCACTGAAGCCCGGACGGTGCGACCAAGACGCACTGTCCGGGCTTCTTGCTGCCCTGTTCGGGTAGGCCCTGCTGTCAGGCCGGGAAGGCGGCCAGGCGTCGCTGCTCGACCTCTTCGGCCAGCTCAGGTGCGCGGTCCAGGGCCGCCGGGTGGCCGCAGGATGCCAGCCAGTTCGCGAGCATGAGGTGGCCGCCCTGGGTGAGCACCGACTCCGGATGGAACTGCACGCCCTCGATGGGCAGCGAGCGGTGCCGCATCGCCATCACGACACCCGATTCGGTACGCCCGGTGACCTCGATCTCGGCGGGCAGGGTCTCCTCCAGCACGGCCAGGGAGTGGTACCGGGTGGCCGTGAACGGGTCAGGCAGGCCCGCCAGCACGCCCACACCGGTGTGCGTGACCGACGACGTCTTGCCGTGCAGCAGTTCCGGGGCGCGGGTCACCGTGCCGCCGAAGGCCTGCCCGATGGCCTGGTGGCCCAGGCAGACCCCGAACAGTGGGATCTTCCCGGCGTACTCGGCGATCACATCGAGGCAGTTGCCGGCCGACTCGGGCGCACCCGGGCCGGGGGAGAGCAGCACACCGGCCGCCCCGACCCGCCCGACGTCGGCGACGCTGATCTCGTCGTTGCGCCGCACCTCGCAGTCCACCCCGAGCTGGCCGAGGTACTGCACCAGGTTGTAGACGAACGAGTCGTAGTTGTCGATCACAAGAACGCGCATGGCACTCACCTGCTGGCGCTCGGTTTCGGGGTCTCGCCGGTGTCGTACGGGATGTCGTGGCCGTCGCCCGGCTCGCCGGAGGGTGAACCCGACGGCTCCGGGAACGTCTCGTCCAGCTGCGTGTAGCCGCTGTCGGGGTCGCCGACCTGGACGTCGTCGAAGGGCAGCAGGGGCTCGGCCCACGGGAAGATCACGTACCACAGCAGCGCGCCGAGGATGCCGAGCAGCACCAGCGAGCCGCCCAGCTTGCCGCCGAGGCCGAAGGGCAGCTTGCGCCAGATCCACGCGTACATCAGGACATCCCCGCCAACTCGACCGGCCGACCCTCGGACCGCGGCTGCTCGTCGACGAGCTTGCCGTGGATGATCAGCCGCTGGTAGTTGTCGAGCTTCGGGTTGCAGGTGGTCAGCGTGATCAGCTTGCCGGCCTCCATGGTCGGCGGCACCGCGCGCACCACCTCCACCGCGGTCGGCAGCACGATGCGCTGCTTGACCACCTCGTACACGTAGAAGGTGGTCTTCGTCTCCACGACCATCTTGTCGCCCGGCTTCAGCTGGTCCAGGTTCCAGAAGGTGGCCCGGTTGCGGTGGCCGGCCACCGAGAAGTTGCCCTTCTGGCCCGGCATCGCACTGTTGGGGTAGTGGCCGGGGGCGAACCGGATGTCCTTCTGGGTGACGCCCTGCACCACCACCCAGTGCTTCTTCAGCGTGGGCAGGTAGAGCTTGGCCACGGCGTTGCCGGGCAGCGGCGCGAGCGGGGACGCCGACGCCGACGGGGTCGGGCCGACGACCGGCTCGTCCCAGTCCAGCTGCTGCTCCAGCTCGGTCTGGTGGGCGTCGACGATGGCCGTCTTGCCCCACACCTCGTAGGCGGCGAACAGCAGGATGACCAGGCCGAACGTGATCATGAGCTCGCCGGTGCCGCGCAGCGTCGTCCGGATCACCGAGCCCACGGTGGTCCGGGTGTACTCGGAGTGGATGCTCCGGTAGTTCTTCTCGCCGGCCCGGATCGCCTTGACCGGCGCGGGTGGCGGCTCGCCGCTCCAGCGGGGCCGCGGCGAGGGCTTGGCGTCGTCCTCGGGTGACGAGGGCGGCGCGGGCGGGATCGCGCCCAGCAGACCGGTCTCGTCGGTGGCGACGGCTCGACCGCTCGCCACGGCGGGCGCGGGCCGGGCGATCCGGGGCGGCGGCACGGTCTGGTCCGTGATCCGGGGCAGCTGCGTCGTCTCGTCCGCGGCGGCCGGGCCGAACTGCGCCGCCGGGCTGACCGGAGCCGCCGGGCTGGTCTGTGCCGCCGGGCTGACGGGCGCTGCCGGGCTCAGCGGGGTCGCCGGGTTCGGCGGCGCGGTGGCCGAGGTGATGACCGGCAGCACCGTGGTGGCGTCCGCCGGGAAGACCGGCAGCACGCTGGTGATGGAGGAGGCGTCCGCCGTCGGCGCGGCGTCGACCACGCGGGGGAACATGGTCGTCTCGTCGTCCTCGGGTTCTTGCGCCCGATGCCTGCTCATCCGTGTCTCCGGCTCTTGCTAACGCGGGACCGAGGCATGGCGCAGCAGCACCGATCCCTGGTACGCGGGAGCGACGATGTCGGTCTCGCGGGTGACGCTATATCCCAGGCCGTATGCGCGTACAGCGTCCCGGAAGGCCTGTACGCCGAGGGCCGCGTCGAGCGAGGCCTGCATCTTGGCCGGATCGCCGATCGCCGAGATCACGAACTCGGGGGAGTAGCGCCGCCCTTCGAGCAGCAGCGTGTTGCCGACGCACTGCACGGCGGTGGTGGTGACGACCCGTACGCCCATGATCGTCATGGCCTCGGCCCCGCCCGCCCACAGCGCGTTCACCACTGCCTGCACGTCCTGCTGGTGCACGACCAGGTCGTCCTGCGTGGCCCCGGTGGACAGGCCGTTGCCGCCGGGCGGCGCGTCGTCCATGCGCACGGTCAGGCCCGGGCCGTGCATCGCGGTCATCCCGGCGTCGCTCAGGTAACCCTCGCCGCGGGTGCGTTCGGCCGACAGCGGGCCGTCGCCGCCGGCCTGCGCGCCGGCCAGCGCGTCGATGTCGGCGCGCAGCTGGTTCACGTCGCGGACGTACGTGCCGACCTCGGCTTCCTTCTTTCCCACCAGTTGATCCAGCCGAACACTGTTGTCCTCGCGTAGCGTGGTTCCCTGGGAGGTGGTCGCGCTCACGGTGAACAGCAGGCCCGCGGTGGCGGCGATCAGCGGCACGCCGAGGGTCCACCCGCTGCGGCGATGGCCGGGCAGGGGATTGAACGCGCGCCCGACCCGGAGCACGGCTTTCCGCCATGACGAGGTGCCGGATGTGTATTCCACCACTCCCCCTCCGTGCCAAAACGCGACGATCTGACTACGCTATCTGTCGAACATTATTCAGGCCCATGCCCTAGGTCATCGACCGGTGTGGGCAGGGCCCCTCCAGGAGACAACCGTGCCGAAGTCGCAGGTCCGCAAGAAGAAGATCTACACGCCGCCCACCGACGTGCTGCCCTCGTCGACCGCCACGGACAAGAAGCCGAGTCCGATCTGGCTGCCGATCACCGCGGTCAGTCTGATCGTGTTCGGCATCGCTTGGCTGGTTGTGTACTACCTGTCCGAAACGCTGTACCCGGTGGCGGGCTGGGGTTACTGGAACCTGGCCGTCGGCTTCGGCGCCATGGTCGGCGCGCTCGGCCTCCTCTCGAAGTGGCGCTGAGCTTCCGCAGCCGACCACGATAGCTCGCGATCCGGGGTCGCGGCCTTCTGCGCACCTGCGTGGGGGGCCGTGACCCCGGATGCTGTCCGGAGCTGTCCGCGGCCCCGGTGACCTGCCGCTGGCCTAGGGTGAGGGCAGCGCTGTGCCAACCCTCACATTACTGAACGGTAACTAGGGCGTAGGCTGCGGTGGGGTTTATACACAGGGCTGTTCCGACGCAGGGAGGCGTGGGTATGGGCGGCGTTCAGATCGTCAGTACGGTCATCGCGGTGGCCGTGACCGCGGTCGCGGTGGCGCTGGTCGTACGGGCGGTGCGGCAGATGCTCGCCGTCATCCGGCTCGGCCAGCCCGATCCCACGCGCTCGGGTCAGCGGGCGGCCCGGTGGAAGACCATGCTGACCGAGACCTTCGGCCACACGAAGATGTTCAAGTGGTCCGTGGTCGGCGCGGCGCACTGGCTGGTGATGATCGGCTTCATCGTGCTGTCCACGCTGGTCGCCGGCGCCTACTTCGAGGTCGTCAACCCCGAGTGGGAGCTGCCGATCCTCGGCGGCTGGGACGTGTTCGCGTTCGTGACCGAGTGGATCGGCATCCTCGGCATCCCGGCGATCATCGTGCTGATCGTGATCCGCCTGCGCCAGCTGCCGTCGCGCACCTCGAACTCCCGCTTCGCCGGCTCGACGATGTGGCAGGCGTTCTTCGTCGAGTACGTCATCCTGTCCGTGCTGGTGCTGGGCTTCCTCATCCGCGGCTTCAAGGTGTCGTCCGGGCTGTTCCACCACCCGGTGTGGGCCACCCCGTTCTCGCATGCGCTCGGCGCAATCCTGCCCGCCTCGCTGACCGCGATCACGATCACCGCCCTGATCAAGATCCTGGTGTCCATGGGCTGGGCGATCACCATCGGCCTCAACCCCACCATGGGTGTGGCCTGGCACCGCTTCCTGGCCTTCTTCAACATCTACTTCAAGCGTCACGCCGACGGCGCGCCCGCCCTCGGCGCGCTCAAGCCGATGACCTCCAACGGCGCCCCGATCGACCTGGAGGAGGCCGACCCCGAGAAGGACACCTTCGGCGTCTCCCAGGTCGAGCACTTCGGGTGGAAGGGCCTGCTGGACTTCTCCACGTGCACCGAGTGCGGCCGCTGCCAGTCGCAGTGCCCGGCCTGGAACACCGGCAAGCCGCTGTCGCCGAAGCTGATCGTGCTGAGCCTGCGCGACCACGCCTACGCCAAGGCCCCCTACCTGCTGGCCGGCGGCGGCAAGGACCTGTCCGGCGAGGAGAAGGGCACCGCCGAGCAGCTCGCCGGCGTCAACGTGCTCGCCCTGGCCGAGGCCGAACGGCCGCTGATCGGCGGCGCGGCCGAGCTGGGCGTCATCGACCCCGACGCGCTGTGGTCCTGCACCACCTGCGGCGCGTGCGTCGAGCAGTGCCCCGTCGACATCGAGCACGTCGACCACATCGTCGACATGCGCCGCTACCAGGTGATGATCGAGTCGTCGTTCCCGTCCGAGGCCGGGGCGATGCTGCGCAACCTCGAGAACAAAGGCAACCCCTGGGGCGCGCCGCCCAACACCCGCGAGGACTGGACCAAGGGCCTGGACTTCGCCGTGCCCCGGGTCGGCGAGACCGACGAGTTCGAGTACCTGTTCTGGGTCGGCTGTGCCGGCGCGTTCGAGGACAAGGCGAAGAAGACCACCCGCGCGGTCGCGACGCTGCTCAACGAGGCCGGGGTCTCCTTCGCCATCCTCGGCAACAACGAGACCTGCACCGGTGACCCGGCGCGGCGCATCGGCAACGAGTTCGTCTACCAGATGCTCGCCCAGCAGAACGTCGAGACGATCAAGGAGTCGGGCGCGCTGAAGATCGTCGCGACCTGCCCGCACTGCTTCAACACCATCGGCAACGAGTACAAGGAGCTGGGGCTCGAAGTCGAGGTCGTCCACCACACCGAGCTGCTGGCGCACCTGGTCAAGACCGGCAAGCTCACCCCGGTCGCGCCGGTCGACGGCGGGCTGACCTACCACGACCCGTGCTACCTGGGCCGCCACAACCGGGTCTTCACCCCGCCGCGCGAGGTCCTCGGCGCCGCCATCGGCGCGGGCACCGCCCCCACCGCGGGCACCGGCATCCTGGAGATGGGCCGCCGCGAGGAGCGCTCGTTCTGCTGCGGCGCCGGCGGCGCGCGAATGTGGATGGAAGAGCGCATCGGCAAGCGCATCAACGTCGAGCGCACCGAGGAAGCCCTGGCCACCGGTGCGAAGACCATCGCGGTCGGCTGCCCCTTCTGCTCCACGATGATCACCGACGGCGTGCGCTCCAAGGGCCAGGAGGAGGTCGAGGTCATCGACGTCGCCTCGGTCCTGCTCCGCTCCGTCAAGCCGACCCCCACCGCCTGACGGGACCGGGCCAAGCGAGTCCGTCGCGCGCCGCGGACATGCGTGTCCGGCTCAGTCCTGACATGCAGCGTCCGGTGGGGTCCGGACCCGCACCAAGATCGCTCGACTTGCCGGGCACCTGTGCGTATCTTGCGCGTTGATACGCACAGGTGCCAGGCAAGTCCGATGATCAAGGAGGCCGCGGGCGCGCCGCGCCGGGGCCGGACGGGGTCGCGCCGGTGGTCGGAGAGGTGTTGGGTGGATCTGACTACAATCTGGCGCTGAGGTGATCTCGCCATCGACGCGTTGTCGGCAATCCTGCCCATTCTGTTCTTCGTGCTGCTCACGGTCGGCACCGCATTCTTCGTGGCGGCTGAGTTCGCGCTGGTCACGGTCGACCGGGCGGAGATCGACACGCGGGCCGACCGCGGCGAGCGCCAGGCGCGCACGGTGCGCCGCGCTCTGCGCGAGCTGTCCTTCCAGCTCTCCGGCGCGCAGCTGGGCATCACGCTGACCGCGCTGCTCACCGGTTACCTCGCCGAGCCGGCGCTGCGCCCGCTGGTCGAACCGCTGGGCGCGCCCCCGGGGCTGAGCCACGTGATCTCGCTGGCCATCGCGACGCTGTTCTCGATGCTCTTCGGTGAGCTGGTGCCGAAGAACGCGGCGCTGTCCCGCCCGATGCCGGTGGCGCTGCGTACGGCCGGACCGATGCGGGTCTTCTCCCGGATCTTCAAACCGCTGATCTTCGCGTTGAACGGCACCGCCAACTGGCTGGTCCGCCGGATGGGCATCGAGCCGCAGGAGGAGCTGGCCAGCGCCCGCTCGCCCGAGGAGCTGGGCCTGCTGGCCGCGATCTCGGCGCAGGCCGGCGCGCTGCCCTCGGAGACCGCCCTGCTGCTGCAGCGCACGGTCCGCTTCGGCGACAAGCACGCGGCCGAGGCGATGACCCCGCGCATCGACGTGGTCGGCCTGGCCGGCTCGGCCACCGTCGCCGAGCTGTTCGAAGCCGCCCGGGAGACGGGCCACAGCCGCTTCCCGGTGTACGAGCAGACGCTGGACACGGTCACCGGCGTGGTGTCGGTCAACGACGCGCTCGCGGTGCCGCCGGCCCGCCGCTCGCTGACCACGGTCGCCGCGGTGGCCCGCGAACCGGTGCTGGTCCCGGCCTCGCTCGACCTGGACAAGGTGGTCGCCGCACTGCGGGAGAGCCGCTCCGACTTCGCCATCGTCGTGGACGAGTACGGCGGCACCGACGGTGTCGTCACCATCGAGGACCTGGTCGAGGAGCTGGTCGGCGAGATCGCGGACGAGCACGACACCGCCGAGGAGGAGGAGTCGGGCTCGATCGAGGTGACCGTGCCGGGCGGGGTGCGCACCTGGCTGGTCGACGGGATGCTGCGCGAGGACGAGCTGGACGAGCAGACCGGGTTCCGGCTGCCCGAGGGCCCGTACGAGACGCTGGGCGGATACCTGATGGCGGAGCTGGGCCGGATCCCGGTGGTCGGCGACGCCCTGGTCGCCAACGACTGGGAGTTCACCGTGGTGGAGATGGACCGGCACCGGGTGGAGCAGGTGCGGCTGGTCCGGCTGGCGGGCGACGACGATGAGTGAACTGCTGATCACCGCGGCGCTGCTGCTGGGCAACGCGTTCTTCGTCGGCGCGGAGTTCGCGCTGATCGCCTCCCGGCGTACCGTCATCGAGCCGAAGGCGCAGCACTCGCGCCCGGCGGCCTGGGCGCTGTCGGCGATGAACCAGATCCCGCTGATGATCGCCGGCGCGCAGCTGGGCATCACGCTGTGCTCGCTGGCGCTGGGCGCGATCGCGGAGCCCGCGCTGGCGCACTTCATCGAACCGCTGTTCCACGCGCTCAACCTGCCGCAGAACATGCAGCACCCGATCGCCTTCGTGCTGGCGCTGCTCGTCGTGGTCTTCCTGCACACGGTGATCGGTGAGATGGTGCCGAAGAACATCACGCTGGCCGGGCCGGAGGAGAGTGTGCTCTGGCTGGGCCCGCCGATGCTGGCGTTCTGCATCGCCACCAAACCGCTGCTGGTGGCGATGAAGTGGGCGTCGCGTAAGGTGCTGCGGCTGTGGCGGGTCGAGGCCGCGGACGCGGTGAAGACCGTGTTCACCGCCGAGGAGCTGGCGGGCCTCGTGCAGCAGGCGCACACCGAGGGGCTGCTGGACCCCGAGCAGCACGCGCGGATCGCGGGCGCGCTGGCGCTGCACCAGCGCACCGCCGCGGACGCGCTGCGGCCGTGGTCGGCGGTCACCATCGTCACCGACGACACGTCACCGGCCACGCTGGAGGTGCTGGCGACCCGCACCGGCCGGTCCCGGTTCCCGGTGGTGGCCCGCGGCACCCGGCGGGTGCTGGGCTTCGTGCACATCAAGGACGTGATCGGGCTGGAGGGCGCGAGCCGCCGCGAGCCGATCCCGGGCGGTCTGGTCCGGCCGCTGGCGGTCGTGCCGCCGGACCGTTCGCTGGCCGAGCTGCTGCTGTCGATGCGCCGCGAGCGGCGGCACATCGTGCTGGTGAGCGAGGGCCAGCTGCCGGTGGGTGTGGTGACACTCGACGATGTGCTCAACGCCATCATGGCCTCGGCGGTATGAGGTGTCCTGACGCTGCGTGACCGCCGCCGACACCTGCGCAGGTCAGCGTGGCTGTCGGCGGCGGCGCGAACCGCCTTCTCCGGGGCACGCTGAGTGACATCAGGGCAGCTCAGCGAAGTTGTCTCGCTTCCGGCTTGAAACCGGCTCACCTTCTTTTCTAGGGTTGGTGACCGTCTGGTGCGTACGCCGGGTTGTGACCCCTCGCGACCCCGCCCCGGACACCGCGCCCGGGTTCACCCCCTGTTCCACCGGTCGCGGTCGGCGGAAAAGGAGCTCCGGTGACCCCCCTCCGTACCGCGTCGCGCACGCTCACCCGTGCGCTTGTGCTGGTCGCAGCCATGCTCGTCGGCGTCGCGCCGGCCCTGCCCGCACACGCCGAGCCGTCGATCAGCGAGATCGAGGCTGAGATCGCCAAGACGTGGGAGAAGCTCGAGCCGCTGGTCGAGGACTACAACAAGGTCCACAGCGAGCTGGTCAAGCTGCAGAAGAAGGCCGCCGGCCTGGAGACGAAGCTGCAGCCGCTGCGGCTGACCGTCGAGGTGACCCGGACCCGGGTCGGCGTCATCGCCGCCGAGTACTACAAGGGCGGCCGCAGCGCCGAGGTGAACGCGCTGCTGAGCAGCGGCTCGCCGAAGCAGTTCGCGGACCAGCTGATGATGCTGCAGCAGATCGCGCACGGCAAGCAGGAGCAGATCTCGGCGACCTCGGAGGCCAAGGCCAAGTACGACGGCGAGAAGGCCACGCTGGACAAGGCCATCGCGGACACCAAGCTCAAGGACGCCGACCTGGCCGCGAAGAAGAAGGTCATCGAGGGCGAGATGAGCCGCCTGCAGAAGCTGCGGACGCAGGCGTACGGCACCGGCGGCTCCGGCGGCTCGCTGAAGATCGGCGCGGCCTGCCCGGCGCAGATGGGCTCCGGCAAGGGCCAGACCGCCGCCGCGTGGGCCTGCAAGCAGATCAGCAAGCCGTACGTGTGGGGCGCGGCCGGTCCGAGCAGCTTCGACTGCTCCGGCCTGACCCAGTGGGCGTACGGCAAGGCGGGCGTCAGCCTCACCCACTACACCAAGGACCAGTGGGGCGAGACGACGAAGGTGTCCACGCCCGCGGTCGGTGACCTGGTCTTCTTCTACGGCGACCTGCACCACGTGGGCATGTACGTCGGCACGGTCAACGGCCGCCGGGTGATGGTGCACGCACCGCACACCGGCGACGTGGTGCGGATGCAGTACATCGATGTCATGCCGGTCGCCGGCTACCGCCGGGCCTACTGACCTCTCAGCACGGAGAAGGGCTCCCCGCGAACGGCGGGGAGCCCTTCTCGTTGCGCCGGGACGGGTCAGAACGACACGGCCGGCTTCAGCACCACGTCGGCGCGCAGCACGTACGCGATGCGCTGGCCGAACTGGATCTGCACGTACTGCTGCTCGCCCCGGATGACGGTGCGGTCACCGGGACCGGATCCGTCGAACGTGGCGGCGCGGTAGTACTCACCGGTGAGCACCGGCCCGGCCGCGTACCGCTGCCCGGCCGTGATCGTGTACTGGGCCAGCGGGCTGACCGCCTGCACCGGCACACCGGCCGGGTAGGCCGCCGCCTCCGGGTAGGCCCGGCCGAACACCGGGATGCTCGCCAGGCCCGGCTTCGGCTCGACGACGAACCCGACGTTCCACAGCGGTCCCGCGTCGGCGTTGCGGAACCAGGCCTTCTGGCCGAGGTACCAGATCGCGGTCCACTCGGCGGTGCGCTCGGCGACGGCGTACGTCTGACCCGCCGAGGCCCGTGCGCAGTGGTCGCTGACCACCATGGTGCTCGCCTTGGTGCCGCACCGGCCCGGGTCGCGGACCAGCGGGGCGGTCAGCTCGGGCGCGCTGCGCAGGATGACCGACGAGCTGGAGCGCAGCGGGCACGGGTTGCTCGCCGCGCCGGTGCAGCCGGTGAACGCCGGCTTGTTGGTGGCGAAGTCGGGGTTGACGGTGACCAGTCCGGCGTGGCCCGCCAGCGGCTCCGGCAGCCCCCGGAACGGGGCCTTGAGCAGGTCGAAGTAGTGCGACCAGTCCCAGTACGGGCCCGGGTCCCAGTGCATGCCGGCGACCGTGGAGGTGATGGTGCCGGGCACGTTGTCGTGTCCGATGATGTGCTTGCGGTCCAGCGGGATGCCCAGCCGCAGGGCCAGGTGCCGGACCAGCTTCGCCGAGGTGCGGTAGAGCGCCTCGGTGTACCAGCCGCCCTGCGCCGCGAAGCCCTCGTGCTCCAGGCCGATGGACTTGGCGTTGACGTACCAGTTGCCCGCGTGCCAGCCGACGTCCTTGGCCTTCACGTGCTGGGCGATGTGCCCGTCGACCGAGCGCAGCGAGTAGTGCCAGCTGACGTAGGTCGGGTCGGCAACCAGCTTCAGGGTCGTGGCCCAGCTCGCCTCGGTGTCGTGGATGACGATGTACTCGATGCGCTGCGACTGCGGCCGGTTGCCCAGGTCGTGGTTGCCGTAGTCGCCGTCGCCGAACGCCTCGTACGGCGCGGGCAGCGACTCGCACGAGATGTCGATGGGGCACTCGATGCCGTCGGGGCGGGCCAGCTTGCGCAGGCCGAGCCGGATCAGCCAGTCCTTGACCGGGGTCACCGACCGGGGGGTCAGGCTGAGGGCGTGGCCCTCGTCGGTGGTGCGGGCGACGCCGTCGCGCAGTGTCGCGTACACCTCGTCGGCGAACGCGCCCGCGGCCTGCTCGGTGTCCGCGCCGGAGTAGCGGGCGACCGCGCCGTACCACGCCGCCGGGTCGGTGTCCGCGCCCTGCGGCGCGTTCAACTGCTGCTGGTACGAGGCCAGCAGTGCGGCTCCGCCGCGGATGTTCGCGACCGGGTCCGTGCGCAGCGTCTCGGCGGACAGGCCGGTCAGCTCCGCCGCGGCGGGCAGGGTGCGCAGCGCCGCCTCGGCCGGAGCCGGGGTGCCGTCGGGGTGGCCGACCGCCTTCGGGCGGCTGTCGTCACCCCGGGAGTCCTCCTCGGGGGCGGGCTCGGACTCCGGCTCGGCGGCCGGAGCCAGCGCGGCGACGTACGCCGCGTCGGTGAGGTGCATCGGGCCGTAGCCGCCGGAGGTGCTGGGCGTGCCCGCGTTGGCGTCCCAGCGGGACTCCAGATAGGAGACACCGAGCAGCACGTCCACGGGTACGCCGTATTCCTGGGCGGCCGCCAGGTAGTCGTCCTGCCGGGTGGGTGGCGACTCGGCCTGGGCGGCCACCGGCGTTACGCCGGCGCCGAGCCCCAGACCCACCGCGGTGAGCAGCGCCAGCCGGCGCAGGGGGATTCGGGGTGACACGTACGGCTCCCTTCGAGTGTCCGATGCGGTCACCCTGCCCTCGGCCGTACGGTTAGTCAATAGTTACCGATGCGCGTTGCCAATATGAAACTAATCTTCATCGCTCGGGTGGGCCGTTCCGCCAGGTGCTACGGCTGTTCACCGGGTGTCCGGGGATGACGCCGCTCTGGTAAATATGAGCGAATGCGATTCAAATGGCCCGCGATCATTGCCGGACTGGTGCTACTGGCCGTGGTCGCCACGGTCCTGGTGGTGCAACTGACCGGCGACGAGCCCGAGCCTCCGACCGCGACCCCGGCGTCGCCGTCCGCGGCGCCCAGTCCGAGCGCGGCCGCGCCGAGCCCGTCCGCCCAGGCCATCGGCGAGGGCGTGGTGTTCGACTTCGCGAACGGCCTGGAGCAGGCCCGCGTGGTCGGCTCGGACGCCGGGACCCTCACCGTGCGCGAGGAGAGCCAGACCGGCGGCGACGTCTCCCTCGTGCCGCGCGACGGCGACTTCGCGGTGCGCTTCCCCGGTCCGTGCGCGAGCAAGGACGACAAGCAGTGCCCCCGCGCGATCCTCGACGCAGGCGCGAACCCGGCGCTCAACCCCGGACTGCGCGCGTTCCGCTGGGGCGCGGCGGTGCTGATGGCCCCCGAGGAGACGGCCAAGGGCGCGAACGTGCTGCAGAAGGGCTACTCGCAGTTCGGCACTCAGTTCAAGCTCCAGGTCGACGGTGCCAAGGGCATGCCCTCCTGCGTCGTGGCCGGTCCGCAGAACGGCAAGAACGTCATCCACGTCGCGCAGGCGACGCAGGGGATCGCCGACGGGACCTGGCACACCGTCGAATGCGCACGTGACGGGGCAGTACTGCGCATCACCGTGGACGGCGTGGCGCAGGGCGAGGCCGCCATCCCGGCCGACCTGAACATCTCCAACGACGCCCCGCTGCGTATCGGCGGCAAGGGTGTCGCCCCGAACAACGACCAGTTCCACGGCACGCTCGACGACCTGTTCGTCGCGATCGGATAGAGGCCCTTGCGTTCTTGTAACGGTCTTGCCTAACGTGAATCCCCGTGTGTAGCCATAATCGGCCCCACGCGGGGCTTCCCAGCGCACCACGAATACGCCGCGGCCTGCTGACGGTCGGCGTCGTCCTGCTGGGCCTGCTCGCGCCAGCGGCACAGGCCCATGCGGCACCGACCCCCGCCGAGATCGAGAAGCAGATCGACGAGCAGTGGGCCAAGCTCGAGCCGGTCATCGAGGAGCACAACGCCACCAAGGCGAAGCTGGCCAAGCAGCGCAAGAAGGCCGCCGAACTGGAGGCGCAGCTCGCGCCCCTGGAGCTGCAGGTGCAGGCCACCCGGACGCGCATCGGCGTGCTGGCCGACCAGCTCTATCGCGGCGGCACCCTGGCCCAGGTCAACGCGTTCCTCAGCAGCGGTGACGCCAGTGTCATGGCGAAGCGGCTCGTCGTGCTCGACCAGCTCGCCCACGACAAGAAGGCCCGCATCGCCGACACCCTCACCGCCAAGGCGGCATTGGACGCGGTGAAGCAGCCGCTGGACGAGACCATCGCGCAGCTCGCCAAGACCGAGGCGGAGCAGGGATCACGGACCAAGTCCATCGAGGCGGAGATCGCGAAGTTGAACAAGCTGCGGCTCCAGGCGTACGGCAGCGGCGCCGGCACCGGCGAGCTCGCCCCCGTGCCCTGCCCGACGGCGTACCCCGGCGGCCCGGCCGGCAAGGCGGTCCAGTTCGCCTGCCGCCAGATCGGCAAGATGTACGGCTGGGGCGACGACGGCCCGAGCACGTTCGACTGCTCCGGCCTGACCAAGGCCGCCTGGGCCCAGGCGGGCGTCTCCCTGCCGCACAACGCCCGATCCCAGCGCGCCGCCGTGAAGTCCGTCAGCCGCGCCGACCTCAAACCCGGCGACCTGGTCTTCTACTACAGCGACCTGCACCACGTCGGCATGTACGCCGGCAACGGCTGGATCGTCCACGCCTCCCAGACCGGCAAACCCATCGCGATGCGCCGCATGGACGCCGCCCCCATCCACAGCTTCGGCCGCCCCTCCTGACCCCACCCTGCCCGGCCCTCCGGCCCGGCCTCACCCGCGACGCAACTCTTGAAAGTCGCGGCCTCAGACACCCTCTGAGGCCGCGACTTTTTAAGAGCTGCGGCAGGGGCCGGGGGTCAGGGGGTGGGGCGGAGCATGGGTGGGTGGAGGAGGCGGGCGGGGCCGCGGCGGAAGAGCTGGGCGGGGCGGCCGCGTTCGGCGGCGATGCTGCGGCCGACGGGCTCGATGAAGCCGGGGGTGCTGGTCACCTTGCGGTGGAAGTTGCGGGGGTCGAGCCGGGCGCCCCAGACCGTCTCGTAGACCTCGCGCAACTCGCTGATGGTGAACTCGGGCGGGCAGAACGCCGTCGCCAGCGGGGAGTACTCCAGCTTGGCGCGGGCGCGCTCCACCCCGTCGGCCAGGATGCGCGCGTGATCGAACGCCAGCTCCGGGACCGGTAGCGCCGTCCAGGCCGCGCCCTCCGCGTCGCTGCCCGCGACCGGCGCGGGCAGGTGCGGCAGCAGCGCCAGATAGGCCACGGTCACCACCCGGCCGCGCGGGTCCCGCCCGGGCGCGCCGTAACTGGCCAGCTGCTCCAGGTGTCCCACCGGCGCGGTCAGCCCGGTCTCCTCGCGCAGCTCCCTGGCGGCGGCCGCGTCGAGGTCCTCGTCGGGCAGCACGAAACCGCCGGGCAGCGCCCACTGCCCCCGATAGGGCTCGATGCCCCGGCGCACCAGCAGGACCCGCATCTCGTTGTCCTGCACCGTCAGCACCACCAGGTCGGCTGTGACGGAGAACGCTGGATAGTCGGCCATCTGATTTATCACCACCTTGACGAGAATGTATCACGAAGCTTATCGTCATCATGACGAAAAAGGGACCGGGGAATCCTCCGAAGGAGAACGATCACGATGGCTGACGTGTCCAAGCGCTTCTTCCTGCGCCACCTGCGCAGCACGCCGACGAACTGGGTGCGCCACAGCGTCCGCGGCCGGGCCAAGCGGGAGGGCATCGGCCTGGCCTTCTGGTACCGGCCGCTGACCGCGGTGCTCAGTGAGGTGCCGGTCGACGACCGCGAGCTGCCGCTGCTGTTCCACGCCCGCACCAGCGACTTCACCGACGTCACCGTGCAGGCCACGGTGACCTACCGGGTGGCCGACCCCGCCGTCGCCGTCGGCCGGCTGGACTTCTCGATCGACCCCTACCTCGGCACCGCGCGGGCCCGGCCGCTCGACCAGATCGCCACCCTGCTGGCCGAGCTGGCCCAGCAGCCCGCGCTCGATCTGCTGACCCGGCTGCCGCTAGCCGAGGCGCTGAGCGAGGTCGCCGCGGTGCGCGAGGCGGTGTCGGCGGCGCTGGGCGCCGAGCCGCGCCTGACCGACCTGGGCGTCCAGGTGGTCAGCGCCCGCGTGGTGGCGATCCGGCCGGAGCCGGAGCTGGAGCGCGCGCTGCAGACCCCGACCCGGGAGGCGGTGCAGGTGGAGGCCGACCGGGCCACCTTCGCCCGCCGGGCGCAGGCCGTCGAGCAGGAGCGCGGCATCGCCGAGAACGAACTCCAGAACAAGATCGAGCTGGCCCGGCGCGAGCAGCAGCTCGTCGAGCAGAACGGTGCCAACACCCGGCGCAAGGCCGAACTCGTCGCCGCCGCCCAGCTCGTCGAGGCGCAGGGCAAGGCCGAGCGCGAGAAGCTGCTCAACGCCGCCGAGGCGGAGAAGGAGCAGCTGCTGGCCGAGGCCAAGGCCGCGGGTGTGCGAGCACTCGGCGTCGCCCAGGGCGAGGCCGAGGCCGCCAAGCTCGCCGCGTACCGGGACCTGCCGCCGGCGGTGCTGCAGGGCCTGGCGCTGCGCGAGCTCGCCGGCCAGCTCCCGGAGATCGGCCAGCTCACCGTCACGCCCGACGTCGTCACCGGCCTGCTCTCGCGCTTCGGCGCGGGCCCGTCGGACCGCTGAGCGGCATGAGCGAGCGAGGCGAGCGAATCGTGTCGGCTGGTCCTCGTGCTGACGACGAGCGGAGCGAGGAGGAGGAGGCATGAGCGCGACGCTGGCCCCACGGGTGGTGGTGGTCTCCCGGCGCAGTGAGCTCGACGAGCTGCTGGGCCGCCACGGCACGCGCGCCGCTGCGGCTTACTTCCTGAAGGAACGGGGGAGGGAGATCGCCGAGGTGGAGGCGCGGCACGCCGCGCAGGAGGCGGCGCTGGCCACGGTCAGTGCCGCCCTGCCGGCGGACTGGCGGCGCGGGCAGGTGCACCGCGACGACCTGTCCCGCTTCCTGTTCGCGCCGGAGGACATCGTGGTCACCGTCGGGCAGGACGGGCTGGTCGCGAACGCGGCGAAGTATCTCGCCGGGCAGCCGGTGCTCGGCGTGAACCCCGAGCCCGAGCGCAACCCCGGAGTCCTGGCCCGGTTCGCCGCCCGCGATGTGGCGGGCCTGCTGCCCGCGGTGCTCGCCGGCCGCGCCGCCACGCAGTCGCGCGCGATGGCCGTGGCCACGCTCGACGACGGCCAGCAGCTCGCCGGCCTCAACGAGATCTACATCGGCCACCAGAGCCACCAGTCCTCCCGCTACCTGCTCACCACGCCGCAGGGCGAGCAGGAGCGGCACTCGTCGTCAGGCGTGCTGGTCGGCACCGGTACGGGTGCCACCGGCTGGTGCGCGTCGGTGGCCCTGATGCGCGACCTGGCGAACACCCTGCCCGGCCCGGACGCGTCCGAGCTGTGCTGGTTCGTCCGCGAAGCCTGGCCCTCGCCTGCCACCGGCGCACGCCTCACCGCCGGACGTGTCGGCTCCGGCCAGCGCCTCACCCTGACCAGCGAGAGCGAGCGCCTGGTCGCCTTCGCCGACGGCGTCGAATCGGACCACCTCGTACTTGCCTGGGGCCAGCGCATCACCATCGCCACCGGCACCCGCCACCTCACCCTCGTCGTCCCTTGAGGAAAGGAAGGGCACCTTCACAACGCGGAGCGTTGTGAAGGTGCCCTTCCCATCATCGCGGCCTGGCTGAGCTGCGGCGACGAGCACGAACTCCGTGAGTCGCCTCACAAAACCGTACGACCGATCGGTCTTCTTAATAGCCTGGCTCCATGACCGGAACGGACGGGCGGCTGGCCCGCGGCGAGCGCACCCGCACCGCGGTGCTCGACGCCGCCGTGGCGCTGGCCAGCCAGGCAGGGCTCGACGGCCTGTCCCTGGGCCAGCTCGCCGACCGGTTGCACGTCAGCAAGTCAGGGCTCTTCGCGCACTGGTCCTCCAAGGAGGAACTGCAGCTCGCCGCGATCGAACACGCCCGCGACCAGTGGGCCCGCCGCGTCGTCGGCCCGGCCCTGGACCGGCCCCGCGGCCTGCGCCGCCTGTTCGCGCTGCACGAGTCGCGCCTGGCCTTCTACAGCGAGCGGGTGCTCCCCGGCGGCTGCTTCTTCGCCATCGCCGAGTTCGAGTCGACCGGCCGCACGGGCGTCGTGCCCGATCGGCTCGCCGCGGTGCTCGCGGAGTGGATCACGCTGCTGGAGCGCCTCGTCACCGAGGCCGTCGAGCTGGGCGAACTGCCTGCCGACACGGTGCCCCGGCGGCTGGCCTTCGAGGTCGACGCGGCCGGTGTCGCCGCGCTGCTGCACTCGCGCCTGCTGGCCCGCAGCCCCGACGACGCCCGCCAGGCCGTGCTCGCCCGCCTGCGCGGCCTCGCCACCGACCCCGACCTGCTGCCGTACGACTGAAAGGCCCGAGATGACCACCGCCACCCTCGACACCACCACCGGCACGGTCCGCCGGGCCGTCGTCCACATCGACGACCTCGACATCGTCGGCATCATGCACAACGCCCGCTACGCCCTGATCCTGGAGCGGGCCATGTCGGAGTTCTGGGCCGAGCACGGCTACGGCTTCCGCGACGGCGCGCCGAGCAGCCCCGACATGATCGCCGCGGTGCGCGAGTTCACCATCACCTACCACGCTCCGGTCCGCGGCACCGGCCCGATCCTGGTCCACTTCTGGCTGGACAGCATGGGCGAGACCAGCGCCGTCTACGGCTTCCGTTTCCTGTCCGAGGACGGCGGAACCGTCTTCGCCGACGGTCGCCGGGTCATGGTCAAGATGGACCGCACCGGCCGCCCCGCGCCGTGGACCCCGCAGGGCCGCGAGATCGCGGGCAGCCTGCTGCGCTGAGTTCCGGGGAGGGGCGGCGCGGACGGCCCGCTTGCTGCGATCATTGCCGCGTGCGCCTCCCCTCGGCTGTACCCGCGCTGCTTGCTGCAGTCTTCCTACTGGCCGCATGCGGTGCAGAAACGGATGAACCGGCCTTCGTGGCCGCATCCACCAGCAGCGCCGCCGCGTCGGCCACGCCGGGACCGTCGGTGGCGCCGAGCCCGTCCGCGTCACCGAGCGCCCGCCCGGGGCGGCCCGGCCAGACCAAGCCCGGTCTGCTGCCGCCGGTCGTGAACCACGGGCCGCGCACCGGCAACCTCGTCGCGCTCACCTTCGACGCGGACATGACCGACAGCATGCTGGCCCAGCTCAAGAGCGGCCGCGTCAAGTCGTACGCGAATGTCCGGATCATCGAGATGCTGGAGCGCGACAAGATCCCGGCCACCTTCTTCCTGACCGGCAAGTGGGTGCAGCGCTACCCCGCGCTGACCGAGCGCCTCGCCGGCAACCCCCGCTTCGAACTGGCCAACCACACCTATGGCCACCAGGCCTTCACCGCCGACTGCTACACCCTGCCGCGCATCCCCGCGGCCACGATGACCGAGGACGTCGCGAAGACCTTCAAAATCATCGAGCGGTACGGCGGACGCCAGACCCGCTACTTCCGCTTCCCCGGCCTGTGCCACGACCGGGCGGCGCTGCGCGCCATGTCCTCGCTCGGCCTGACCGTCGTCGACGGCGACGTCGTCAGCGGCGACCCGTTCGCCACCGACTGGCGGCCGATCGTGAACGCGGTCCTCAAGAAGGTCAAGCCCGGTTCCGTGATCATCCTGCACGTCACCGAGGCCAACGCCCAGTTCACCGACGAAGCGCTCCCGCACATCCTCAAGGGCCTCGCCGAGCGTGGCCTCAAACCGGCCACCCTGTCCGAGGTGCTCGCAGGCTGAGCCGGGCGGGGGAGCGCGCCGGCGATCAATGTTTTGTAGGCTCCGGCCACCTTTCGCGATCGGAGCAGTCCATGACCCGCGCCGCCTTCCGGATCGGCGTATGCGCCGCAGCCCTCAGCGCGATGGCCGTCCTGGGCACCGGCTGTTCGCCGTCCGCAGATGAACCGGCGGTCGTGGCCTCCCCGTCGCCGTCTGCCCGCCACGTGGCGCTGCCCCTCGACCTGGACGGCAAACGGATGATGATCGTCGCTGACAAGGACGACTGGGGCAAGGACCTGCAGGCCGTGCTCGTGTACGCCTTCCCGGAGGGGGAGTCGGCCGTCGGGGCTTCGTACAAGGATCCTGGCGGCAAGGGGATCGTGCTGGCCGGAGTGGTGGCGACGCAGGTCGCGGGCCGGCAGGCGGCCCTAGTCACGGCGCTCGAATCGCTGCGCCCCGTCCCCGACCGGCGCAATCCGGGGCTGACCATGGGCTCGACCGTCAAGGTCGAGGCGGTCGGTCCGGCCGCCGAGATCGAGTGCGGCCTGGCCGACGGCGGTGGGGCCGACTTCCCGGTATGCGCCTGGGCCACGGACACGCTCGTCGGTGTCGTGGTGTTCACCTACAAGAGGCCCGCCGCCCAGATCGAGGCGGAGTTCCACCGGATCAGGGCAGCCCTGGAGGCGTCCGCGGCCTGACGGCCGCCCCCACGCGTCCGCCGGAATGTCGTAGCGTCCCCGCAATGGGGGCGTCGAAATGGCTGCGCAGAGGTATGGGTGTCCTGGTCGGACTGTCACCGGCCGTCCTGATGTTCCTGCTGCAACCCGCACAGTTCGGCAACTGCGCACGGGCGTGGTACCTCAGCGCCGCATGCCTCGGCGTGGTTCCGTGCGCCATCCTGTTCATGGGCGCCGTGTCCACGTTCTTCACGACCGACTCGGCGGAGTCCCGCAACTTCGCGCTCGGTGCGATCCTCGGCATGGTCGCCCTCGTGGTGATGTTCGCGCTCGGCTTCCTCACGGACACCGCGCCACCCGGGGTGCCCACCACGCCCTACTGCCACGACAACTCCACACCGGCGGGCCGCTGACCCGCACCGGCCCGAGGACGGTTTGCGGCAACCTGCCCCATGCGCTTGCCGACCACGTGGTGGTCCGTGCTTTCCTCGTAGCCTGGAGCCCGTCCGTGGCGGAGAGGAGGCTGAGGTGGCCGAGACGACGGTGGCCGAGGTGATGGCCGAGTTGGCCGCGCTGGAAGACCCGAAGGTCCGCCAGGTGAACGAGAAGCACGGCGACGATCACGGGGTGAACCTCGGCAAGTTGCGGGAGGTTGCGAAGCGGCTGAAGACGCAGCAGGAACTCGCCCGGCGGCTCTGGGACACCGGCGACACCGCGGCACGGCTGCTGGCGCTCCTGATCTGCCGCCCGAAGGCGTTCGAGCGCGCCGAGCTGGACGCCATGCTGCGCGAGGCGCGCACACCGAAGGTGCACGACTGGCTCGTGAACTACGTGGTGAAGAAGAGCGCACACGCCGAAGAGCTGCGGGTGGCCTGGTTCGCCGACCCGGATCCCGTGGTCGCCAGCGCCGGCTGGGCGCTGACCACCGAACGCGTGGCGAAGAAACCCGAGGGTCTCGACCTCGGCGGGCTGCTCGACACCATCGAGGCGGAGATGAAGGACGCCCCGGACCGCCTGCAGTGGGCGATGAACCACTGCCTGGCCCAGCTCGGGATCGAGCACCCGGAACTCCGCGCCCGCGCCCTCGACATCGGCGAGCGGCTGGAGGTTCTCAAGGACTACCCGACCCCGCCGAACTGCACGTCCCCATTCGCCCCCATCTGGATCACCGAGATGGTGCGTCGGCAGCAGGACAGGTAATCGGCCGCGAGAGCAGGTCAGCAGACCGCTTCGAAGGTCAGCGTGCTGGCTGACGGGTCTCGTGCGCCACATCGCACGCAGTTGCCCGTACTGGTCGACGTCGGCCCGTGCCTCAGCGAGGCCGACAAGCTGGAGCTGGATCAGCGTGGCTTCCCTCGGCGGGCGCACGGATCTGCCGGTGCGCGCTCCTCGCAGGTTTCGTCCGGCAGAACGGCAAGCGACCGCGACTGGTGTGGGAGAAGGAGAAGGTGAATAGTTGTGGAGAACCCAGACGTGCGTGCGGCCGGCACATCGCGGGTCTACGTCGACATGGTTGGAGACCTGTTCCACGCGGGCCACGTCTCTCTCCTCCGGGAGGCGCGCCGCCATGGTGACTGGCTCGTCGTCGGCGTGCTGTCGGACGACACCGCAGCCTCCTACAAGCGTCGTCCCATCATGACCCTTGCCGAGCGTGTCGCCGTGATCGAGTCGTGCAGGTACGTCGATGAGGTTATTGAGGACGCCCCGTTCCAGGTGACCGAAGGGTTTCTTGCCGAGCACGGGATCACCACCGTGGTACACGGCGACGACTTGTCGCCAGAGGCGGCCGAGTTCGTATACGGGCCGGCTGCGGCTGCCGGGAAACTCACTTACGTTCGGCGTACGGGAGGTATCTCGACCACCCAGCTGATCCAGCGGGTGCTCGACGCGGCCGACTCGCGAATGCGGCGTGGGAGCCGTGATGAGTCAGTGGCCCGTGGACGGCCCGCCAGATCGTCGCCGATGCCGGAGTAAACGAAAGCCCAGGCTCGGAATCGCTTCCGACCTGGGCTTTTCGCGTGGAGCGGGTGAAGGGAATCGAACCCTCACTGTCAGCTTGGGAAGCTGATGTTCTGCCATTGAACTACACCCGCGAGCGGCCACCACTGTACCTGACGTCACGGGTCGCGTGCACGTAGGTAACCGCGGCAGTTCGCCACGGCGCTCGCCTACGCGGCCACGAGCTGCAGGAACGGTTTGCGGGGCCGACGTTCGTACGCCGGCCCGTTCCTGCCCGCCGCCGGGTCGCGCCAGGTGCTCGGGTATGCCCCCGCCTCGTGCCGGTGCAGCAGCGCCGACTCGACGGTGAGCTCGTAGAGCCGCCAGTCGAGGGTGGGCGCGGCCCGATGCCGGCGGGCGAGGTGTTCGACGGTGGCGATGCTGGTGACGGGGTGGGCGCGGCCGCTGACGTACGCCTCGACGTCGCTGTCCTCGGCGGGGAAGGCGTGCAGGGCGTAGCGCCCGTCGCGTTCGAGGTCGCGCCGCTTCGGTGAGTCGATCACGAAGCAGTAGAGACCCTCGTCGGTGACGATGGGGGAGACGGGGTGTACCCGTGGCCCGCCGTCGGCCCGTACGGTCGCCAGGTAGCCCATGCCCGGCCCGTACTGGTGCAGCAGGGCACGGATCGACGAGGCCAGCCACGGTGTGGCGGCGGCGAATTCGGTCCAGGTTGCCATGGGGTGGACTTTATCGAACACATGTTCTAGTCCGCCATCGAGACACGCGGTGCGTCCCCTATCGGGTGATCGCCGCCCGAAGAAGCCCTTGTAGCCTGCGCGGGAGTGCGGAATTCCGGCCGTTCGGGTGGGCCCGCGGCGGCTGAAGGGCAGGCAGCACCCGCACGGCTCCAGCGTCAACGGCTCGCGGTATCAGGGCCCGACGGCGTCCCGCTCGTATCTCAACGGGCGCGCCTGGCCGACCCCGCCTGAGGCCCGCCGCGCCTCCGTTCAACGGAGATCCGGTGCAAGCTGCCTGTTTCCAAAACGAGCCAAACAGTTTCTGAAAAATCGTGAAAGAGCGTCTCGTCCGACCGTACAGAATGCGGTCCGCCGACGAGACAATCTGAGCGGTGTGGCGGAGTTGATCAGGCATGCTGGTTGCCGTACGCATTCCACTTGTCCTGTCGGGCGGCCGCCCGCTAAGCCCTGGATTCCGCGCCGGACTCGGCGCGGCCTTCGTGCTGCTCTTCTTGATCAGCGCGGTGGAGCTGGCCGACGGCCGCGAGGCGCGCTTCGTCGGCCTGATGGCGACCGTGCCGTTCCTTGCCGCGGTGTTCGCGCCGTGGCAGGCGGTGCTGCTCGCGGGCGGTGTCGCGACGGCGGTGGGCACGGTTTTCGCCTTCTTCGGCATGAGCCAGGACGATCTGTCGGCGTTCATCAACGTCATCGGCATCGGTCTGGCGACCGGCATCGCGGCGCTGGTGGCGGTGGTCCGGCAGCGGCAGGCCGAGCGCATCGCCGAGCTGGCCAAGCTCGCCACCATCGCGCAGCAGGCGGTGCTGCGGCCGCTCGGCCCGAAGGTGGGCACGCTGGCGGTGGCCGGCCGGTACATCTCCGCGACCGCCGCGGCCGACATCGGCGGCGACCTGTACGAGGCGCTGGACACCCCGTACGGCGTGCGCATGATCATCGGTGACGTGCGGGGCAAGGGCCTGGACGCCGTGCGTACGGCGAGCATCGTGCTGGGCTCGTACCGCCATGTCGCCTTCGAGCGGGCCGACCTGCGCGCGATCGTCGCCGACCTGGACCGGGCGGTGGCCCGCAGCGTGGGCGACGAGGACTTCGTCACCGCGTGCCTGGTCGAGGAGCGCGGCGGCACGCTGACGATCGTCAATTGCGGTCACCCCGCGCCGATCCTGATCCGGCGCGGCGAGGTGATCACCCTTGATCCCCCCTCGCCGGCGCCGCCGCTGGGTTTCATGCCGGTGGTGCGCAGCCGCGTGGAGCGGCTGGAGCCCGGTGACCGGTTGCTGCTGCTGACCGACGGTCTGGCCGAGGCGCGGCGTGACGGAGAGTTCTTCCCGATCACCGAGCGGGCCTGGAAGCTGCTCGGCCACGGCACCGTCGGCGACGGTCTGGCCTCGGTCGAGTCGGCGCTGCTGGAATGGGTGCACAACCGGCTGGACGACGACATCGCGCTGATCCTGATGGAGTACGCGGGTCCGTCGCAGCCGACCCTGGCCCCGGTGCCGAGCTGGGAACTCGGCGCGACGAACTAGGCGACCGAGGTCGTGCGGCTGCGGCGCACGGCCAGCGTCAGCGAGGGCAGCGCGCTCGGGGCGCGGTGGCGGCCGATGTAGCGGATCGGGTAGCGCGGCTCGAACATCAGCTTGCGCAGGTTCTCGATCATCTTTCTTCCTCCCCTGTGGCCGGCGGGGCGAGGGTGCCCGCGCGTCACCCGGAAGAACGACGTCGATGCGGTTAGGTTGCGGCATCGCGGCGTGGTGCCTTGCATGTGTCCGTTTTATTAACTATGTCCGCCACGGTCGCGCGTCGGCGCGATGAAGGGTGGGGGATTTCACCTGGTTGTGATGTGAACTTCTCGGCAGTTCGCTTGCCGATGGTTACTGACGAGTAATACAGTCGTACTTACTGGTCGGTAACTGAATGCGCTGAGGGCGGGAAGAATGAGCCACTACCAGAGCAACTTGCGGGATCTTGAGTTCAACCTGTTCGAGGTCTTCGACACGCCCTTCGGCGAGGGCCCCTTCGCCGAGGTCGACGCGGACACCGCGCGCAGCGTGCTGAGCGAGATCGACCGCATGGCGCGCGTCGACCTGGCCGCGAGCTACGCCGACGCCGACCGCAATCCTCCGGTGTACGACCCGGCGAACTACACCGTGACCATGCCGGAGAGCTTCAAGCAGTCCTTCCAGACCTGGATGGACTCGGAGTTCTGGCGCCTGGACCTGCCGCCCGCCCTCGGCGGCAGCTCCGCCCCGCGCACCCTGACCTGGGCCTTCGCCGAGCTGGTGCTGGGCTCGAACGCGCCGGTCTGGATGTTCGGTTCCGGCCCGTCGTTCGCGCACGTGCTCTTCCTGGAGGGCACCGACGAGCAGAAGAAGTGGGCCGAGCTGTTCGTCGACAAGAAGTGGGGCTCGACGATGGTGCTCACCGAGCCCGACGCGGGCTCGGACGTGGGCGCGGGCCGCACCAAGGCGGTCAAGCAGGACGACGGCTCCTGGCACATCGAGGGCGTGAAGCGCTTCATCACCTCGGCCGAGCACGACATGTCCGACAACATCATCCACTACGTGCTGGCCCGCCCCGAGGGTCACGCGGCGGGCACCAAGGGCCTGTCGCTGTTCGTGGTGCCGAAGTTCCACTTCGACGCCGAGACCGGCGAGCTGGGCGAGCGCAACGGCGTCTTCGTCACCAACGTCGAGCACAAGATGGGCATCAAGGTCTCCACGACCTGCGAGACCACCTTCGGCGGCCACGGCGTTCCGGCCAAGGGCTGGCTCGTCGGCGAGGTGCACGAGGGCATCCGGCAGATGTTCCTGATCATCGAGAACGCCCGGATGATGGTCGGCACCAAGGCCATCGCGACGCTGTCGACCGGTTACCTCAACGCGCTGTCCTACGCCAAGGAGCGCGTGCAGGGTGCCGACCTGCTGAAGATGACGGACAAGACCGCGCCGCGCGTCGCCATCACCAACCACCCGGACGTACGCCGCTCGCTGCTGCTGCAGAAGTCGTACGCCGAGGGCCTGCGCGCGCTGGTCGCGTACACGGCGTACTGGCAGGACCGGGTGTCGATCGCCACCGCCGCCGGTGACGAGAAGGCCGCCAAGCGGGCCTCGAAGATCAACGACTTCCTGCTGCCCCTGGTCAAGGGCTGCGGCTCCGAGCGTGCGTTCGAGCTGCTCGGCTCGGAGTCGCTGCAGACCTTCGGCGGTTCGGGCTTCCTGCAGGACTACCCGCTGGAGCAGTACGTCCGCGACGCGAAGATCGACTCCCTGTATGAGGGCACCACCGCGATCCAGAGCCTCGACCTGCTGTTCCGCAAGATCGTGCGGGACAACGGCCGGGCCCTGATGTCGGTTGCCGGCGAGATCCAGGAGTTCCTCACCAACGAGGCCGGCAACGGCCAGCTCAAGGAGGAGCGCGCGTCCCTGGCCGCCGCCCTCGGCGACGTGCAGGCCATGCTCGGCACGTTCACCGGCTGGCTCGCCGAGTCGCAGGGCGACGACCCGCGGGCGCTGTACAAGGTCGGCCTGCACTCGCGCCGCCTGCTGCTCGCCGTGGGCGACCTGGTCGTCGGCTGGCTGCTGCTGCGCCGCGCCGAGGTCGCGCTGCGCAAGCTGTCCGGCGAGCCGGGCACCGACCAGGCGTTCTACACCGGTGTCGTGGCCACCGCGCGTTTCTTCTCGCGCGAGGTGCTGCCGCGGCTGGGCTCCGACCGGCGCATCGTCGAGCTGGCCACGCTCGATGCGATGGACCTGGACGAGGCCTCCTTCTGACCCCACGGGGTGCGGCCCCGGCCGCGCCCCGCACCCATCCCACGAATAGGTGAACGGCGCCCCTCCTCACGCGGGGGCGCCGTTCCCGTCTGCGCCGTTCAGCCGGGTGCCGAGCGGTTATCGCCGAAGTTGGGATGCGCAACCGTCGCGCTTGCGGCAAGCTGGGCACATGGCCCCGCTGTCCGGCGCCGGAACGCGCCCACGCACCCTGGTGCTGCTGCGTCACGCCAAGGCCGACCGCCCCGCGGGGCTGGCCGACACCGACCGCCCGCTGACCGACCGCGGCCATGCCGACGCCGCCGCGGCCGGAGCCTGGATGGTCAACCACGGCTACGTGCCCGACCTCGTGCTCTGCTCGCCGGCCAGGCGCACCCGCCAGACCTGGCACTCGGTCGCGGTCGCGCTGGCCGGCGCCGGGTCGCCGGTGGTCCGCTACGAACGCCGGCTGTACGAGGGCTCGCCCGACGAGCTGCTCGCCCTCATCCGGGAAGTGGAACCCGAGTTCCGCACGGTCCTGGTCATCGGGCACAACCCGACCATCTCCCAGCTCTCCGCGCAGCTCGACGCGGGCGGCGGCGAGGTCGACTCCGACGGCCTGCGCACCTGCGGCCTGGCCGTCCACCAGCCCGAAACAGACTGGCCCGACACCGACACGGCCAAACTCGTAGCCGCCCACACCGCCCGCGCCTGACCCTAGATCGCCCGACTTGCCGGGCAGGTGTGCGTATCTTGACGGCTCATTCGGCCAAGTGCCTGGCAAGTCGAGCGATCATGCGCTGGGGTCAGGCGAAGAGGGCGAAGTAGATGGCGATGTGGTGGCAGATGGCGGCGACCAGGGTGCAGGCATGGAAGAACTCGTGGTGGCCGAAGACGGTCGGCCACGGGTTGGGGCGGCGCAGTGCGTAGAAGACCGCGCCGACGCTGTAGGCCAGGCCGCCGACAATCAGCAGGACCAGGGCGGTGACGCCGCCGTTGTGCAGGATGTCGGGCAGCACGGCGACGGCGACCCAGCCCAGGGCCAGGTAGAGCGGCGCGGAGACCCAGCGCGGCGCGTGCGGCCAGATCAGCGACATGGCAGCGCCGCCCAGTGCCCCCGCCCAGACCAGGGCCAGCAGCAGCACGGCCTTGCCGGACGGCAGCAGGAGCAGGCAGAACGGGGTGTACGTGCCCGCGATGAAGATGAAGATCATGGCGTGGTCGAGCCGCCGCATGAGCTGGTAGCCGCGCTCGCTCCAGACCCGCCGGTGGTAGAGCCCGCTGACGCCGAACAGCCCGCACACGGTGAGGCTGTAGACCGCCACGCTGGTCACGGGTGTGCCGCCGGGCCGGAACGCGGCGATGGAGACCAGGACGATGCCGCACACCAGGGCGACGAAGAAGGCGTACGCGTGCAGCCAGCCACGCATCCGTGGCTTGCCGATGTCGACGGGGCGCAGACGTCGCGGGGCGGCCGTGTCGGTCATGCCCCCTAGGCTACGGCACCGTAGGTTACTCGTGCGTAGCCTAAGCGCGTGAGGCCGGTAACATCTGCGTCGTGCTGGTCCGGAAGTACGGCTGGGACTCGTTGCTGCTGGAGGTCGACGACCCGGCAGCGTGGTTCCGCGCGCTGCGCGCCGCCCGCGAGCGCGGCGAGCTGGCCTGCGAGGAGATAGTGCCCGCGGCGCGAACGGTGCTGCTGCGCGGGGTGCGGGGCGAGCCGCGCTGGGCGGAACTCGCACCCGAGGCCGCGCCGTCCGCGCCACCGTCCCGCGTGGACGTTCCGGTGCACTGGGACGGGCCCGACCACGACGCCGTCGCGGCGGCGTGGCAGGCCGATCCGGCGCGGGTGCTGCGGGAGACCGAGTTCACGGTCGCGTTCTGCGGGTTCGCGCCCGGCTTCGGCTATCTGACCGGGCTGGCCGAGCAGCGGTGGCTGCCCCGGCTGGCCAGCCCGCGGGCCAGGGTGCCGGCGGGCTCGGTGGCGCTCGCGGGGCCGTACGCCGGAATCTATCCGCGCAGCTCGCCCGGCGGCTGGCAGCTGGTGGGCCGCACCGAGCTGGTCCTGTTCGACCTCGACCGCGACCCTCCCGCGCTGCTCGCGCCGGGAACGGTAGTCAGGTTCGTCGATGCTTGAGGTGCTGAAGCCTGGCCCGCTGGCCACCGTGCAGGACCTGGGCCGTGTCGGCTATGCCGAACTCGGCGTCGCCCGGTCCGGCGCGCTCGACCCGGCGGCACTGCGGCTGGCCAACCGCCTCGTCGGCAACCCCGAGAGCAGCGCCGCGATCGAACTCACCTACGGCGGCACGGTCCTGCGGGCGCGCGTGTCCGTCTGGTGCGCGCTCACCGGCGCGCCCGCGCCGCTGGCCGTCAATGGCCGCCCGGCACCCTACGGGGTCGCGTTCGGACTGCCCGCGGGCTCATGCGTCGAGATCGGACCGCCGGACCAGGGTATCCGCAGCTACCTCGCCGTGTCGGGCGGCATCGCGGTGCCGCCGGTGCTCGGCTCGCGCAGCACCGACACGCTCTCCGGCATCGGCCCTGAACCGCTGCGCGCAGGGCAGACGCTTCCCGTTGGCCAGGCGCACCCCGGCGCTGCCCGAGTGTCGGCCGGTGTGTCGTCCGGCCCTGCGACAGGACCCGGACCGCAGGGTCCGGGGATGGGCGGCGGCGCCGGTGAACGCGGCGTCGGACCGCTCGCGGTCGACTTCGTGCCGGTGTCCGCGCCCGGGGGCGAGATCCGGTTGCGGGTGCGGTTCGGGCCGCGGGACGACTGGTTCGCCGACCCGGGTGAGCTGCTGCGCGACGCGTACACGGTCGGGCAGGGCGACCGGATCGGGGTGCGGCTCGACGGGCCGCCGCTGACCCGGGCCGTGACCGGGGAGTTGCCCAGCGAAGGGCTGCTCGCCGGGGCGATCCAGGTGCCCGGCGACGGCCGGCCGCTGGTGTTCCTCGCCGACCACCCGACCACCGGCGGCTACCCGGTCGTCGGCGTCGTGCACCCCGCCGATCTCGGGCTGCTCGCGCAGGCGCGTCCAGGCACTACTGTGTTCCTCTATGGATCTCAACGCTGATCTCGGTGAGGGTTTCGGCCGCTGGGAACTCGGGGACGACGAGGCCCTGCTCGACCTGGTGACCAGCGCCAACGTCGCCTGCGGCTTCCACGCCGGGGACGCGGCGACCATGCGCCGCACCTGCGACCTGGCCGCCCGGCAGGGTGTCGCGGTGGGCGCGCAGGTCGGCTACCGCGACCTGGCCGGCTTCGGCCGCAGGTTCATCGAGTACGACCTCGACCAGCTCCGCGACGAGATCATCTACCAGGTCGGGGCGCTCCAGGCGCTGGCCGCGGCCGAGGGCGCCCGGGTGCGATACCTGAAACCCCACGGTGCGCTCTACCACGCGACCGCGCACATCGACGCGATCGTCGAGGCCGCACAGGCGACCGGCCTGCCGGTGCTGTGTGCGCCCGGCTCGCCGCTGGCCACCGCGGCCGGGGACGCGGTCGTGCCGGTCTACGCGGAGGGCTTCGCCGACCGCGCCTACCGGGCCGACGGCACCCTGCTCCCGCGTACCAAGCCCGGCGCGGTCATCACCGACCAGGAGGAGGTGGTGGCCCGCGCCCTGCTGATGGCCGTGGACCAGCGGGTCATCGCGCTCGACGGCACGGTGCTGCCGCACGCCGTCGACTCGATCTGCCTGCACGGCGACACCCCGGGCGCGGTCGCGCTGGCCCGCGCCGTCCGAGAGGCACTCCAGTACGCCGAAGTGCCTCTCCGCCCCTTCCTGCCTTAGCCGTCGAGGCCGCGGAGGATCAGGGGGAGGCGGTCGGGACCGTCCGGGGTGATGACGACCGGTACGCCCCAGTCCTGGCGGGTGAGGTGGCAGGCCGCGAACTCGGCGTCTTCATCGCAGGTCGCCGCCTGCGCCACGACCTGGAGCACGCCCTGGGCCACGGCCGGGTTGAGGACCAGCTTGCGGGACAGGTCCGTGGTGACCCCGGCGCCCTCCAGCAGCAGCTCGGCGGGGGAGGCGGACACCTCCAGCCGGGTCGGGTCGCCGAAACTGCGGTCGAGCTTCTGGCCCGGCGCGGGGGTGAAGATGACGTCGAGCGTGACCGTGCCCGGGGTCAGCGGCGACGGGGGCCGCTCGACCTTGTGCCGGCCGCCGTCGACCACACCGGCCGCGCCGGGGGCGAGCCGGACCAGCCGGTGCGCGGCCGACTCGACCACGATCACGCTGCCGTCCGCGTCGAGCACCACGTCGCTGGGCTCGGCCAGGCCGCTGTCCACGGTGGACACCGTGCCGTCCTGCCAGCGCCGGACCGCGCCGTTGTACGTGTCCGCGATCAGCACCGAGCCGTCCGGCAGCGCGCACACGCCCAGCGGGTGCTGCAGCAGCGCCTGGTCGGCGGGTCCGTCCACGTGCCCGAAGTCGAACAGGCCCTGGCCGACCGCGGTGTGCATCTGCCCGTCCTCGATCCAGCGCAGCGCGCTGGTCTCCGAGTCGGCCAGCCACAGCCTGCGGCCGTCGGGCGAGGCGGACAGGCCGGACGGCTGGGCCATCCACACCTGGTCCAGCGCGCCGTCGCGCAGCGCCTCGACGGTGGTGCCCGCGTACAGGCCGACGGTCCGCTTCACCGGGTCGAACCACCACAGCGTGTGCGTGCCCGCCATGGCGATGATCACCTTGCCGCCGTACCAGGCGACGTCCCACGGCGAGGACAGGTCCATGGACCGGGCGTCGTGGGCGTGCTCGTCCAGGCTCGACCGCCACTGCCTGCCGGTGCCGGCCACCGTCGTCACGGCCAGGTCGCTCAGCCGTACGCCGCGCAGCAGGTGGTTCACGGTGTCCGCGACGACGACGTCGTAGCCGACGAGCGCCGCGATGTCGGCGGGCAGCAGGCACAGGCCCTGCGGCTCGGAGAAGCTCGCCTCGGCCGGGCCGCCGTCGGCGCGACCGCGCCCGCCGGAGCCCACCCGGCGGAGCACCGCCGACAGGTCCTGGTCGAGGACGGCGAGGCTGTGCCGGGCCGAGTCGGAGACGAGCACGGTGCCGTCGGGCAGCGGCAGCGCCTTGCCGGGGAAGCGCAGCAGGGTGTCGCTCGGCGGCGGGGGCACGAACGGGCCGTCGCCGCGGTGCAGCGTGCCCTTCGCCTCGTGCACGGCGATCAGCTCGTCCAGCAGGCGGCGCAGCCCTTCGGCGTGGCCCTCGCCGGCCATGTTCGCCACGACGTAACCCTCGGGGTCGATCACCGAGAGCGTCGGCCAGGCCTTGGCGGCGTACTGCTGCCACATGTCCATGTCCGGGTCGTCGAGCACCGGGTGGTCCACGCCGTAACGCTCCACCGCCGCGGCCAGCGCGTCCGCGTCGCGCTCGTGCTCGAACTTCGGCGAATGCACCCCGATGATCACCAGCACGTCGGCGTACTTCTCTTCGAGCGGGCGCAGCTCGTCGAGCACGTGCAGGCAGTTGATGCAGCAGAAGGTCCAGAAGTCCAGAATCACGATCCGGCCGCGCAGGTCGGCCAGCTTGAGATCCTTGCCGCCGGTGTTCAACCAGCCTCGTCCGCGCAGCTCCGGCGCCCGTACCCGCATACCGCCATTCTGCCCGATCATGGGGCGGTGGACGCAGGGGCGGGGTGGTGACGTGGCATACCGCCGCGCGGTCAGGCCGGGGCCGGCTCCAGCACGCCGGGCACGGTCGCGACCGTGCGGCCGTCCTGCTCCGGCGTGATCAGCTTGCGCAGCGACAGGGCCACCAGCGAGGCGGCGAGCGTGCCCGCGGTGACCAGGGCGATCCACACGCCGCCGAGCCCGGCGCCGAGCAGCGGGCCGGCGCTGACCGGGGCGACGATCGCGGACATGCCCCACACCATCGAGGAGAGCGCGTTGTAGCGACCGCGCAGCTCGTCCGTGGCGAGCACGTTGACCAGGGCGGGGCTGACCGGGGAGAGCATCGTCTCGCCGACCGCGAAGATCGCGCCGAACAGGATCACGATCGCGGCGCTGAGCACCATGTTGCCGCCGTCGATGTAGCCGGCCAGGCCGAGCACCAGCCACGCCGTGCCGAACACGGCGCCGACCGAGGCCAGTGCCCGGCTGCGGCTGCGGCCTTGCAGCTTCTTGATGACCAGCAGTTGCGCCAGCACGATCACGACGGTGTTGGCGGTGAACGAGTAGCCGATGATCTGCGGGGTGACGCCCGCGACCTTGGTCGCGAAGCCGGTGAAACCGACCTCCAGCTGCGCGTACCCGGACACCGTCAGCAGCACGCTGAAGATCATCAGGCGGCGGAACGGCTTGTGCCGCAGCACCTCGCCGTACCCCCGCTTGCGGCCGGTCTCGGTCAGCGTCGGCGTCTCGACCAGCCGCCGGCCCACCTTCGGCATGGACAGCAGGATCAGGAACGGCCCGGCGTAGCAGAACATGTCCAGCACGTAGATCAGCTGGAAGGTGCCCGGCCGGGCGGTGTCCACGATGCTGCCCGCGGTCGCCGAGCCGATGCCGATGCCCAGGTTGAGCAGCGCGAATTGGAGGCCGAAGACCCGTTGCCGCTCCTGCTCGCCGGTGATCGAGGTGAAGACCGTGTTCATGCCGGCCCAGATCGTCGACGCGCCCAGGCCGCTCAGCGTCAGCGCCACCGCGGCCTGCCAGGTGGTGCCGACCAGGGCCAGCGAGCCGACGCCGACCGCCTCGATGAGCAGTGCGGGCATGACCACCCGGCGCGCGCCGAACCGGTCGATCAGCGAGCCGGACAGCGGCGCGACCGCGAGGGTGAGCAGGCCGAACCAGCCGATGAGCAGGCCCACCGTGGTGCCGGACAGGTGCCGCACCTCGGTCAGGTAGATGAACAGGAACGGCAGCGTCAGCCCTCGGCCCAGCGCGGAGAAAAGGGTGCCGACGAGCATCCGGCGTGCTTCGGGCCTCGCGGGCAGGGCGTCGCGCAACATGCGGCCAGTGTGCTGGCCGGGTGTGACGTCATGCGAACGAAATAAAAGGCCCTGTGGTCAGTGCCACAGGGCCTTTCACTCGTTACGGGTAAGCCGTCGTCACGGGGTCGGCGTGGCCGCGGGCTCCGACGGAGCCGTGGACGGCTGACCGCCCTCGGCGGTGTTCGGAGCCAGGCACAGCACCTTGCTGTCGACGGTGACGTGCGGCTGCGTCTTGTCGCACTGCTCCTTGCTGTCGGCGACCGAGGTGACCTTGTAGGTCTGCGGATCCGTGCACGCGGCCGCGACGGCCACGCTGCCCGACTGCTTGAGGCAGTCGCCCACACCGAACGCGGGGGCGGCGCCGTCGTCGCCGTTGATCAACTTGTCCGCGCCGATCAGGACGCCGAACGCCAGCGCCAGCAGCAGCGCGCAGCCGACGACCACCATGAGGATCACGCGCCCGCTGCGGACCGGCTTGATCTCCAGCGAGCCGGTGCCGGTCTCGTCCGGCTTGAAGTTGTCGAACCGAGACTGCTCCTGCGCCGCGGGCGGCGGCGAGTCCATCGGCGGACGCTGACCGGGCACGATGCCCGCACCGGGCGGGGGCCCGGCCGGACGGGCCGGCGGCTGCATCGGAGGGCGCTGCGGCGGGCCGGGCGGCGTCGCGGGCGGGTTGCCGTACACCGAGGGCGGCGGGCCGGCCGGAGCAGGCGGAGCGGCCGGGGGCACCGCGGCAGCCGCCGGGGGAGCCCCGGCAGGCTGGAGCAGGTCACCGAACGCGTGCTGGCGGGGCTGGCGCTGGGCCGGCGCGGGGGCACCACCCTGCGGTGCGGCCTGCTCAGGAGCGGGCGGAGCGGGCTGCTCGGCCGGGCGGGCGGGCGCGCCGTACACCGTGGACGAGCGGGCGATCGGCGGGGCGGCGTGGGGCTCGGCCTGAGCGGGCTGAGCACCGGGCACGGTCACCCGGGCGGTGGCCCGCGCGGCACCCGCCGCGGGCTGCGCCGGCGGCGGGGGAGGCGGCGACATCGGCGCGGCGGCCGGGGCCTCCTCGGCGGGCGCGGACACGGTGG
The DNA here is from genome assembly GCF_040648455.1 of Catellatospora sp. NPDC049133. Classification (NCBI taxonomy): domain Bacteria; kingdom Bacillati; phylum Actinomycetota; class Actinomycetes; order Micromonosporales; family Micromonosporaceae; genus Catellatospora; species Catellatospora sp. NPDC049133. The sequence continues at coordinate 97,388 of NZ_JBEZDT010000014.1, forward strand.
CAGAGCCGTACACCCGGCCCTGGGGCTTGGGCATCGCGGCGGGCGTGTCCTCTGCGGGGCTCACCCGGCTCGCGGCCGGCACCGAGACGGAGGCGACTCCGGCCGAGGCGCGCGCCACCGACGGCGGCGGCGTGACCGGAATGGCCGGCGGCGTGCTGACCGGCGTCGTCGGCGCGGGCGGCGAACTGACCGGACCGGCGCTCGGCGGCGGGCTCACCGGAGCCGCGGCGGCAACGGGCTCGTACGCGGGAGCCGCCGGTGCGGGCTCGTACGACGAGGCGGGCTCGTACGACGAGGCGGGCTCGTAGGACGACGCGGGCTCGTACGACGAGGCGGGCTCGTACGCGGGAGTGGGCTCGTACGCCGGAGCGGGCGACGAGGCGGGCTCGTAAGACGGGGCCGGTTCGTAGGACGGCGCAGGCGCGGGCTCGTACGACGAGGCGGGCTCATACGACGGCGCGGGCTCGTACGACGACGACGGCGCGGGCTCGTACGACGAGGCAGGCTCGTACGCGGGAGCGGGCTCGTAGGACGGCGCGGGCTCGTAAGAGGAGGTCGGCGTGTACGGCGCGGGCTCGTAGGCGGGCGGCGGCTCGTAGGCCGGGGCGGCCGGGGCCTCCGGCTCGGGGTCCATCAGCGCGGCGACCGCGGGCGGCGGGGTCCACGGGCCGGACGGAGCGCTGGGCTTGGGCGACTCACCGGCGGCGAACGCGGCCCAGGAGCCCGACGCGGTGGCCGGCTCGGCCGGGGCCGGCTCGAAGGCGGGCGCGGCCGGGGGCTGCTCCTGCGGCTTGCTGAAGTCGGAGTAGTCGGGCCAGGCCTGCTCCGCGGCGGGTGCGGCGGCGGCCGACTGCCAGGGCTGCTCGGCGGCGGGCTCGGCCTGCCACGGCTGCTCGGCGGGGGTGGACCAGTCCTGGGACGCGGCCCACTCCGGCTGCGCCTGCGGCGTCGACCAGTCGGGCTCGGCAGGCGGCGCCGAGGTGACGAAAGGTTCGTGCGCCGCGAACGACGACGACATCTCGTGGCGTACGCCGGGGATCGGCACGACGGCCGGAGCCGGCACGTACGGCGCTCCGTCGCCGGTCGGCGCGGCGGCCGGGGGCTCGGCCGGGAACCCGCCGAATGCGGGCGGGGCCTGGTCGGCGACCGAGTCCGGCGGGAACGCCTCCTCCGGCGCGCTGCCGTACGGAGTGAACACCGGGAACTCGTCGGGTGCCGGCGGCGCCTCGAACAGGCCGAATCCGCTCTTGCGCTCGGCTGCGTCAGCCGGCGGCCAGCCGGGCTGCTGCGGTGCCTCGGACGTCATACGCGCACGCCTCCTTCTCTCTCGCCAGCCCTGGAGACGCCCGCGCGGAAACAACGCAGGGGTCATGAGCCGAGGGGTGGCGGCCGTGCCCACCGTACCGGTACTCCCGCGCGACTGGAATACGGGAGGTGGGTTCACGTCGGTGGCCTGGCACGGCCGGGAAAGCATTGCGGCCCCTGTCGCCGGATGGCGCGACAGGGGCCGCAACGCTCTTGGAGGAGGAGAAAAGTTTCAGTGCAGGCGTACGAACACGGCTGCCATCGGGTCACCGAGTTCCGCGGCGCGGCGACGCTGCGCGCGCTCGGCGTGGGTGCGCTCGAGGTGGATCTGCTCGGCGCTGCGGCTCCGCGTCCGCATCTTCTTCATGATGCTCATACCAACTATTACATCGCATGGGGCCCCACAAACTCCAACGATTATTCGGTGAGCTGCGCCACCGGCCGACGATTCGTAGGTGAACCCTTCATGTCCGGGGGGTGATCGCCGCCAGCAGCTCAGGTTGCCGGTGGTCGAGGATGTCACCGGCGGTGAGCAGCCCGAGCCAGATCGCACCGGCCGCGTACGCCAGCCCGACCGGCAGTGCGAGCACCGCCCCGACCGACCCGCCGAGCAGCACCAGCAGCAGCACCGGCAGCGCCAGCGCCATGCCCGCCAGCCACGCCGCCATCGCCAGGAAGCTCTTCGCGACACCGGTGCCCGTGTTGATCGCGAACGGGTTCTGGTTCTCCGGCAGCGAGTACGCCGCCCACACCGACACGTGCATCGCGCAGGCCAGCCCGGTGCCGTACGCGGCGAACAGGGTGCCGACCATGACCGGGAGCAGCAGCAGGTCCCCGCGCAGCACCGCGTTGAGCACGGCGAGGCCGAGCAGCAGCGGCACGATGTACCAGGAGTACGCCACCGTCCTGGCCCGCAGCTCCAGCCGGCCCGACACCCCGGACACCACGTGCATCGCGTACGCGGTGCCGTCGTAGCCGAACTGGTTCGCGATGCCGAGCCCGGCCAGCGCGCCGACCAGCACCATGGAACCGCCGTTCACGCTCTGCGCGACGACGTTGCCACCGGCGCCCGGGCCGAGGTTCATGACGACCGGCAGGAACACCCCGATCACCGCGAACGTGATAAGGCTGGCCCGCCGCCGCACGTCGCGTACCCAGTAGCGCAGCTCGCGGACCACCATCGCGCCGTAAGCGGTGCGTGGCTGCCGGCTCCGCCCGAAGAACCGGGCGACCGGGGCTCCGGTGGCCGCCCGCACCCGGACCTCGCCACCCCCGGCCGTGCCGAGCATCGCCGACTCCAGCGAACGCGACCACCACCACGCCAGCAGCAGGATCGTCACGGCGGTCACGGCCAGCCGCGCCGCGACCGCCGCCCAGCGTCCCTGCACCGCGTCCAGGCCCACCACGTACGGCGCTGCCAGCGGGGTCCAGCCGAGCACGTCGGCGAGGGCGGCCAGGCGCTGCGTGCCGACCTGCTGCGCGCCCGAGGTGAGCAGGAACTGCAGCGGGCCCAGCGACGCGGCGAGCACGGCGAGCACCACCGCGGCCAGGTCGCGGGTCCGCCGCGACCGCAGCGCGCGGGAGAACCCGCTGGTCACGGCTCGGCTCACCACCACACACAGCAGCAGTCCGAGCAGCACGCCGACGGCGGCGGCCACCGCGGGCAGCGGGCCCCCGGCGATGCCCGCGCCGATGGCCAGCCCGGAGGTCGCCAGCAGGGTGCCGAACGCGGGCACCCCCAGCAGTGCGGCGACCAGCAGCCCGCGCAGCAGCGTGGCCCGGGGCACCGGCAGCAGCGCGAAGCGGCCGGGCTCCAGGGTCTCGTCGACACCGAACCAGACCAGCGGCATCAGGATCCAGCCGAGCACCAGCACCGTCCCGCCGAGCGCAGGGACCACCGCCGCCCAGTCCGGCCCGTTCGGCAGGTACGGGACCAGGAAGAACAGCGCCGCCATGGTGCCGTAGAACAGCGCACAGAGCAGGCCGATCACGAACAGAGCGATTTTGCCGGGGCGGCCGCGGAAGCCGTTGCGCAGCACGCGCAGCTTCAGCCGGGCGAAGGTCAGAGCCATGACAGCTCCGAGCCGGTCGAAGTGCGCCCGCCGACCACCGCGACGAAGGCCTCCTCCAGGGAGCGCCCATCGCGTACCTCGTCGAGGGCGCCGACCGTGCTGATCCGGCCGTTCGCCATGATCGCGACGTGGGTGCACAGCCGCTCCACCACCTCCAGCACGTGGCTGGAGAAGATGACGGTGCCGCCGCCGGCGACGTAGCGGGTGAGGATGTCGCGGATGGCCGCGCCGCTGACGGGGTCGACGGCCTCGAACGGCTCATCGAGCACCAGCAGCCGGGGCGCGTGCAGCAGCGCGCAGGCCAGCGCGATCTTCTTCTTCATGCCGGCCGAGTAGTCGATGACCAGGGTGCGCCCGGCGTCGGTCAGCGCCAGCACGTCCAGCAGTTCGGTGACCCGCGCGTCGATGACGTCAGGCGCCATGCCGCGCAGCAGGCCCTGGTAGGTGAGCAGCTCGGTGCCGTCGAGCCGGTCGAATAGGCGTACGCCGTCGGGCATCACGCCGATCAGCGACTTCGCCCGGACCGGGTCCTGCCACACGTCGTGGCCGAGCACCAGGGCCCGCCCGGCGTCCGGCCGCAGCAGGCCGACGGCCATGGACAGGGTGGTGGTCTTACCGGCTCCGTTCGGCCCGAGCAGGCCGAAGAACGAGCCCGCCGGCACGGCGAGGTCCACGCCGTCCACGGCGACCTTGGTGTCGAACCTCTTGACGAGCCCCTGCAGGGCGAACGCACTGTCCTCGATCACGCGTCCGACTGTAGACGCGCGCCGCCTGCCCGTCGCCCCTCGCGGGAGGCGACGGGCAGGCGCGGGATCACCTCTTCGCGTTGAGGCGCTCGGACTCGTTGCAGGCCTGGCTGGCCCCCATGACGTACATGTCCTCCAGCAGCTCGGCGGCCTGGGCCCGGCTGAGATTCCAGGAGTACCACTGGTCCGGGTCGGCCTTCAGGTCGCGGATGACCCAGCTCAGTGCGCAGCTGCGGTACGGCTCCGGCAGCTCGGCGAGAGCCGGTGCCGCGTCCGGGCCGAGCGCCCGCAGGTACCAGAAGTCGATCTTCTGGAAGCGCTCGACGTTCTGCTCCGCGATGAAGTGCTCCGGGTTCGCGACGCCCAGGAACAGCAGCAGCCCGGCGAACCCGGCCACCGCGGCCCGCGGGAACCACGAGGCCCGCAGCTTCCACCCGGCCAGCGCGATCAGGATGAACACGCCGCCCAGGTAGAGCTCGACCGAGCCGAAGAACAGCCGCTCCCGGGTCCAGCCGTAGGTGTTCTGGTAGAGCCACATGCGCCAGACCGCGGAGCCGACGATCACCATGCTCAGCAGCACCAGCGCGCCGAGCAGGGTACGCAGCAGGATCCGGTCCTGGCGGGCCTCCTTCGCCGCCCAGCGCGACACCAGGCCGATGACGACCAGGGTCAGCATGGTCACCACGAGCAGCTGGCGGAAGCCCTGCACCGCGTACTCCGAGAAGGTCAGTCCGCTGGTCTTCTGGATGTAGGCCTTGTCGCCGAAGAAGAAGCGCAGCTGCACCGCCACGAACGCGCCGAACAGCAGCACCAGGCCGCCGAGCGGCAGGGCGACCTCGATGCGGCCGATGCGCCGCGTCGCCGGGCGCTCCATGCCGGACAGGTCCGGCGGGGCCAGCACGGTGAAGATCGCGCCGGCGGTGATCAGGCCGCCGACCACGGTGTACAGCACACCGCGGAAGATCATGCGGGCGTTCAGCTCGGGCAGGATGTCGCCGAGCAGGGTCGCGAACGCGGCGTCGGCCGAGGCGAACAGCGCGCCGAAGACCACCAGCAGCACGAACGTCACGATCAGCGACAGCACCACGCGGCCCGCGGTGCCGCTCTTCTCCCGCGTCTGCTGCCAGGCGCGTGCGCCCCGGGCCAGCCAAGGGATGGCCCGGAAGAACGCCAGCGGCACCGCCAGCGCGCCGACGACGACGGCCCGCACCGAGTGCCCGCCGGCCACCGCCAGCGAACCGCACGCGATCGCGCCGAGCACGCAGAAGACGAACAGCCAGCCCGCGTCGCGGAAGGTGCCGACGGCCAGCAGCGCCACGGCGAGCACCGCCCAGCCGACCCGGATCCAGCGCTCCAGCGCCGTGTCGGGCTTCGGGCCGAACCGTGCCGCGTGCCAGACCGCACCCGTCATGACCAGGCCCACCAGCAGCCAGCCGATGCCGGGGCGGGTCAGCGGCAGCGCGATGGCGGTGGCCAGGCCGCCGACCAGCGCCGCGATCCAGGCCGCCGGCCCGCCCGCGTAGTCGGGCCCCTGCCAGCGCGCCTGCAGGAAGCCCGGCGGGGGCGGCGGCAGCGGCGAGAACCGCGACATGTCGGCCGGGTACGTCTGCGGGGGCACCGCGGTCGCCGCGGGGGCCGGGGCCGACGTCTTGGTCACAGCGGCGGTGCTGTCCTCGGCCGTCGGCGGCGCGGGGTCCGGTGCGGTCCACGTTTCCGCAGCGGGAGCCTGCTCGGTCCCCGTGACCTGCGCGTCCGGGCTCGCGGACGGGCCCGCGTCGGCGGACGGCGGCGACGACTCGGGCGGCGGTGAGCTGTCAGGCTGCGCTGGGGTGTCCGGAGAGGTGTCTGACATCGTTGGCTCCGACTTCTGCGGGCGACTGATGAGGCATGGACTTCTGGGGCAGGGTGATGCGTACGCGGCAGCCGGTCCCGCCGGGCGGGTCGACGATCGCGATCGTGCCGTGGTGCAGTTCCACCGCCCAGCGGGCGATGGCGAGGCCGAGTCCGGTGCCGCCGTCGGACGACTCGGCGCTCTTGCCCCGGGTGAAACGCTCGAAGACCCGCTCCCGGAGGGCGGGCGCGATGCCCACTCCCTGGTCGAGCACCTCGAAGACGGTCTGCGTGCCGGTCGGGCGGGCGCTGACGGTGACCAGCCCGCCGGCCGGGCTGTGCCGGGCCGCGTTCTCCAGCAGGTTCGCGAACACCTGGTGCAGGCGCGCCGGGTCGGCGCTGATGGTGTGCGGGGTGACGTCGTGCAGCCGGAACCGGGTCGCCGGGGCGTTCAGGCTCGCCTCCTCGACCACCCGGGCCAGGAACTCCGCCACCGGCATCGGCTCCCGGCGCAGGGCCGCCGCGCCCGCGTCGACCTTCGACAGGTCCAGCAGCTCGGTCACCAGGCGGGCCAGCCGCTCGGTCTGCGCCAGCGCGGTGCGCAGCGTCGCCGGGTCGGCCTCGCTCACCCCGTCGACGATGTTCTCCAGCACCCCGTGCAGCGCGGTGATCGGCGTACGCAGCTCGTGCGACACGTTCGCGATCAGCTCGCGCCGCTGCTGGTCGCTGGCGGCGAGGTCGGCCGCCATCAGGTTGAACGCGCGGGCCAGCTCGCCCACCTCGTCCCGGCTGGTGGCGCGCACCCGGCGGCTGTAGTCGCCGCGGGCCATCGCCCGCGCCGCCGCGGTCATCTCGCGAAGCGGCTTGGTCATGCCGTGCGCCAGCACCTGCAGCGTGATCAGCCCGACCAGGGCCGCGGAGATGGCGACCGGCCAGTTGACGAAACCGAGCCGTCCCCAGAACACCAGCAGGCCGGTCGCGCCCGAGATGCCGAGCAGGATGGCCAGCTTCAGCTTGATCGACCGGAACGGGTCGAGCGGGCGGGGCAGCCGGTCCAGCACCCGGTTGGACAGCACGATCAGCGGCCCCAGCACCCGGTACATGGGGTGGGTGAGCCAGTCGAGGACGCGTTCGATCACGTGGTTTCGGCTTCCAGGGCGTATCCGACTCCGTGCACCGTGCGAATCAGGTCGGCACCCAGCTTGCGGCGCAGCGCCTTGATGTGGGAATCGACCGTGCGGGTGCCGTAGCCCTCGGCCCAGCCCCAGATCTCGGCCAGCAGCCGCTCCCGAGGCAGCACCGACCGGTGCCGCTCGGCGAGGTACACCAGCAGGTCGTACTCGGTCGGGGTCAGGTGCGCCTCGGCCCCGTCCCGGCGCACCCGGCGCTCGGAACGGATGATCTCCAGTGGGCCGAGCTTGATCGGCGCGTCCGGCGCGGTGGACCGGTCGGCCCGGCGCAGCAGCGCGTGCACCCGGGCGGCCAGCACCCGCATCGAGAACGGCTTGGTCAGGTAGTCGTCGGCGCCCACGGCCAGCCCGACCAGCAGGTCGTTCTCGTCGTCGCGGGCGGTGAGCATGAGCACCGGCACCGGACGCTGCGCCTGCACCCGGCGGCAGACCTCCAACCCGTCGAACCCCGGCAGCATCAGATCCAGCACGATCAGATCCGGCTTCAGTCGCCCCGCCGCCTCCACGGCAGCGGGCCCCGTCCCGGCATGCGCGACGGCAAAGCCCTCAGCCCGCAGCCGGGCGATCACCGACCCGGCGATGGTGGGATCGTCCTCCACCACCAGGACCCGACGTTCACTCATGACCAGGGACTGTAGCGGTCACCTGTGCGCAACCTCAGTCCCAGTTGTGAAGGACTTGTGCGTGGGACGGGTCCGAAGGCGTCGCGGTGCCTGCCCGGCGTCGTTCATGTGACCTGGGGAAGCTTCCTCACCGCAGCTTCGTGCTGCACTCTGGAGATGTCACACGGGCACCGATAGAGAGGACGGGTGACAACGATGACCCATCCGCTGCTCCGGCCTCAGCCGCTGCGCGCCTGGCAGTTCGAGGACCTTCTCGACACTCCCGACGACGGCTACCGGTACGAGATCTTCGACGGGACCCTGCTCGTGACCCCACCACCCCCCATGGCCCACTTCGCGACGTTGTATCGCCTGCGCAGGCTGCTGGAATCGCAGGCACCCGCACATCTTGTGGTCGGGGAGAACCTCGGGGTGCTACGGCGTGACGCCAATTCCTACTTCATCCCCGACCTCGTGATCTTCGACGCCGACCTGCTCAGCAGTTCGGTGGCGGCGTTGCCACCGACTGCGGCGAAGCTGGTCGTCGAGGTGGTTTCGCCCAGCAATCCCAGCACCGACCTGGTGCTCAAGCGCGCCGGATACGCCATGGTCGGCGTGCCGGAGTACTGGATAGTCGAGCCCAGCGTCAGGGAAGTCCAGGTGCTGGCCCAACCCGGCCCCAAGGGCTACCTCATCCAGGAGAAGCGCACCGGCTTGATGAGCGGCACCGTGCCGTTTCCATACGAGCTGGATCTGGACGTGATCTTCGCCTGAAACGGGAACGGCCGGGCAGCCCACGGGCTGCCCGGCCGTTTTCAGGTCTTCGTCAGTACGCGCCCTTGCGGCGGAGCACGACGCCGACGGTGCGCCACAGGATGCTCAGGTCGTACGCCAGCGACCAGTTGTCGACGTAGTAGAGGTCCAGGCGGACCGCCTCGTCCCAGCTCAGGTCGGAGCGGCCGGAGACCTGCCACAGGCCGGTCATGCCGGGCCGCACCAGCAGCCGGCGCCGCACGTCGCCCAGGTAGTCGCCGTCGTCGGCGGGCAGCGGGCGCGGCCCGACCAGCGACATCTCGCCCTTGAGCACATTGATCAGCTGGGGCAGCTCGTCGATCGAGCTGGCCCGCAGGAAGCGCCCGACCGGCGTGACCCGCGGGTCGTCGCGGATCTTGAAGAGCATGCCGTCGCCCTCGTTCTGGGCTTCGAGCTTGCTCTTGCGCTCCTCGGCGTCGGTGTACATGGTGCGGAACTTCCACACCTTGAACACCCGGCCCTCGTGGCCGACCCGCAGCTGCCGGAAGAACGCCGGGCCGCGGTCGGTGATCGAGATGGCCAGCGAGATCACCAGCAGCAGCGGGGCGAGCAGCACCAGGCCGATGAAGGCAGCGATGCGGTCCAGCGAGTTCTTGGCCAGCCAGGCCATGCCGGAGAGCTTGGGCTCCTCGACGTGCAGCAGCGGCAGGCCTTCGATCGGGCGGATGTGCACCCGGGGTCCGGCGATGTCGGTGAGCTGCGGCGCGACCACCAGGTCGATGCCGGTGCCCTCCAGCTGCCAGGCGAGGCGGCGCAGCTCGTCGGGTTCCGCGCCGGCCGAGCCGCACACCGCGATGGTGTCGGCGCGCAGCTCGTGCACGAGATCGACGAGGTCGCGCCCGTAGTGCACCGGCACCGGGGCCTGCGCGCGCCGGGAGGCCGGCAGGTGCTCGGAGAGGTGGATGGCGACGGGCACCAGCCCGGCCTTCGGGTTGCGCGAGACGACCTTGTACACGAACAGCGTCTCGGGCAGCGAGCCGATCAGCAGCATCCGGTACGTGGCCAGCCTGCCGCGGCGGCGCACGACATACAGCGCGCGGCGGGCCAGCAGGCGCATGCCGAAGATGTACGCCATCGCGGCGATGATCACGAAGCCGACGGTGCCGCGGGACAGGCCCTCGTCCTGGCCGGCCTTCTGGAAACCGAAGGCGAGGAAGGACACGGTCGCGGCGACGGCGATGGTCGCGCGGAAGACCCGCTTGAACTCGTCGGTGCCCAGACCGATCACCCGCCGGTCGTACGCGCCGTTGCCCCAGAGCAGCAGCAACCAGATCAACGGCATCATGCCGTACGCGACCAGCTGGAACTGCGCGATCTGGTCGAAACCGGAGGTGACCCGGTTGTTCGCGAACTGCGAGATCGCGGTCCAGCTCGCCGCCATGGCGCAGAGCAGGTCGCCGATGACCAGGCAAAGGATGTAGGGCCGGTGCCAGCGGGCGCGGCGCGCGGTGCCCCGGGCGAACGCGTTGCGGGCGACACCGTTGGTCTTCGGCACGGGGGGCAACTCGTATCGGTCGGCTACGTAATCCGGGACGTTCGACCGCTTGGGCACGGTGGTCGGGTGCTTCAGGCTCGTCGTCACCTCACCTGGGTCCTCCCGTGCGTCACGTTCCTGCCCGGTGGCGCCGGCAGGTGCTGCAGCCCTGCGGTCGGAACGTGCGGCAGGACGGGTGTCGCCCACAACGTTCAGTCTCGCATGGTTTGTCCGGGGTTAGCGGAGACACCGTGTTGCCGATGCGTCCGAACACCCCAGGACCGGGACACTATACGAACTGGGCTGTGCGTGACACTAGCGCAGGAGTTTGGAAAGTCGGCGATCTGCGAGCGGTTTTCCACCGGTTTGGCAGGTAGGGCAGTACTGCAGGCTGGAATCGGCGAACGACACCTCACGCACCGTATCGCCGCAGACGGGGCACGGCTGCCCGGTACGCCCGTGTACCCGCAGGCCGGCCCGCTTCTCCGATTTCAGCGTGGCGGCCTTCTGCCCGACCGAGCGCTCCAACGCCTCGGTCAGCACCTGCTGGATAGCGCTGTGCAGGCTCTCCAGTTGTTCGGGCGTCAGCCGGTCCGCCCGCGCGTACGGCGACAGCCGAGCCACGTGCAGAATCTCGTCGGAGTACGCGTTGCCGATCCCCGAGAGCACCTGCTGGTCCCGCAGCACCCCCTTGATCTGGGAGTTGAGGGGACGCAGCACCTCGGTCAGCCCGGCCAGGTCCAGGCCCAGCGCGTCCGGTCCGAGCCGGGCGATGCCGGGGACCTGGTTCACGTCGGTCACCAGATACGCGGAGAGCTTCTTGCGGGTGCCGGCCTCGGTCAGGTCGAAGCCCGACCCGTCGGACAGCCGCACCCGCAGCGCGATCGGCCCGCTGCCCGGTTTGAGCAGGGTGTCCGGCAGCGCGTCGCGGTAGTGCAGCCAGCCCGCGCGGGCCAGGTGGATCACCAGGTGCAGGTCCCCGAGCTCGATGTCCAGGAACTTGCCGTGCCGGCCGGCACCGGTGATCGTCAGTCCATGGGTCGCGGACAGGGGCGGGTCGAACGTCTTCAGGGCGCTGATCGCAGACACGTCGACCCGCTCGACGCGCCGGCCGACCGCTCGCTCACGCAGGTACGCGGCGAGCGCCTCCACCTCGGGCAACTCGGGCACGGCGCTAACGCTACCGTTCTATGGTCAGCCGAGCAGAGAGCAGGAAACCGTTGAAGGTCGTCGTCGCCCACAATCGGTACCGCTCCGAGCTGCCCTCGGGCGAGAACATCATCGTCGATCTTGAGATGGCGCAGCTGGAGCAGGCCGGTGTCACGGTGCTGCCGTTCCTGCGCAGTTCCGACGACATCCCGTCGCTGTCGGCCGCGCAGAAGGCGCTGCTGCCGATTTCCCCGATCTGGGCCCCGGCGGCGCAGAAGGACCTGGCCCGGCTGCTGCGCGAGCAGCGCCCCGACGTGTTGCACCTGCACAACCCGTACCCTCTGCTCTCGCCCTGGGTGGTGCGGACCGCCCACGCGCACGGCGTGCCGGTGGTGCAGACGGTGCACAACTACCGCCAGGTGTGCGCGCCCGGCCTGTACTTCCGCGACGGCCACGCCTGCCATGAGTGCCGCGGCAAGGCGTTCGCGCTGCCCGCGATCAAGCACAAGTGCTACCGCGGCTCCACCGCGCAGAGCGCGATCATGGCCACCACGCTGGCGGTGCACCGCTCGACCTGGCGTTCGGTGGACCGGTACATCGCGCTCACCGAGGCCATCGCCGGGCACCTGCGCGACTACGGCATCACCGACCGCCAGATCACGGTCAAGCCGAACGCCGTCGAGGACCCGGGCCCGCCGCCGATCACCGCGGGGGACGGGCTGCTGTTCGCCGCCCGGCTGTCCCCGGAGAAGGGGCTCGGCCTGCTGCTGGACGCGTGGCGGCGGCACCCCGACGGGTCGCTGGGCCGGCTGCGCATCGCCGGTGACGGCGAGCTGCGCGGCCTGGCCGAGCAGGTGGCCGCAGAGCGGGCCGACGTCGAATACCTCGGCCCGATGGACCGGATGGGGGTACGCGCCGCGCTGCGCACCTCGGCGATGGTGGCCGTGCCGTCGACCTGGCACGACGTGCTGCCGACCGCGATCATCGAGGCGCTGGCGAACGGCCGGCCGGTGCTCGGCAGCAACCTCGGCGGCATCCCGTACCTGATCGACAACGCCGGGTTCGCGGTCCCGCCCACCGTCGACGACTGGGCCGCCGCCCTGCCTGACGCCCTCAAGGCCGCCCCGACCCTCACCGACGTGGCCCGCCGCCGCTACCTCGACACCTTCCACCCGGACGTCGTCACCAGCCAACTCCTCGCGGTTTACGAGTCCCTCCGCCGTCCCTGACCGTCCGCCGGTCGCGCCGTCGGCGCGCCGCTCATGATCGCCGGACTTGCCAGGCACCTGTGGGTATTCGGTCGCAAGATACGCACAGGTGCCCGGCAAGTCGAACGATCAAGGCGATGCTGCAGCCCGTGGACGGCCTACGCGATCACGGTTGGGCATAGAGCGCCGGGAGGTCGACCAGCAGGACGTTCTCGGCCTCGGCGACGCGCCGCAGGTCCGGTGTGAAGCCCGCGCCGCCGTAGCAGGCCAGGCGGGTGCCGGTCGTCCGGTGGCCCTTGGCGGCGAGCAGGTCGCGGGCCCGGCGCAGCCGGTCCAGGTGGGGCAGGCCCATGGTCTGCTGCCACTTGGCCTCGCCGAGCGAGATCACCCCGCCCTCGGTGCCCAGCACCGCGACGTCGACCTGAATCTGTGACCGGGTGGCCGGATCGGCGACCGTGCCCGCCGCGACCGTGCTCGGCGGTCCGCCGAACAGAGCGACCGCGTTTCGCAGGGCGTACTCCCGGCACAGTTGCTCGAAATGCGGGCCGACGACCTGGGACCGGAAGGTTCCCTGGCCGGCCTGCCAGGCCTGTTCGGCCATGCCGCGCTCCAGGAAGCTCCAGTTGCGCCGCATCACTGCGGAGTAGAAGGTGATCAGCGGTTCCGCGATCCGGTACGTCGATCGCCCGGTGCGGAAGGCGTCGGGCTCCTTGGAGACCAGCCCGCAGTCCTCCAGCACGGTCAGCGGGTGACTGATGTTGGTCGAGGGACGCTCCAGGTATCCGGCTATGCCGCCGCGCGTGTTGTGGCCGAGCGCGATCGCGCCCAGGACCCCGTGGTAGAGCGGGGTGTCCCGGGCTCCGGTCTCCTCGGCCAGCAGGTAGCGGGCTTCGCGGAACAGCGGCACGGCCGGATTCAGTACCGTGCGCACTACCCAGTCGCCGAAGTCGGCGAGGTCTGCCGGTGCGTCGGAGTGCACGAACTCGTGCCGGTATGCGGGGGTGCCGCCGACGACGCTGTGCAGCAGCACGGCCAACTCCGGCTGGTCGATCACGCCCCAGAACTCCGCCGCGGTGCGGTAATCCATGGGCGGGACCACCAGTTCCAGGCTCGCCCGGCCGCGCAACGGGGCGTTGCCGCTCAGCAGGCTCCCCATCACGGCCATCGCCGAGCCGCAGACCAGCAGCTTCGACGTCGTCTCGCGGGCGAGCCCGCCGGGGTCCAGCACCTGCTGTAGTTGTGAGGCAAGCGCCGGGCTGGCAGCCAGGAGGTACGGCAGCTCGTCGATGATGATCAAGCCATCCGGCACCACGGCGTACAGCTGCCGGAGCGCGTCCTCCCAGCTGTGCAGCTGGAACTCGCCGCCGGTGCCGGCGCGGGCGGCCAGCGCACGCCCGAACCGGCGCAGCGACTCCAGTTCGGTGTCCTCAGTCGCCGCGAAGTAGAACCCGCCGGTCGCCCGCGCCAGCGCGTCGAGCAGGAACGTCTTGCCCTGCCGTCGCCGCCCGCTGACCACGCCGAATCGAGCGCTGGCAGCGGGGGAACCGGCGAAGCGGGCCAGCGCGGCCCACTCGGCGGTGCGATCGAAGACGTTGTCCGGTTTCGCGAGCATACGTAGAACCATAGTTCTTAGAGGTGTAGTTCTAAGAACTATGGTTCTAACAAGTCAGCCGCGGAGTGCCGTACGGGCCGTGAAGGTGATGCTGGCCAGCAGGAAGCCGAAGTTGACCACCGTGAACGCGGCGATGAACCAGATCGTCAGCGCCGGGGCGACGGTCAGCACCAGCCCGGCCACGAAGATGACCGCACCGTAGTCGCGCACCAGCTTCACGATGCGCACCGGCAGCGACGTCGAGGTCATCATCGAGTTGGCGTCGCCCTGGCTGGCCAGCACGCTGGTCACGAGGTTGACCATCCACGAGCCCGCGAACAGCGCGCCCAGCCACAGCGGCGGCCGGGCCACCGCCACCAGCGCGGTGACCAGCAGGATCTGCGAGGCCACGTCGCACAGGATGTCGATCCGGGCACCCGCCGCACTGCCCTGGCGCGTCACCCGGGCGAGCTGCCCGTCGGCGCAGTCCAGCGAGTACGCCACCTGCCAGCCGACCAGCGCGAGCAGCCCGTACAGCGGGGTGATCGCGGCGGTGCCGTCCTGGGCCCGCAGCACCAGGACCACCGACACGGCGATGCCGATGACCAGGTTGAGCAGGGTGAGGTGGGTCGGCTTGAGCCCGGTGCGGGCCGCGACCAGCGCGAACACCGCGCCGAGGCGCTGGCTGAACGCCTCGGAGAACAGCCCGCCGCCCCGGTTCACCGCGTAGAAGTCGGCGACCCGGGGACGGGGCGTGGTCAGCGTGTCAGTGGACGGCATCCGCGTAGTCTGCCACCCGGTCGGCCAGCTCGTCGCGGCCCAGGTCGAGGTGTTCGAGGATGGTGTACCGGTCGGGTCGGGTGCGCGGGGCGAACTCGACGGCGGCGACGAACTCCTCGTCGCTGATGCCGAGGTCGGCCGGCGTACGCGGCAGCCCGTGCCGCTTCAGGCAGGCGCTGAGCTGGGCGAACCGCGCCTCGTGCACCTTGTCGACGGACGCCCGCAGGTAGGTGCAGAACAGCGCGCCGACGCCGCACTGCTCGCCGTGCGCCGCCGTGCCCGGCCGGAGGATGTCGAGCGCGTGCGAGATCTCGTGGCAGCCGCCGCTGGACGGGCGCGAGGTGCCGCAGATGGCCATGGCCAGGCCGGTGGTGATCAGGGCCTCGGCGAGCAGCGTCACGAACACGTCGTCGGTGGCGTCGCCGGGGTGGTTGATCACCGCTTCGGCCCCGGATCGGGCCATCGCGACCGCGAGTCCGTCGACCGGCTCCCCGCGTACCCGGTGCGCCAGTTCCCAGTCGGCGATGGCGCTGACGTTGCTCAGTGTCTCGCCGATGCCGGAACGGGTCTGCCGGTCCGGTCCCGCCTCGACGAAGTCGAGGTCCACGACCACGGCCAGCGGGATGTGCACGCCGTAGGAAGGCCGTCCGCCGTCGTGGTCGAGGGTGGCGATGGGGGAGGCGATGCCGTCGTTGGCGAGGCTGGTCGCCACGCTGACCATCGGTATGCCGTACCGCGAGGCCGCGTACTTCGTGGTGTCGATGGTCCGGCCGCCGCCGATGCCCACCACCGCGTCGTAGTTGCGCCCGCGCAGCCGCTGGCCGAGGTCGAGCGCCGATTCGAGGGTGCCCCCCTCGATGTTGATGAACTCGGCACGGTCCAGCGAGGGGCCGATCAGGTCGACGAT
The DNA here is from genome assembly GCF_040648455.1 of Catellatospora sp. NPDC049133. NCBI lineage: Bacteria > Bacillati > Actinomycetota > Actinomycetes > Micromonosporales > Micromonosporaceae > Catellatospora > Catellatospora sp. NPDC049133. The sequence goes on from NZ_JBEZDT010000014.1 coordinate 113,055, forward strand.
CCGCTCGCCCTGACCGGGGCCGACCACGACCGCCACGTCGCCGCCGGCCGAGATGCGCCGGTCGGCCAGCAGCGAGGCCAGGCCCGCGACGGCGCCCCGCCGGACGTCGATGCTCAGCGGGGTCTGCACCGAACGGGTCAGTAGTGGCATGCGATCTCCCGCGCGCGGGCCAGGTCGTCGTGGTTGTCGACCTCGACCCAGGCGATCTGCCCGATCGACGCGCCGCGGATGACGCCGCCCCGGTTCGCGAGCTCCTGGTAGCCGTCCTCGTAGTAGAGGTTCGGGTCCCGCTCGAAGGTGGTCTGCAGCGCGTCGGCCAGCGCCGCGGCGGCCTCGGGGCGGATCAGCGTCGCGCCGATGTACTCGCCGTGCGCGGTGGCCGGGTCCATCAGCTTGGTGATCTTCTCCAGGCGGCCGTCCGCTGTGAAGATCGCTTTCATCTCCTCGTCGGCCAGCTTCTTGTGGTCGTCGAGCGCCAGCACGATGCCCGCGTCGGCGTGCTCGGCGGCCTCCGCGGCGGCCAGCAGGGTGTGCTCGACCGAGACAGGGTGCACGGTGTCGCCGTTGACCAGCAGCACGCCCCGGGCGAAGTGCTCGCGGGCCAGCCAGAGGGAGTACGCGTTGTTCCACTCCTCGGCCTTGTCGTTGTGCACGAGGGTGAGGGTGACGCCGTACTTCTCCTCCAGGGCCGCCTGGCGGGCCTGCACCGCCTCGGCCCGGTAACCCACCACGACCACGATCTCGGTGAGCCCGACCTTCGCCAGGTTGCGCAGGGCGATGTCGAAGATCGTCGTTTCGCCGTCCACCGGCACCAGGGCCTTGGGCAGCGTGTCGGTGTAGGGGCGCAGCCGGCGTCCAGCGCCCGCGGCCAGCACCATCCCGATCATTAAAGGCTCCTTCGAGGGGGGTTATGGAGGTGTTTCGTCGCTGGTGAAGGCTACTGCACCCGCGCGCGGCGGCCGAGCCAGCACAAGCCGCGACCTATAACAAGTCTTGTGAGTTGCCCACAACCCGGCCCAAGATGTCCGTACGGTGCGTTTCAATGGGGTTGCGTTCCGAAGGGGTGATTGCATATGGCTAACGCTGCACAGGCGCAGCACGCAATGCACGTTCGTGAGGCGATGAGCAAGCCGGTCCTGATGGTCGGCCCACAGCACACGTTGCGCCAGGCGGCCCAGCTGATGGCGATGCGCCGGGTGGGCTCGGCGATCGTGATAGACCCGGACGGTGAGGGCCTCGGCATCATGACCGAGCGCGACGTCCTCAACGCCATCGGCTCCGGCCTCGATCCGGATGTGGAGCAGTGCGCCAACCACATCACCTGGGACGTCGTCTACGCGGCGCCGCACTGGAGCCTGGAAGAGGCCGCCATGGCGATGGCCCGGGGCGGGTTCCGTCACCTGGTCGTGCTCGACGGCGACGAGGTGCTCGGCATCATCTCGGTCCGCGACCTGATGCGCGTCTGGGCGCTGCGCCGCGCCGAGGCCGCCGCCTCCGTCTGACCGCCTTTGACGATCTTGCGGGGAACCGCGGGTGACGCACGCCTGTTTCCGGCGATCGGCCCCGGTTCCCGCAAGGTTCGTCGTGATCATGGCGGATGACACGAAGGGGCGGGTGGAGCGTTCTCGCATTTCGGGCGCATTAACCTGTTCAACATGACCGCCGAGCAGCTCATCTCGTTCGCCCGGGGCGCTCCGAGCCTCGACATCGTCGATGTCGAAGGGCTCAGCGCCGCGGCTGTCCGCGCCTTCGCCAACGACCCGGCCGGCCTCACCGCGTACGGCAACTCCTACGGCTACGGCCCGCTCCGCAAGTGGATCGCGGCCAAGCACGGGGTGTCCACCGACCAGGTGCTGATCACCAACGGCTCCCTGCAGGCCGACGCGTTCCTCTTCAACCACCTCGTACAGCCCGGTGACCACGTCGTGGTGGAGAAGCCGACCTACGACCGGACCCTGCTGAACCTGAAGAACCTCGGCGCGGTCGTGCACCAGGTCACGCTGCACCCGGACGGCATCGACACCGCGGAGCTGCGCGCCCTGCTGGAGTCGGGCGTGCGGCCGAAGCTCGCGCACATCATCCCGAACTACCAGAACCCGGCGGGCGTGACGCTGTCCGAGGCCAAGCGGCACGAGCTGCTCGCACTGGCGCAGGAGTTCGGCTTCACGATCTTCGAGGACGACCCGTACGTCGACATCCGCTTCCGCGGTGACGCGCTGCCGACGATGCTGTCGCTGGACACCGCGGGCGTCGTGGTGCACGCCAGCTCCTTCACCAAGACCGTCTGCCCGGGTGTCCGGGTCGGTTACCTGGTCGGCGACAAGGGCCTGATCGACGCGATCGCGGGCAAGGCCACCAACCTGTACATCTCGGCGGGCCAGGTCGCGCAGGGCATCGTGTACGAGTTCTGCGCCTCCGGCGACATCGAGCGCTCGGTGGCCACGGTCAGCGCCGCGCTGGCCGAGCGGGCCACCGTGCTGGCGGAGTCGCTGCGCAAGCGGATTGACGGGGTCTCGTTCACCGAGCCCGACGGCGGCTACTTCCTCTGGATCGAGCTGCCCGCCGACGTGCACGTCGACAAGCTGCTGCCGGCCGCCGCCGAGCGTGGTGTGGCCGTGGTGAAGGGTTCGGACTTCCTGCTGGAGGGCGGCGAGAACTCGCTGCGGCTCGCGTTCAGCGCGGTCACCGTGGACCAGATCGACGAGGGCGTACGTCGTCTCGCCGAGGCCATCGACGCCGTTCGCGGTTGATCGGTAGATTCGGATATCCGACGGCTGTTCTGTCGTATTTCTGACAGTCGGATCGGGCCTGGGTGGGGTTCCCCTCGCGAGGTTACGAGGATCACAATGCGTCGGGCGCCTGTCGCCGACCGAGTGATGAGCACGCGGCGTGCCGTGATGATCGAGACCTCGTGGCGCGTGGGGCCCCGCCCGCATTGCCCCCGCCCCCAATGAAAAGGAGCGTCACCCACCCCCCACCCCGGGTGGCGTTCCGGCGCCGGGTGGACCGAGTCGCATTCCCCCCGATAGCGGCACACGTGGTCCACCCGGCGCCTCTTTCTCACCCGCCGCGCCGAGTCCACTCACGATCACGGGAGTCCGCGCCGGTCCCGTCGCCCAAGTAGCCTGTCGGTGGAGTCTCCGGCGGTCGGCGACCCGGCGAAGGAGGCGATCGTGGTTGACGACATCCGAGACGACAACGGCCGACGATCCGCCAACCCGTACGTCCGCGGCGACCGGCTGACCCGCGCCATCACTGCGCCCGCCCGCGCGATGGGCCGGCTGGTCGGGCTGAGCGGCGACGCCGAGGCCGGCCAGGTGCCGGCGCAGCCCGGTGCGCGCGCCGACGCGATCGTGGACTGCGCCATCTACCTCGACGGCATCCGCCAGCCGTCGCCCGGTGACTACCGCGCGGCGCTGGCGCAGGCGCGCCGGCAGCGGGGCGCGTTCGTGTGGCTGGGCCTGCATGCCCCGGGCGAGGAGCAGATGGCGGGCATCGCCGAGGCGTTCGACCTGCACGAGCTGGCGGTGGAGGACGTCGTCAGCGCCGGCCAGCGGCCCAAGCTGGAGCAGTTCGGGGACGTGCACTTCCTGGTCATGCGCGCGGCGCGCTACGTCGAGCACACGGAGCTGACCGAGCACTCCGAGGTGGTGGAGACCGGGCAGATCATGCTCTTCATCGGGCCCGACTTCGTGATCTCCGTGCGCCACGGCGAGGCCTGCCGGCTCAAGCCGGTGCGTGAGCACCTGGAGGCCCGGCCCGAACTGCTCAAGCAGGGCCCGTGGGCGGTGGCGTACGGGGTGCTCGACCACGTGGTCGATCTCTTCGTCGAGGCCGCCGACGGGATCAGCCAGGACGTCGACCTGATCGAGGAGAGCGTCTTCGCCCGCGACTCCAGCGGCCGGATGCAGCGCATCTACCAGCTCAAGCGGGAGCTGGTCGAGTTCAAGCGCGCGGTGCTGCCGTTGCAGCGGCCGCTGCAGCTGCTGATCGGCGACACCCCCGAGATCTCCAAGGAGCTGCGCAAGTACTTCCGGGACGTGCAGGACCACCTGGCCCGCGTGGTCGAGCAGGTCGGCTCGTTCGACGACCTGCTGATCTCGATCATGCAGGCGCGGCTGGCGCAGGTGACCGTCGACCAGAACAACGACATGCGCAAGGTCGCCGCCTGGGCGAGTATCGCCGCCGTCTGGACCGCCATCGCGGGCATCTACGGCATGAACTTCGACTTCATGCCCGAGACCCACTGGAAGTACGGCTACCCCATGGTCCTGACCGTGATGCTCGGCTTCTCCTTCGCCATCTACCGCCTCCTCCGCCGCTCCGGCTGGCTCTAAGCCAAAGGAAGGGCACCTTCTTAACGGAATACGTAGAAGAAGGTGCCCTTGTTAACCGGCTGCTGGTTACATGCGGCCGTTCTTGGAGCCGCTGGACGAGTACTTCGACGCGAAGCTGTCGGTGGCGTCGTTGGCCGCCTCGGCCGCGTCGCCGATCTTCGACTTCATGGTGTCGCGGCCGCCCCGGACCGAGGACGCCGCCTCGTGCAGCTTGTCGGCCGTCTTGTCCATCGCCTTGCTGGTGTGGTGCGTGGCCTTGTCGAGCACCGAGTCGGCCTTGCCGGTGGCCTTGTCCGTCATCGACTTGGTCTCGGAGCGCATCGACTCCAGCGCCTGGCTCGGGTCGTACTCCGACCACTGCTGCTGGCGGCGGCGCTTCATGACCAGCGCACCGGCGATGCCGACGGCCGCGCCTGCGGCGAGCAGCCCGATCAGCATCCCCGTGTTGCCACTGCGTGACACGTGGCCCCCCTTCTTGTGCTTGCGCGCCTTGGCGTTGGCCTTCTTGGACGCGTGCATGGCGTCGGCGGCCCCCTCCCGGTACGCCGCGGCGAGCGGCGCGAGTGCGGACACCGTCGAGTCCATGCCGCGCGAGGTGACCCGGCGCATGCGTCCGGTGGTCGGGCCGAACGACGCCCCGACCCCGCCGGCGGCATGGGTCGCCGCCTGCAGGAAATGGTCCCAGCTCTGGCCCATTTCCTCGCGCATCAGCTCCCCGCGCGTCTTCTTGTGAAATCCGAGCATCTTCCCCCGCCTTCCTGCCCCGCGCCCCCGCGCCGGACAGCCGATCGCTTCGGGCGCCCCCGCGCCCGTGCGGTGGTATCGCAGGGCGCGCCGTCATGGCGAAAGCGCGCCCCGTTCATGTCCCTGCCTGCCATCCTGCCTCGCCGGACGCCATCGCACACCCGGAACGGGCACATGGGAGAATCTGTCGGTAACCAACCACTCGAATATCAGGAGTCAGCCGTGGCCGACGCCCGTTTCGCCGTCCTGCACACCAGCGCCGGACCCATCCGCCTGGAGCTGTACCCGAACCACGCCCCGAAGACCGTGAAGAACTTCGTGGAGCTTGCCGAGGGCACCAAGGCGGGTGCGACCGACCCGCGGACCGGCCAGCCGATCACCGGCCCGTACTACGACGGCACGCCGTTCCACCGTGTGATCGACGGTTTCATGATCCAGACTGGCGACCCGACCGGCACCGGTCGTGGCGGCCCGGGATACACCTTCGACGACGAGTTCCACCCGGAGCTCAGCTTCAGCGAGCCCTACCTGCTGGCCATGGCGAACGCCGGCCCGAAGACCAACGGGTCGCAGTTCTTCATCACCACCGGGGCCACGAACTGGCTGAACTTCAAGCACACCATCTTCGGCAAGGTCGCGGACGCGGACTCGCAGAAGGTCGTCGACGCGATCTCCAGCACGCCGACCGACGCCGGCGACCGGCCGCGCGACGCGATCGTCATCGAGCGAATCGAAATCGAGCGCTAGTCTCGCATCCATGACGTCTCCCGCACCCCAGGGTGGCCTGCCGCCCGTACCGAGCTGCTACCGCCACCCGGGGCGGGAGACGTACCTCAAGTGCAGCAGATGTGAGCGGCCCATCTGCCCGGATTGCATGATTCCGGCGTCGGTGGGCCACCACTGCCCCGAGTGCGTGGCAGAGGGCCGGCGTACGCAGCGCCCGGCCCTCACCCACTTCGGCGGGTCGCAGGTCGGCATGCACGGCTACGTGACCAAGGCGCTGATCGGCCTCAACCTGGCCGTGTTCGTGGTCGGCATCCTGATGGCGGGCATGGGTGCGGTGTTCAGCGGCGGCCTGTTCACCGACGTCACGGCGATCCAATGGCTCGGCGGCGTGCTCGGGCCGACGGTGACCGTCGCGCCGGACGGCCCTTACATCGGCGCCCACCCCGCGTTCGGCACGGTCTACACCGGGGTCGACGACGGCGCCTACTACCGCCTGTTCACCGCGATGTTCATCCACTACGGCCTGCTGCACCTGGTGCTGAACATGTGGGCGCTGTGGGTGCTCGGCCGCCCGCTGGAAGCCGCGCTCGGTCCCGTGCGCTTCGCCGCCGCGTACCTGATCTGCGGGATCGGCGGCAACGTCGCCGGTTACGTCTTCGGCGGGGGCGGCGTCGGGGCGGGCGCCTCGACGGCGATCTACGGCCTCTTCGCGATCTACTTCTTCGTGCTGAAACGGCTGGGCCGGGACGCGTCCGCGATCATTCCGGTGATCGTGGTGAACGTCGCGATCTCGTTCACCGTGCCGGGCATCGGCATCGCCGGCCACCTGGGCGGGCTCGCCACGGGGGCGATCGTGGGCGCCGGGCTGGCGTACGCGCCGCGGGAGAACCGCACCCTGGTGCAGACCGCCGTGCTGGTGCTGACGTTCCTCGGGCTGATGGGCGTGGCAGTGGCTCTTTCGCTGACCCGCTGACCAGGGAGAAGCCGGGCGGCGATCGACCGCATGAGTGACTCGCGTGACGTGTGTCACGCGCAGTCGTTGCTCCTTACATGGACGTCTTCTCGCGTACGTTCCTTCCCGCCACCGGTGAGGCCGGCATCCCCATGGCCACGGTCAGCCGGCATATGCCGATCTTCCGCCGCTGCGTCGAAGCCGGTGACGCCACCGTGCTCGTCGCCCGCGCGCTGCGCCCCGAACGCCCGCTCGGCCGCGAGTTCCTGATGCTGCTGACCTACCGCCGCCTGGTGATCACCCAGGAGAGCCGCATCCTGCGCCGCCTCCGCCTGCACCTGAACACCGACCTGCGGCACCTCGCCAACGTCACCTGGCACCCCGACCCGCGCCTGTCCGCGATCGAGTTCGCCGCCACCGCCGTCGACGGCATCCGCGAACGCTTCTGGATCCACGCGGGACACCCCAAGCAGGTCTGGCACCTCGACGCCCTCTTCTCCCACGTCTTCAAGCCCAAACTCATCGCCCAGCGCACCGCCGGCCTCAACACCACCCCCTACGCCTCCTTCACCGACCACCTCGTCGGCGCCTGACCCGCCCCGTCGATCATGAACTTAAGGGCGTGTTCGACGGCGTGTCCCCACCTTCCCGCCGTGATCACCTGTGGCCGTGCTGTGCCGTTGCGGTGATCACGGCGGCCGGGGAGTGACCCGCCGTCCAGCACGTCCTTAAGTTCATGATCAACCAGCGCGGCTGGGGTGCAGGATTTGCGGCGCGCTTACACGGTTCGTACATGGCTCGGACATCATGGCGGTGTGACGGAGAAGGGGCTGGTGCTCGTCGTCGAGGACGAGCGGCCCATTGCTGATCTGATTCGGCTGTATCTGCAGCGTGACGGGTACGGCGTGCAGGTGGAGTCCGACGGGGCCGCGGGGCTCGCGGCGGCGCGCAGGCTGCGGCCGACCGCGTGCGTGCTGGACATCGCGCTGCCGTCGATGGATGGCACGGAGATCTGCCGGCGGTTGCGGGCCGAGGACATCTGGGTGCCGATCATCTTCCTCACTGCCCGCGACGACGAGGTGGATCGCATCGTCGGGCTGGAGCTGGGGGCCGACGACTACCTGACCAAGCCGTTCAGCCCACGGGAGCTGGTGGCCCGGCTCAAGGCGGTGCTGCGCCGGTCCGGCGGGACGCCCGAACCCGATCGCAGCCGTGCCGTCGGGCCGGTGCGGCTCGACCCGGCGCGGCGCGAGGTCACCGTCGACGGTGCCGCCGTGCAGTTGACCAGCACGGAGTTCGACCTGCTGGCACACCTGATGAGCCGGCCGGGACGGGTCTACACCCGGGACGAGCTGCTGTCCACCGTCTGGGGGTACGCCGCGCACGGCGGCACCCGCACCGTCGACGTGCACGTGGCGCAGGTCCGGGCGAAGCTCGGCGCGGCCGCGCACGTCGTACGCACCGTGCGGGGCGTGGGGTACACCGCCGATGCCTGACCGCCGCGCCGACCTCACCGTGCCGATCCGGGTGCTCGCCGCGCCGCCCCGGCCCACCGCCAGCACCACCACGCTGACCACCCGGGCCGTGCTCGCCGGGGTGGTCGTCGCGCTGATCACGCTGGTGGTCACCGCGCTGGTCGCGGTGCCGCTGGCCGCCCGCGCCGCCGAGCAGGCCGCCCGCGACGGGCTCGTCTCGCAGACCGACGTGGTGGCGCAGGTGCTGCGCTCGCGGCGGGCCCCGGCCGCGGACGCCCGGCTGATCGAGCAGCTGCGCAAGCTCGACGGCGACGTCACCGCATACCTGATCACGTCCGGGGCCGCCGACCGGCCGGGGCTGCCCGCCCGGGTCGTGCAGCAGATCGCCGACGGCAAGCAGGTCAGCGAGCGGCTGGCGGTGGTCGGTGGCCGGCTCTCCATGGTGGAAGGCCGCCCGCTCGACACCGGCGACGGCGTGGTGCTGGCCCGCCCCGCGGCCACCGGCATCAGCCGCCAGGTGCTGCGTTACCTGTGGCTGCCGCTGCTGGCCGGGCTCGGCGCGGGCGTGCTGGCGGGCGTACTGCTGGGCCGCAGGCTGGCCCGCCCGATCCGCAACGCGGCCACCGCCGCGGCCCGGCTCAGCTCCGGCGACCGGACGGTGCGGCTGGCCGCCGAGCCGCCGCAGGAGGTGGAGCGGCTCGCCCACTCGATCAACGAGCTGGCCGAGGCGCTGGCCACCAGCGAAGGGCGCCAGCGCGAGTTCCTGCTGTCCATCTCGCATGAGCTGCGCACCCCGCTGACCACCATCAAGGGGTACGCCGAGGCGCTGTCCGACGGCGTCGTCGGCCCCGACGGCGCGCAGGAGGTCGGGCAGACCGTGCTCGCCGAGGCGGAGCGCCTGGACCGGCTCGTCGCCGACCTGCTGTCGCTGGCCCGGCTCGACGCCGCCGACTTCGCCATCCAGGTCACCGAGGTCGAGCTGGTGTCCCTGGCGACCTCTGCCGAGCGGGCCTTCGCCCCGCGCGCCGCCCAGGCGGGCGTGCCGGTGCGTGCCGAGGTCCCGGCGGGGGAGGTGTGGGCGCACACCGACCCGCTGCGGCTGCGCCAGATCGTCGACGGCCTGGTCGAGAACGCGCTGCGGGTGGTGCCGCCCGGCTGCCCGATCGTGGTCGCCGTACGCCCGCTGCCGGACCGCACCGCGATCGAGGTCCGCGACGGGGGCCCCGGCCTCACCGACGACGACCTGGCCGTCGCCTTCGAGCGGGGCGCGCTGCACCAGCGCTACCAGGGCGTACGCCAGACCGGCAGTGGGCTGGGCCTGGCCTTGGCAGCCGGGCTGGCCCGACGCCTCGGCGGCACCATCGAGGCCGGTCACGCGGCCGAGGGCGGTGCCCGGTTCACGGTTTACCTGCCCCGAACCTCGGCCTGACCGCACCCGCGCGACGGCCCGGCAGGCTGCGGTCATGAGAAGACTCAGCCTGACCGTCGCTCTGGGCCTGTCACTGCTCGGCCTGACCGCCTGCGCCCCGTCGGACCTGCCGGCCGCCGCCACCGAACTGGTCGCCTCGGTCGAGGCCGAGGCGCTCGCCGCGATGGGCGTGGCGCCCGACGACCTCGTCGCCGCCGAGAGCGAACTCGACGCCCTCGTCTCGCCCTCGCCCGGGACCAAGGACAAGCTGGACGACCGGCTGCGCAACTGGCGCAAGCGCCACGCGCTGCGGGTCGCGCTGCGCCGTGACGTGCAGCACGGCGAGGCCGTCGTGGAGACGAAGAAGGGCCCCGTCACCGTGCTCGTGCAGCGCGGCGTGGTCACCGCCGTCGACGCGGAGTCGATCACTGTGAAATCGGCGGACGGATTCACCCAGACGTGGAAGTACGGTGAGAAGCTGCGGGTGGTGGAGAAGCGGGCCACGATCCAGCCCACTGAGCTGAAGGCCGGCGCGCAGGTCGCCCTGGCCGGACCCAAGGAGGGCGACACGCCCACGGCCCGGCTGATCGTGATTCCGCTGGCCCGCTGAGCCGGCAGTGATGAAGGGCACCTTCTACTACGTATACCGTTAAGAAGGTGCCCTTCCTTTTTGTCAAGAGGTTGGTGACCTCGCCTGATGTGCAGTGATCCGGCGTAAGGGCTAGACTCGGCCGGTCCAGCACGCGTCAGCAGCGGAGAGCCCTGTGAAGCTATCGATCCTCATGCCGGTCTACAACGAAGAGGCCCGGCTTGGCGAGGCGCTCAAGCAGGCACTCGCGGTCGACTACCCCTGCGAGATCGAGCTCGTCGTCGTCAACGACGGCAGCAAGGACCGCACCGCCGAGATCCTCGGCGACTGCGACGACCCGCGGCTGCAGGCCTTCCACCACGCGAAGAACGCCGGCAAGGGCGCGGCCATCCGCACCGCCGTCGAGTCCGCCACCGGTGACTACATGGTCATCCTGGACGCCGACCTGGAGTACGACCCCCGCGACATCCCCAAGCTGCTCGGCCCGGTGCTCGACGGCCGCGCCAAGGTCGTCTACGGCAACCGCAGCTTCGGCGGGCACGCCGCCTTCTCGTTCTGGTACGTGATGGGCAACAAGGGCGTCACCCTGTTCGCCAACGTGCTGTTCAATTCGTACATCGGCGACCTGGAGACCTGCTTCAAGCTGATGCCGCTGGAGCTCTACCGCTCGCTGAACGTCAAGTCCAAGGGCTTCGGCATGGAGGCGGAGGTCACCGGCAAGCTCCTGCGCCGCAAGAACCGGCCGTACGAGGTGCCGATCAGCTACACCGCCCGCACCCGCGAAGAGGGCAAGAAGATCACCGCGATGGACGGGATCGAAGCCCTGCTGATCCTCATGCGCGAGCGCCTGCGCCCGGTGCCGAAGTCGGCCCAGCAGTAACCAGCAGCACCTTGCCGACGTGCTCGTTGGCCGAGACGGTCCGCTGTGCGGCGGCCGCCTCGGTCAGCGGGAGCACCCGGTCCACCACCGGCCGGATCGCGCCCGTCGCCAGCAGCGGCCACACGTCCTGCCGTACCCCCGCCACGATCGCGGCCTTCTCCGCCGCGGGCCGTGAGCGCAGCGCGGTGGCCGTGACGCTCGCCCGCTTGGCCAGCAGGGCACCCAGGTTGATCTCCGCCTTCGTGCCGCCCTGCAGGCCGATCACGACCAGCCGGCCGCCCGTCGCCAGCGCCTGCACGTTGCGCTCCAGGTAGGCCGCGCCGATGATGTCCAGGATCACGTCCGCCCCGACGCCCGAGAAGTCGTCGGCGGTGTAGTCCAGGCACTCGTCCGCGCCGAGCGCCCGCAGCTGCTCGTGCTTGGCCGCCCGTGCCGTGGTCACCACCCGCGCCCCGAGCGCCTTGGCGTACTGGATCGCGAACGTGCCGATCCCGCTGCCACCGCCGTGGATCAGCACCGTCTCCCCGGCCCGCAGCCCGGCGACCATGGTCAGGTTCGACCACACCGTGCACGCCACCTCCGGCAGCCCGCTGGCGGTGACCACGTCCACGCCGTCCGGCAGCGGCAGCACGTGCGACGCGTCCACCGCCACCAGCTCCGCGTAGCCGCCCCCGCCGAGCAGGGCGCACACCTCGTCACCCGGCCGCCACGGACCGGCTCCCTGCTCGATCACACCGGAGCACTCCAGGCCCGGGTACGGCGGCGCGCCCGGGGGCGGCGCGTAGACGCCCGCGACCTGGAGCAGATCGGCCCGGTTGACCGCCGTGGCGGCGATCCGGATCAGCACCTCACCCTCGGCCGGTATCGGATCGGGGACCTCTGACCAGGCAAGTTCACCGTTGGCGGGAATAGTCATGGCGTGCACCAGACCATCTTGCCCCGAGACCGGTCCGGGCGGGCGCGCGGCGCGTCTGGCACACTGGTCGTCGGCGATACGCCAGGAGGGTTCGCCTAGTGGCCGATGGCGGTGGTCTTGAAAACCACTAAGGCAGCGATGTCTTCAAGGGTTCGAATCCCTTACCCTCCGCAGCGATGAAGCAAAGGCCGGCAGGAAGCGACCTGCCGGCCTTTGGCGTTCACACGGGCCGGGCGGGCGGCTCGTCGCCCCGGATGCGGGCGTGCAGGTGCATGTCGTGGCGGCCGTCGGAGTGCACGGCGTCGCTGCGCTTGGTGCCCTCCAGGGCGAAGCCTGCCTTGACGGCGACCCGGCAGGAGGCTTCGTTGCGGGTCGAGTGGTCCAGGTGCAGCCGGTGGAAACCTGCCTCGCCCAGCGCCCATTCACCCAGGGCGTTCAGCGCGCGGGAGGCCACACCCGCCCCGCGGGCGGCGGGCAGCACCCAGTAGGCGCACCCTGCGACGCCGTCGTCGAGGTTCAGCGACCCGATGGCCAGGCGCCCCAGCACCTCGCCGCCGCCGCGGGTCACCGCCCAGCTCGCGCCCGTCTCCTGTGCCCAGGCCTGACGGTACGAGTCGAACCATTCGCGGACCTGGTCCTCGGAGCGGGGCTGGCGGGTGTGCCAGCGCTGGATCGCGGGGTCCTGGTAAGCCCCGAGGAAGGCGGCGGCGTCGGTGTTCTCCCAAGGCCGCATGAGCAGGTCACCCGGGGCAGAGAGCAGCGGTTGAGGGTGGGCGGCGAGACTTCCGGCGGGGATGGCGGCGGGGGTGGTGATCGTCCTCACGGCTCATCCTTTCGCGACGGCGGCGGCTGCTGTCAAGCGGAAGCCCCACCCCGCAGCGGCGGGGTGGGGCTGGCCCTTACATTGGGGAGGTGCGGCCCTCGGACCCAGGATGTTCGAGGGCCGCACCCGTTTCAGGCCGTCACGCCGCGGCGAGCCGGCACGCCACGTCCGCCGTCGCCGGCGGCACGCTCAGCAGGGTGAGCTTCGTGGTGCAGAGGGTGTAGGACAGGTCGCCCAGGGTGCAGGCGAGCCCGTACTCGAGGCCGCCGTAGCCCGCCGCAGCCAGGAACGCGCTGCAGTCGCCGGGGGTGGCGTGGGCCGGGCTGGCCGTGATCGCCGACGCTCCCGCGAACGCGACGGTGGCCGCGCCGATGACGGCGAGCCGCTTGCCGATGCCGAGCTTGCGCATCGTGACACCTCCATAACTAGGAGTGATAGGAGATGCCAACATATCGATTCGTTCGGACCGGCGATAGCTCCCGTCACTCCTTCGGATACGGAATGAATCGCAGGTGGAGGCGCGCGGATCGCAGCTCACGCCGTTCATCTACATAGGATTCGAAGCCGTGCCGTGGTCGTGGGGCACGGCGGGGCCGGCTCGTGAGAGGGTGCCGCAATCAGCGCAGGCAGCAGCCGGAGCAGACCTTCGGTTGCGGCAGGGTGAAGGCCAGGCAGCAGGTGCGCCGGTGGACCTCGGGCTCGCCGCCGTCACCCACTCCGATGTCGACCAGGTCGCCCAGATCCAGCGCGTCGAGCAGTTGCTGGGCGGTGCCTGCCGCGGTCGAGCCCGGCAGGGCGGGCGCGCTGCGCAGCACCGCGTACGCGATGCCGGAGGCGACCGAGCCGAGCAGGGTGCGCCGGCCGACCTTGACCTCGGCGCGGATGCGCTCGGACAGCGGGTCGAGGTGCTGGTCGAGCAGGCTGGTGCGCAGCGTCTTGAGCAGCAGCGTCTCGTCGGGCACGACGGTGATGCCGGGCATTCCGGCATGTGCGAGCGGATCGTCGGGCAGCACCGCGACCTGGGGCGCGCGCAGACCGACCTGCACCAGGGCCGCGCCCGGCTCGTCGCCGCCGAAGCGCAGCAGGGTGCGGTCGGTCTCGATGATCGGCACGCGGCGTGCGGCGGCCCAGCTGAGCACGGCCGGCATGGCGACCCAGTAGGTGTACGACTTCCAGGCGAGCGTCGCGGCGGCATGCGGGGCCGCGCCCCAGCGCTTCACGGCGGTGTCGAACAGGGCGGGCAGCGCCGAACCGTCGAGCAGCCGGGAGGCGGGCGTCCAGCCCTCGTCGTCGGTGACCAGCAGCGGGTCGGCGAGCCCGTGCACCGCGGAGAACCCAAGGCGACGGCGAGTCGCACTGAGTGTGACGGTCAGGGGGCGCAGGGCGTCGGTCAGTACGAGAGGCGTCAGCGTACGCACTCGTTCCTCACCGATCCTCTCCTGCACAGGCACCAGCCAAGACGGGGTTGACCTCACTGTACCCCGATAAGGCTAGGCTAACCAGACCAGGGTCAGTTTACTCACCCTGTGTCACTTCTGCGTCTGTTATGTGGACTCCTGCACCGCCCGGCCACTTGATCGCCTGTCAAGGTTTTTGTCAGGTAATCAGCAGTTCTCATTAACTGGTCCTCGGGCCACGAAGAATGAGGATTCACGACGAGCGGAGGAGGGGGCGAGGTGTGGCATGACCGAGCGGAGCGGGGCAGGGTCATGAGCGTTTCGCCGGTGGAACGTGCCGTCGAGGCGTTCGCCGCCGAGCTCGGCCGGTGGCGGATAGACCGCGGCATGACCAAGAAGCAGCTCGCCAGCAGGATGGGATTCGATCCCTCGTACATCAGCCACATCGAGGGCCGAAGACATCGGCCGACCGAGGACTTCGCCCGCCGGGCCGAGGCCGTGCTCAACGCCGGCGGCGCGATCTGGCGGCGCTTCCAGGAGTACGAGGAGGCCAGGCAGGCCCGCGGACCGGCCACTCTGCTCACCAGGGAGCCCGCGGTGCCCACCCAGTGGCTGCCGCCCGGCACGGGCCTCGTCGTCGAGCTGGAGGAAGCCCAGCTGACCTACGTGGACGGCGACTACCACCTGGTCGTGCGCCGCGCCCTCTACAACGCGGGCAACGAGCCGGTGACGCGCTACCTGATCCGGGTGGCGGTGGACCGCTACCCCGGCCAGCCGCAGCGCTCCAACGCCCACCACCGGGCGTACCCGCTCGGGCTGGACGAGCTGCACCTGGTGGCGTTCTGCGGCGAGCCCGGTGCGGCCGAGCCCATGGTGTGGCGGGCCAAGCAGGACCGCGACGCGTTCAAGGAGATCTGGCTGCTGTTCGAGAACGCCGACGGCCGCTTCCCGCTCTACCCGGGCGAGCGGACCACGGTGGAGTATCGCTACCGCGTCGACGAGCTGAAGTGGGGCACCTGGTTCGAGCGGGCCGTCCGGCTGCCCACGCGGCGGCTGGTGGTGCAGATGCGCTTCCCGGCCATGCTCGACCCGCAGGTGTGGGGCGTCGAGACGTCCATGGCCGCCGAGGAGGCCCCGCTGCGCACGCCGATCGTGCGCGAGCTGGAAGGCGACCGGGCCGTGTTCACCTGGCGCACCGAGGACCCGTCGCTGAACGCCCGGTTCCAGCTGCAGTGGCGCTTCCGCGCCGTCAGCTCGGCCCCGCCCGTGGTCGCGGCGCACTGAGAAACGAAGAGGCCCGCCGGTCAGGCGGGCCTCGGACCACGGAGACGGGCGCTCAGTGCTCGCTGAACGCGTCGTACCGGATGCGCGTCTGCGGCACCTTCAGCTGTGACAGCGAGCGCAGCGTGCCGCGGACCATGTTCGGCGAGCCGGAGACGAAGAAGTCGTGCTCCATCCACGGGCCGAACCTCGACAGCGCGTCGGCCACCGTGCCCTCCTCACCGCCCCAACCCGGGTCGTCGCTGCACACCGGCACGATGGACAGCCACGGGTAGGCGGCCGCCATCTCCTGCAGGGACGCCAGGTCGTACAGGTCGTCGCGGTTGCGCGCGCCGAAGAAGACGTGCACCCACCGCGTGCGGTTGAACGTGGTCAGGTCCTCCAGCAGCGCCTTGATGGGCGACAGGCCGGTGCCGCCGGCGACGAAGACGATGTCGCGGGTCGAGCGCCGGTCGAGCACCATCGAGCCCATCGGGGCGGCCAGCCGCACCAGGTCGCCGGCCTTCACCCGGCGCACCAGCGCGCCGGAGACCCAGCCCGCGCCCAGCGCCCGGACGTGGAAGTCCATCGTGTTGTCGGTGCGCGGCGCGTTGGCGACCGAGTAGGTGCGCCACACCCGCGGGTGGAACTTGGGCACCTCCACCGACAGATACTGCCCCGCGCGGTACTCCAGCTGCTGGAACGGGCGCACGGTCAGCAGCGCGATGTCCCTGGAGCGGCGCTCGTGCGCGACGACCTCCGCATGCCACCAGGCCGGGTTGCTGTCGGCCGAGGCGCCCGCGAGCATCTTGCGGGCGATGACGTCGTACGCGTCCCGCCAGGCCTGGTCGTACTCGTAGGACCACTCGGGGCCCGCGAACGTGCGCATGGCCTCCAGCAGCGCCGCGCCGACGACCTCGTAGTGCTCCGGCACCACCTGGAACTTGCGGTGGTCCCGGCCGAGCGAGCGCAGGTACTCGTCGAACCGGTCGGGATCGTCGACGGACTGCACCGCGGTCACGATCGCCCCCAGCAGCCGGGCCCGCTGCACGTCCATCGTCACCGGGAACATGTCCCGCACGCCCGGATTGTTGAGGAAGATCCGCGCGTAGAAGTAGCCGGCCACTTTGTCCTGCTGCTCCTCGACAAGTGTCCAGCTCTCTTTCAACAGCCGCTGAAGGTCGCTCACGTTCATAACGATGTCAACGCAGCGCGTTCGACCGTCGCACAGACTGTGCGACCCTGTTGTGTCATGGCTGCTGAAGAGCTCGTCCGGGGGATCTCCACCCCCACCCGCCCGGTCCTGCGCAACGAGGTCTGGCTACTGCTCGGCGTCTCCCTCGGGCACTCCGCGGTGTGGTCGGCGCTGTCCCTCATCGACAAACTGACCCGCCCGGCGCCGCTGAACCAGCAGGCCTCCGAGCTCAACGTCGCCCGCACCCCCGACCGCCCCTGGCTCGATCTGGCCTTCCAGCTCGCCGGCATCTTCTTCGCGCTGGTCCCGGCCCTGTTCGCGGCTCACCTGCTCAATCGCGGGCCCGGCTGGGACGGCCGCTTCGGCGCGCGCGGCCTGCTCGGGCTCGACGGGACCCGCCGCGGTTTCGACGCCGGCTCCGGGGCACTGCTGGCCGCCGTGATCGGCATTCCGGGGCTGGCCCTGTACGTGGCCGCGCGGGAGCTGGGCCTGAACACCACGGTCGTCGCCGAGGGCCTCGGGGAGGTGTGGTGGGCGCTGCCGGTGCTGCTGCTGGCCGCGGTGCAGAACGCGATCCTGGAGGAGGTCGTGGTCGTCGGCTACCTGATCACCCGGCTGCGCCAGCTGTCCTGGGGCGTGCCCGCCGTGATCGCGGCCAGCGCGCTGTTGCGCGGCGCGTACCACCTCTACCAGGGCTTCGGCGGGTTCGTCGGCAACGCGATCATGGGCGTGGTGTTCGCGCTGTTCTTCCTGCGCTACAAGCGCACCGGGCCGCTGATCGTCGCGCACTCCCTGCTCGACATCGTCGCCTTCGTCGGGTACGCCCTGCTCGCCAAGCATCTCGACTGGATTTGAGCAATCTTCGCCGGTCCGGGGTAAGCATGGTGACATGCGGACTCTCGCGACCGTGCTCGCCCCGCTGCTTTCGGGCGCGGCCTACCTGCTGCTGATCCCGTGGGACCTGCGCAACCGGCCGGAGCACCCCGGCGAGCTGATCGAGACGACGCCGGTGCGCACCTGGGCGGTGGTCGTGTTCACGCTGGTGCTGCTGGCGCTCGGGCTGTGGCTCGGCCGCTCGGGCGTGCCGCCCTGGCAGGCGATGCCGCTCGCCGCCGGGGTGCCGTCGGCACTGCTGCTGGTGTCGTACCTGACCCACCGCACGCCGGACGCGAACCCGTGGCCGCCGGCCTGGGTCTGCTTCACCGTGCTGATGGCGGGTGGGGTGCTGCTCGCCACCCTGGCCGGACGGTTCTCCGCCCGATGACGAGCGAGGGGGCGGCACAGGCCGCCCCCTCGCCTCCGTGAACCGCTCAGCTGAACGGGTAGGACACGACCGTCGGAGTGCCGTTGGCGTAGACGCGCACCGACGTCGCCGAGGCGTAGTCCGTGCCGCCGTACCAGCCCCACCGGTCGCCGCTGCCCGTGTTGTAGTGCAGCTTCACGTGCTGCGAGCCGAGCACCCGGTAGACCGCCTCGGCGCCGGACTGCTCGACCCAGGCGTAACCGGCCACGTCGCCGGTGCCGACCGTGTATGCCACGGCGAAGCCGCCGGGCGGTCCGCCGGTGACCGTCACCCGGACCTCGGTGCCCAGCTTGAGCTGCTGGTCGTAGGTCGTCGTCTGCCCGGCCTGAACGCTCACCGCGACCGCGTCGTACCGCTTGGCCTGCCCGCCGCTCCACTGCCAGGCGTGCGTGCCGGTCTGGAAGTTCAGCGGCCACTGGTACGGCCCGAGGAAGTCGATGGTGTACCGGCCGTCGCCACCGATGTCGACGGCGCCCGTGTTGCCGTTGCCGACCACGGGCGTGGCGATCGCGACCTGGCCGCCGGTGACCGGCGCGCCGTCGGCACCGGTGATGAGGCCGGTGACCACGCCCGCCCGGTCCATCCGGATCTTGTGGATGTCGCGCAGCTGACCCGCGGTGAACGTCCAGGACTTGGCCTCGCGCTGGTCACCGGTGCCGCCGTCCTGCCCGACCCACTGCGCCCCGTAGGGCGAGTCGCCCAGCGGCAGGGCGAAGACCTGGTGACGACCGGCCTCGACGGGGATGGTGACGTAGCCGTCGGCGGAGCTCGTGGAGTGGCAGCCCTCGAACAGCCGGAACCGGTCGACGGTCGCCGGGTGCAGGCAGACGCCCTCGACCGGCGCGCCGGTCGCCGCGTCGACGACCTGCGCTCGGAGCAGTGCGTACGGCTGCAGCGCCACCTCGATCTCGGTCTGCTCGCCGACCACGACGGTTACCGGCACACCCACGGCGTTGACGAAACCGTCGGCGTAGACGTTCAGCTCGTGCGTGCCCGCGGGCACGTCGGCCAGCAGCGCGACGCCCTGCCAGCCCACCGCGCCGAAGTGGCCGGTGAGCGCGTAGAAGTTCTCGACGGGGGCGCCGGTGACCGCGTTCTTCGCGGTGATCCGGACGCTGCCGCCAGGCAGCTTCGTGTCGTTCACGTAGACGGTCTCGTACTGCGCGATCGTGATCGTCGCGGCCTCGGCCGCCTTGGTGGTGCCGTAGGCCCACTGGTCGATCAACTGGTCCGGCGAGCTGAACTGGACCTGGTAGGAGCCCTCGGGGATGCTGTTGATCCGCCAGTAGCCGGCGTAGTCGGTGATCGCGGTGTACGAGCCGCCGAAGGCGGTGTCGTGGAAGACGACCGAGACCTCGCCCAGGCCGTTGCCGTCGCGGTCGGTGAACCGGCCCTGCGCTCGGCCGGTGCCGCGCACCACCTCGTCGACGGTGATCACGGTGTCCGCGGCCACCGTGAAGACCTGCGCGTCCGCCCGGGTCCGGCCACCCGGCACCCACTTGACCGTCTCGCCGGTCTCCAGGCCGATCACGTAGGCGCCGGGCGGCACGTCGATCCGGTAGACGCCGTCGCCGTCGGTGTTGCCCACGCCGACGTCGTCGCCGTCGGTGGCCTCCACCGCGATGACCGTCTGCCAGACCACGGGTGAGCCGTCGGTGCGGGTGACCCGCCCGGTGACGGTGCCGACGGGCAGCGAGGTCTCGTCGACCGTGATGGTCTCGCCCGCGACGACCTGGTACACCCCGGCCTCGCCGTACTCGCGCTTGCCCGGGGCGTACTGCGTGGCGATCGGGCCGGAGAACCTGATCCGCTGCGGCCCGGCGGGCGCCTGGAGCGTGTACTCGCCGTTCTGGTCGGTGAGCACGTCCGCGAGGCTGCCGTTGTCGGGCGTCGCGATGCTGACCCAGCACCAGGGGATGGGGCTGCCGTCGGGGCGGGTGAGCCGGCCGGTCACGGTGCCGACCGGGATGAGGCTGTCGTCGACCACCGTCTCCGCGCCCGCGTTGACGGTGATCGGCGTCGCGGTGTCCCAGTTGACGGCGCGGTGGGCGTACTGGGGCATACGTCCCTGCGGCATGAAGTAGACGCGGTAGTCGCTGCCCGGTGCCAGTTCGGTGATCCGGTAGCGGCCGTCCGCGTCGGTGACGGCGGAGCCGTAGCCCTCGCCGTAGGCGTCCACCGCGGCGCCCGCGACGGGTGTTCCGTTGTCGGTGAGTCGCCCGGAGATGGCGCCGGTCCCGGGTGCGGCATGCGTCGGCGCGGCCAGTCCCATGGTGGCGACCGTCGCGACGAGCAGCATCAACCCGAACCGGCGCAGGGTGTGTCTGCGCATTCGTCCTCAAAGGTGTGAGAGGGATGTGCACACACGGGTGATGAAGGGCCCCGTGAATGTGGTTCGCACATTAGTGGCCGGGTCCGTCAGCGCGCCGCCCCGTGAACGAAGGCGGGGCCGGGACGTCACCGTCCCGGCCCCGCCGTTCTCGCGAGTGGCCTGCTCAGCTGAGCACGATCACCGTGTTGCCGCCCGCCGGAACGGACACCGGCGTGGCGCTCGCCCGGTCGGTGCCGCCCCACCAGCTCCATCCCTCGCTGCCGATCCAGCGGATCTTCACCGTCTGCGGGCCGAGCACCCGGAACGTCGCCCCCTCGGCGAAGTTCTGCTCGGTCCAGCCCGCGCCGGAGATGTCGCCCGCGGCAGCGTTCTCGACCACGATGAAACCGTTGTCGAGCAGGCCCGGGATCTTGACGGTGATCAGGTTGCCCCGGGTCATCTTGTAGTCGTAGGTGGTGGTCTGGCCGGCCGTCACCGTGATCCGCTCGGAGATGAACCGGTTGCCGGTGCCGCCGCTCCACTGGGGAGCGTGGTCCAGCGCCTTGAACAGCAGCGGCCACTGGTACGGCCCGAGGAAGTCGATGGTGTACCGACCGTCCGCGCCGACCTCGACCGAGCCGATCCCGCCGCCGATGTTGAAGCTCTCGTCCAGCGCCCGGACCGTGCCGTACTGGATGGCACCGGTCTTCGTGGTGACCTTGCCGGTGATCGTGCCGGCCCGGTCCATCTTGATCGTCGGCGCGGTGAAGGTCTGCCCGGCGGTGAGGGTGAAGTCGCGCGCCTGACCCTGCAGGCCGGTGCCCCCGTTGGCGCCGAGCCACTGCGCGCCATAACCGGGCGCTTCGGCCGGGAAGGCGAACAGCTGCACCTTGCCCGGGTCCTCGTTCATGGTGACCTTGCCGTCAGCGCCGGTGAGGTCACCGCAGCCGTCCGGCACCGTCGGGTGGGCCGGCTCGATCGTGACGACGCAGACGCCGGCCAGCGGCCGGCCGGTCGCCTTGTCCACGACCTTGACGGTCAACGTGGCCTGCGGGGTCAGCAGCAGCGTGATCGTGGACTGCTGGCCCGCGGTGATGGTGACCGGGACGTCCGCCGACGCGTAACCGCTGGCCCACGAGTTCACCAGGTAGTCCCCGGCCCGCAGGTCGGCGAAGGTGACCACGCCGTTGTCGGTGTCCGCCGAGTGGATGCCGACGTACACCGAGAACGTGTCGATCGCGGCGCCGGTGAGCGCGTTCTTGGCCGTCACCCGCAGGCTGCCGCTGGGCAGCTTGACGTCGTCGACCACGGTGTTCTGGCCGGCCGTGACGGTGACCCGGTCGGCGGAGCCGAAGCTGGTCTTGCCGTGCGCCCACTGGTCGACGCCGTTCCCGCCGTCGAACCGCACCACGTACTGGGCCGTGGGCAGCTCGGGGAAGGAGTAGGCGCCGTCCGCGTCGGTGGTCGTCGAGGCGTCCAGCCAGTTGCCGTCGGCGTACTGCAGGCCGACCTGCACGTCGGCCAGCCCGTTGCCGCCCGCGTCGGTGAAGCGCCCGGAGAGCGACCCGGTCGGCAGCAGCTGCTGGTTCACCGTGCGCACGTTGCCGGCCGTCACCGCGACGGACCCGGCAGCCTGCTCGGTCCACACGTTCGGGTACCACTGCTGCAGGCCGGACTCGCGGGTCACGCGCACCCGCCAGTCGCCGACGAACACGCCGTCGATGAGGTAGGTCCCGTCGGCTTCGGTGCGTGCGCTCGGGCCGTAGCTGCCGTCGGTCCCGAACAGCTGGACTTCGGCGCCGAAGACGGGGCCGCCGTCGACGGCGGTGATCTGGCCGGCCACGCTGCCGGTCGGCAGTTTGGTGTCGTTCACGGTGACCGACTGGCCGACGGCGACGTCGAAGAACGTGCCGTCGCCGTTGTCGCGCTTGCCGTACGCCCACTGGGAGGTGCCGTTGCCGAACTGGAACTGCACCTGGTAGCGGCCGGCGTGCACGCCGAGCGTGTAGTTGCCGTCCGAGGTCCAGGTGGAGGAGCTCAGACCGGTCTCGCTCTGCGCGCTGACCCACGCGCTGAGGCCGTTGCCGTCGGCGTCGGCCAGGCGGCCGGTGATGCTCCCGTACGGGAGCAGGGTCTCGTCGGCGGTGGTGACACCCCCGGCGGTGACCGGGATCTGGGCCGCCTCGTCCCAGGTGCGGGCGTTGTGGGCGTACTGCTCCGGGTGGCCCGCGGCCTGGAACTGAACGACGTACGAGCCGGGCGTCAGCCCGGTGATCTCGTACCGTCCGGTCGCGTCGGTGGTGGCCGAGCCCCATCCGTCGCCGTATGCGTTGACCTGGGCGTCGGCGACGGGTTGGCCGTTGTCGGTGAGGTGTCCGGTGATGGTGCCGGTGTCCGGATCGGCGTGGGCTGGCGCGGCAAATCCCGTGGTGGCGACGGTCGCAGCGAGCAGCACGAGTCCGAGCCGGCGCAGTGTCCTGCGCATGTGGTCCTCGACTGGTGAGAAGGAGGGGTTGAACACAGCGCGGGGAAGTCCCCGTGCGCGACACGGTATCCGTTTTGCTCAAGGCCGTGGGGGCACGGTATTCTTCTGCGTCGGTGGTCATCGGGGAAACCCGCGGACCGCCAAGGAGGCTTCGCCTAGTTCGGTCTATGGCGCCGCACTGCTAATGCGGTTGGGGTCTTAAAGCCCCTCCCGGGTTCGAATCCCGGAGCCTCCGCGCAGGACCACCTGAACGACCGGGAATCCGGCCGTGTATGCTGATCCCGCACCAAGCGCCCGTAGCTCAACGGATAGAGCATCTGACTACGGATCAGAAGGTTAGGGGTTCGAGTCCCTTCGGGCGCACAGAAGCCCCCCTGAGCAGCAATGTTCAGGGGGGCGTTTGCGTTTCCGGCCTGAGGTGCGGGTTTCGTGCGAGGCGGGTGCGCGTGGCCGATCCGGCGCACACGCCGTCGCGCCCGCACCACCGTGGCGGCGCGGGCGTGCAGGCGTCGGAGGGTCAGTCCTTGCGGTTGGGGTCTTTGACGAAGACTCCGTCCCCTTGGCGTCCCTCGATCAGGCCCTCGGCCTTGAGCACCAGCATCGCGCCGCGGACCGAACCGTAGCTGATCTGGTACTCCTCTCGGATCTGGCTGATGGACGGCAGTTTGTCGCCCGGCTTCAGCTCCCCCGAGCGGATCTTCTCGCGGATGGCGTTAGCCAGCCGTTCGTACTTCGCGGTCATACCATCTCCCATGGCTCGCTTCAGTAGTAGATCACCGTCACTCGCCCCGAATCAACTCTTCAGCTGGATATCTAGACATAGTCAACTAGCTCGTTTATGGTGATGGCGGTCTCTCTCCCATGGCTCGCACCCCACGGGAAGAGAGACCGATGGTGTGCCGACTGCTGCGAGGGACGCGTAGGCGGTACGCCGGGCGCGGCGGCCGCATCCGGGTTGGTGTGAGCCGCCGCGCCCTCCATGGGCGCGCCGCCGCGCGGCTGTCCGCAATGGCATGGTCGGATGTCTATATAAGATCCAGTCGGCGTCCGGACCTGGCCATTCGGTCGAGGGAAACCCGCTGCGCACAGCGCCGTTACCAAACCGTTACTGATCGGTAAATCTAGACGGTGTGTGATCGCTGCCACTCGCGAAACGGGCCTCTCGGAAGAAATCCGAGATCACTGATGACGTTGCGTAGTGATCACCGTGTCGGCACACCACCCGCTGTTACTGGTCAGTAGCTTGCCACTTGTGGTCCGCGTCATAAGGCGGAAACATCGTCGGCACCCCGGCGCGGCCTCACCCTGCGCACGGCGAAGACAGACCCCGCAGGCGGAGTGCCGCGGGACGAAACCATCGCGAGGAGGTCCCTGTGAAGGACTCGCAAGGCAATCTGGTACTGGGGCGTACCAGATGGCGGCGCTTCGCCGCCGTGGTGATCCCGGCGACCATCGCGGTCTCCGGCCTGATGGCCGGCGTGGCCAACGGCGCCGTCCCGGTCACCTTCCACGTCTCCGGGCAGACCGCCAAGATCTCGGCGGACGCCCTGGTGGCCAACGGCTTCAGCCAGTACGGCAGCGTGGTCTTCGAGAAGAACGGCACGCCGCACCCGGTGGCGATGTCGGCGATCAAGGACGCGACGCTGACCAACCTGTGCCAGTCGGTGACCACGCCGATCCCGGGCCTGGGCAACGTCACGCTCTTCATCCGGGCCGGCCGTGAGGACGGCGCGCCGGTGAAGGCGAAGGACCTGCTCATCGGCATGGACAGCCTGGCCGGTGACGCGGTGTTCACCAACATCAACATCGGTGCCGACGCTTCCGAGCTGACGGCCGGCGGCACCCACCACGGCCAGGCCGGCCTGTTCGGCCAGGAGGCCGACAAGGCCGAGATCCAGGGCGTGAAGCAGGTCGCACGGCTGACCCAGGCCGGCACGTTCGCGCTGAACGGGCTGTCGCTGACGGTCTCCATGGACAGCACTGGCTGCTTCGCTGACTGAGCTGCTCCCGACCGGGGACGTGTTGGCTAGGCACGTTCCCGGTCACCCGGATTCTTGGAGGCACCCGTGACCCTGTGGCAACGGTTCAGCGCCTGGCGGCGCAGCCGGCCGTTCTGGGGTGGTCTGCTGGCCGCACTGGCCGGCGTGGAGATCATCGCCACCACGAAGATGACCCTGGACGGGGCCACCCTCAGCGTCGGCATCAACGGCTTCCAGGCGCTGCTCATCCCGCTGATGCTGGTGCTGGCCGGGCTGCTGGCCTGGTTCACGCCCGCGCAGCGGATGTTCTACGGGCTGATCGCCGTGTTCGTAGCGATCTACTCACTGCTCGCGGTGAACCTGGGCGGCTGGTTCCTCGGGACGCTGCTCGGCATCGCCGGTGGCGGCCTGATCTTCGCGTGGAACCCGGCCGAGCCGGGCGGCGACGCGGGGGACGGCGGCGAGCCGGAGCCGGACGGCGACCAGCACGCGGACATGGACGGCCTGCTCGACGGGCCGATGACGGACACCCTGCCGCAAGCGGTGAACCCGCTGCGCGACGGTGTGCCCGGCCCCCGGCAGCCCGCCGCCGACGAGACCGTCGTCGACGAGCGCCGGGGCGGCCCGCGCCACGCCGCCATGGTGATCGCCGTGGCGACGCTGGCGACCAGCGCGCTCAGCCTGGTCGTCGCACAGCAGCCCGCGCGTGCCGCGGACTGCGGCACCACCCAGACGGCGGCCCGGACCGGGCCGGTACGCGAGATCATCGGCGGCATCGTCGAGGCGGTCGGCGGCCTGCTCGGCGCCGACCAGGCGTCGCCGAGCGCGTCGCCGTCGGCATCGCCGTCACCGGAGCCGTGCCCTTCCCCGGAGCCGTCACCGACCGGGGGGCCGAAGCCGTCGGCCTCCCCGAAGCCGGAGCCTTCCGGCAGCCCGTCGCCGAGCGGGTCGGCCTCGCCCGACCCGTCCGGCAGCCCCACCCCGTCGCCCGCGCCGACCCTCAAGGCCGCCCGCGGCCAGCAGCCGGTCGCCGAGCGCCCCGCGCTCATGACCGGCAGCCGGGTGACGATGTACGGGCTCACCTTCGACGGGATCGTGGAACTGCCCACGAAGGACGGTGGGACCGTGCGGACCCTCCGGTTCTCCATGGACAAGTCGGACACCAACGACTTCCGGCTGCGGGTGTACGGCAAGGACAGCTGGGTCACCGACATCACCACGCCCAAGCTCACGGTGGAGGGCGACCGGGTGTACTTCTACACCAGCCGGTTCCGGGGCAAGGCCCTCGGCGTGCTGGACGTGGACTACTCGCCGGACGAGCCGCCGCTGCTGACGCCGCCGCTGGTCTTCTTCACCGACCCGGTGATCGACCTGGTGTACGTCGACTCGCCCAAGCTGCGGGCACCCGACATGAAGATCGACGAGCACAAGATCTGAACACAGGGTAAGGCCCCCGGCCGCGGAGCGCTCCGCGGCCGGGGGCCTTCGTCGTGGGTGAGGGTGGATCAGCCGGCGACGACGGTGTCGAGCGCGATCTCGACCATCTGCGAGAACGTCTGCTCGCGCTCCTGCGCCGTGGTGGCCTCGCCGCGCTTGATGTGGTCGCTGACGGTGAGGATGGTCAGCGCCCGCGCGTCGTAGCGGGCCGCGATCGTGTACAGCGCCGCCGACTCCATCTCCACCGCGAGCACGCCGTAGTCGGCGAGGGTGTCGTACAGGTCGGGGCGGTCGGTGTAGAAGGCGTCCGCGGCCAGGATCGGGCCGACGCGCATGGTGATGCCGCGCTGCTCGGCCACCTCGACGGCCTTGCGGAGCAGCTCGAAGTTGGCCACAGGCGCGTAGTCGATCAGGCCGTCGAACCGCATCCGGTTCATGTTCGAGTCGGTGCTCGACCCGATCGCGGCGACCACGTCGCGCAGGTTCAGCGACTCGGCCAGGGCCCCGCAGGAACCCACCCGGATCAGCGTCTTCACGCCGTACTCGTTGATCAGCTCGTGGGCGTAGATGGAGGCCGAGGGCATGCCCATCCCGGAGCCCTGCACCGAGACCCGGGTGCCCTGGTAGGTGCCGGTGAAACCGAACATGTTGCGCACCGTCGAGTAGCACTTGGCGTCCTCGAGGTAGTTCTCCGCGATCCATTTGGCCCGAAGCGGGTCGCCCGGCATGAGGACCCGGTCCGCGATCTCACCAGGCTTGGCGCCGATATGCGTACTCATGACGCGATCTTCCCACGTGGCCGCAGTGCCCCGGCGGCAGATCAGGCCCCGGACGGCCGCACCAGCTCGATCTGCCCGCGCATACCGGCGAACTCGGCCCGCGCCTGCTCGACGGTCGAGGAGTACCAGAGAATCCAGCCGTAGCTCTCCCGGTCGGCCCAGCCGCACGCCGGCAGCACCTTGCCGAGCTCGGCGACCGTCACCGTGCCGCAGGCGGCGCGTCCGCCGAGCGGGCCGGGCGGCACGTCGGCGATGCCGAGCACCGGGAAGCCGGTCTCGCCCATCCCGGCGAACAGGTTGTCGAACGCGACCTCTTCACTCGCGAAGCCACCCACCTGGGCGTACATGAGCAGCCCGTACTCGCCGTCCGCGCCGCGGTAGAAGCTGCCGGTCCGGTGCACCCCCTCCTTGCGGACCAGGTCGGGCAGGGCTTTGAGCAGGGTCTCCATGCCGCGCTCGTCGACGATGCGGGGACGGCCGCCGAGCGTCGGCGGGGCGGTGACCGAGATCTGCCGGGGTTCCGGCTCGGCGAGCACGGACCGGGCCGCCAGCGCCGCCCCCACACCGCCTAGCAGCAGGCCGTCGACCGCGAGCCCCACGATCACAGCGGTGCGCCGGGAACGCGCCGCGGGCGGCGGCTCGGGGGAGCCGGGCAGGGCGGACTCGGGTACAGCGGTCTCAGGCATGGTGCTCTTTCGGGGTGGGTAAAGGAGAACGCCCGGCTGTCCGTGAAGGACTGCCGGGCGTTCTGCCGTTGGCGGTGGCGGAGGGATTTGAACCCTCGGAGGAGTTACCCCCTCACACGCTTTCGAGGCGTGCTCCTTAGGCCGCTCGGACACGCCACCGCCGAAGACTCTACACGAGGGTTCAGCAGGTCCCGAAACCGGTATTGAAGAGCCGGGTCAGGTACTCCCCGTAACCGGCCACGGCCTTCTGCACGGTGGTCCCGTCGTGCAGGAACAGGTAGCCGCGGTCGCCCTCGGTGACCAGCAGCCCGTCGAAGCGGTGGCTGCCCGCGGGCGCGGTCAGCACCTCCGCCTTCGGGTAGGCCGCCCGCGCCTCCTGCACGGTGCTGCCGGTGTGCACGCCCTCCGGGGTGCGCAGCGGCGCGTCGAACCACATCATGACCAGGCGGTCGTCGGCGGCGAAGACGAGATTGCCCTGCGGCATGCCGGTGACCTGCGTGCTGCAGCCGGTGCGTGCCTTGTCCAGGCGGTGTTCGAGTTCGGCGCGCTTGGCGCCGAAGCGCACGTCACGTACGCCCTGCAGGTGCACGATGTCCGGGCCTTGGACCACCGGCGTCGCGCTGACTACCGGCCCCTGTTCCGGGGTGGCGGGGCCCTGTGTCGCCTGGGCACACGCGCCGCCCAGCAGCATGACGGTCGCGAGGGCGAAAGCTCCACGCATGGCTGTCCCCCTAAAGACACCGGCCTGTGAGGCGACTCCCACCGGGGGTGAGGTCGTGCCCTCGACTATACGACTACATTCCGTAACTGCCACTTCACGCTGAGGCTTTCTCGGGTCTGCGGGACGGCATGTTCATTCACTCCTGCGTGCGGCTATGCGGTGCGAATACCTTCGGACAGGCACGAACCGGGCAGCGCATCGCGGGTAAAAAATTTCACGTCTGTCGCCGGGGGAGGCCCGACCTAGGGACAACGGACGGTCGGTTCCGGCCGCTATGGTGTCGGCGCTCACGGGGGTCCGACATCACCCCGTGCGTGTGCTCCGCCCACCACTCACCCCACGAGGACGCATGCGCAGACATCTGCTGCGCCGGGTCGGAATCATGCTGCTCGCCGCGACGGTCGCCACCACGGGACTGGCCGCCGCCGCGCACGCGGACCCCGACACCGGCACGATCACCGGCCGGCTCACCGACGGTGGCCAGCCCGTCGCCAACGCCCACGTCGAGGCCAGTGGCGCCGGCTTCGGCGCGGCCGAGACCGACGCCAACGGCGACTACGTGATCGCCGACCTGCCGCCGGGCAGCGGCTACCAGGTTCGCTTCAACCCGCCAGGCCGACCCTGGCAGTACGCCTACCACACCCCCACCTACGAGAGCGCGGCCGAGTTCACCGTCGCCGCGGGCGCGACCACCGTGGTCAACGACACGCTCATCGCAGTCGGCACGATCACCGGCAGGTTCATCGACGCCGCCGGCAACGGCCTGCCCCACCGCACGGTGACCTTCAGTTCCGAGCCCTCCGGCATCTGGCAGTTCACCGAGACCGACGCGACCGGCGCTTACCAGGCCGTGCTGCCGACGGGTGCATACCGTGTCGCCTTCAAGGTGGGCTCCCAGGACCAGTACGTCCCGGGCAAGCTCGACCACAGCCTGGCGCAGATCTTCTCGCTGGCGGCCGGCCAGACCGTCACCGTCGACGAGACGGAGCTGCCGCTGGGAGCGGTTGCGGGCCGGATCGTCCGGGCCGACGGCACACCGGCGGCCGGCACCGACGTCCTGCTCCGCGGGCCTGATGACGGCTATGCCGGGTACGCCGGCACCGACGCCGACGGCCGGTACCGGATCGACGTGCTCTCCGGCGCGTACCGGGTGATGATCCCGTTCGACTCGGACCACTCAGTCCTGCAGTACGTGCCCGGCAAGCGGCTGGCGGCCGAGGCGCAGCTGTTCACCGTCACCGCGGGCAACGTGACCGCGGTGGACGAGACGCTGCTGCCGACCGGCTCGGCGAGCGGCAGGTTCACCGACGCCGAGGGCAACGGCATGGCCGGAGTGGAGGTGTCGCTCATCGACGAGTACGCGGGCACCTATAGCGGGCGCACGGACGCGAACGGCGACTGGCAGGTCGACGGGCTGCTCGTCGGCGAGTACTCGGCGATGTTCTTCAGCTGGCAGCACAACTTCACCCAGTACGCGTACGGCAAGACGAGCCGCGAGGCGGCGGACGAGTTCACCGTCACGGCGGGACAGAACGTCGTGGTCGACGACTCCCGGCTGGCCACCGGCAGCATCCGGATCACCGCGAAGAACTCCGTCACCGGTGCGCCGGTCGCCGATTTCTACGTGCAGGCCGGCTCGTACTCCACTGACGCGGTGGACGGCGTCGCGACGCTGTCCGAGCTGCCCGTGGGCACCTGGCAGCCGGCCGTCTACGCCTCGGGCTACCAGCCGCTGGAGCAGGTCGCTCCGGTGACCGTGGTGGCCGGGCAGCAGGCCGCGATCGAGCTGACGCTCGTGCCGTACGGCTCGCTGCGGGCCAAGGTCGTCGACGCGGCCACGGGTGCGCCGGTGGCGGGCGTGTGCCTGTTCACGCAGACCAAGACCAAGTTCCGGCTCTTCGAGGGCTGCGCGGGCGAGAGCGGTGCCGACGGCGAGGTCGTGCTCGACGTCGCGGCGGGCACCTACCAGGTGTTCGCGCTGCCCGGCCCGGGCTCGGCGTACGGCGCGCAGTGGGTGGGTCTCACCGGTGGCACCGGCAGCCAGGACCTGGCTCGCAACGTGGTCGTGGCGGCCGGGGAGCGCAAGGACATCCACAAGATCTACATGGATCGCAAGGGCTCCGTCACGGGCGTCGTGACCGGTGCCGACGGTGCGCCGGTGACCAGCGGGACCGTCGCCGTCGTCACCCCCGTGATCGGCGATGCCGGTCAGGGCCGGGTGGCCGTCGACACCCAGGGCCGGTACACGATCGACTTCCTGGGGCCGTACTCGTGGCCGCTGAGCTTCCAGACGTCGACGCACGCGTTCCAGTGGAGCGGGGCCGCCCACCGGCGGCAGAGCGCCATCCTGGTGCCGGTCACCGCGGGGCAGACCACCACGTTCGACCAGCAGCTCGCCCTGGGCGCCCTGGTCAAGGTGACGGCGACCGGCTCACCGGCCGGCGGCTTCGCGGTCGCGTACAACAACAGCAACGGCGACGTGGCCGGCTTCGTCTGGGTCCAGCAGGCCGGCGGCCAGGCGGTCTACCGCGTGATGGGCGGCCAGCAGGTGAAGCTGGAGTTCGCGGGCGGCCTGCCCGGCCAGGGCTGGTACGGCGGGACCGACTTCGACAGCGCCAAGACGGTGTCGATCCCGACGACCGGCGAGAAGGTCGTGGTCTACCCGTACAGCTGACCCGGAAACGCCAGGAGCCCGGATCGTGGTGATCCGGGCTCCTGTA
The DNA here is from genome assembly GCF_040648455.1 of Catellatospora sp. NPDC049133. Lineage (NCBI taxonomy): Bacteria > Bacillati > Actinomycetota > Actinomycetes > Micromonosporales > Micromonosporaceae > Catellatospora > Catellatospora sp. NPDC049133. Next base: position 144,178 of record NZ_JBEZDT010000014.1, read on the forward strand.
CGTTGCTGCTCAGTGAGCGGAGGATACGAGATTCGAACTCGTGAGGGTTTTATCCCAACACGCTTTCCAAGCGTGCGCCCTAGGCCTCTAGGCGAATCCTCCGTCGAGAAGGATACATACCGGGGTCGGAGTCGGCACGTGCACCCCCGCCGGGTACAGTTTGACTTGCCCCCGTGCGGCGGCACCCTGTGAACCTCCCCAGGGCCGGAAGGCAGCAAGGATAAGCAGGCAATACCGGGTGCACGGGGGCCCTTTCATGCCCGCGCACGCCGCTCGCCTTCATGATCAACGCCTGGTGACGGTGGCGGGGACTAGGCTGAGGGCGACATCCGACGGGTGACTGTTAGAGGAGTGCGGCGATGCGGCCGGGTGGACAGCCGAACATGCAGCAGCTGATGAAGCAGGCGCAGAAGATGCAGGCGCAGCTCGCCTCGGCGCAGGCGGCGCTGGCGGAGGCAGAGGTCACCGGCACGGCCGGGGGCGGCCTGGTCACCGTGAAGATGACCGGTTCCGGCGAGTTCCGCAGCATCTCCATCGACCCGAAGGCGGTCGACCCGGACGACGTCGAGACGCTGGAGGACCTGGTGTCCGCCGCGTTCACCAACGCCGCCGACGAGGTGCGCAAGCTGACCGAGCAGAAGATGGGTCCGCTCTCCGCCGGTCTCGGCGGCATGGGCCTCCCCTTCTAGGCCCGGCCGACCGTGTACGAAGGCGCGATCCAGGACCTCATCGACGAGCTCGGCCGGCTGCCCGGAGTGGGGCCGAAGAGCGCCCAGCGCATCGCGTTCCACGTGCTGTCGGCCGATCCGACCGACATCAAGCGGCTGGCCGCCGCGCTGTCCCGGGTCAAGGAGCAGGTGCGCTTCTGCGTGCTCTGCTTCAACGTCGCCGAGGAGGAGCAGTGCCGCATCTGCCGCGACCCGCGGCGGCGTGAGGACGCGCTGTGTGTGGTCGAGGAGCCCAAGGACGTCGTGGCGATCGAGCGGACCAACGAGTTCCGCGGCCGCTACCACGTGCTCGGCGGGGCGATCAATCCGCTGGAGGGCATCGGGCCCGACCACCTGCGCATCCGGGAGCTGATGGCCCGGCTCAGCTCGGGTCAGGTGACCGAGCTGATCCTCGCCACCGACCCGAACACCGAGGGCGAGGCGACGGCGACGTATCTCGCGCTCCTGGTCAAGCCGATGGGCATCACGGTGTCCCGGTTGGCGAGCGGTCTGCCCGTCGGCGGCGACCTCGAATACGCCGACGAGATCACTCTGGGTCGCGCTTTTGAGGGCCGACGGACCCTCTGAGCGGCCCGCCAATCTCGCAAAGATTCGCATAGCTCGATATCTTCTTGGCTTTTACCTGCGATTTTCTTCGTACCTCGCGTCCGTTTTTTATAACGCCCTCATCACGGACCGGCCTGAACTTGGTTACAGGCACCCTGTGAACTTGACGCCGGGCGAACTTGCGAAGAATGCTCTGATCATGCGGTGGCGTGCACCACACTCCACCGCTGTCGCCCTGTCATCCGACCGCCCCCACGGTGGACAGAGGGTCGGGCGGCGCGAATCACGCAGGTAACAACCGAGCGGATGTCGCGCGCGGCGCACCGCCCCCGCCCGTCCGGGCAGACCGGTGCGACGTCGTCGCCTCCGCAGGGAGGCAGCCGGTATATGGCCACGCGAACCGAAACCTCGGCCCCTGAGGGGACCAAGGCACCCGCGAAGGCGATCGAGGGACGCTCCCTCGGCCGCATCGCCTGGACGCGCCTCAAGCGCGACAAGGCGGCCATGGCCGGCGGCGTGGTGGTGATCCTGCTGATCCTGATGGCGGTCTTCGCGCCGCTGATCGTCAGCTGGTTCGGCCACCCCCCGAACGAGTTCCACCAGGACGCCGACCTGCTCGCGGCGGAACTGGGCGGCCTGCCCCGCGGCGACTTCCTGTTCTTCGAGAACAGCGGGATGAGCGGCGACTTCCTCTTCGGGCTGGAGCCGCAGAACGGCCGTGACCTGTTCAGCGAGGTCGTCTACGGCGCCCGGGTGTCGCTGCTGATCGCCTTCCTCGCCACCCTGGTGTCGGTGCTCATCGGCTCCGCCCTCGGCGTGATCGCGGGCTTCTTCGGCGGCATCGTGGACACCGTCATCAGCTTCCTGATGAACGTCTTCCTGGCGTTCCCGCTGCTGCTGTTCGCGATCGCCCTGGTCGGCGTGCTGCCCGACCGGGCGTTCGGGCTGTCCGGCAACTCGCTGCGCATCGCCCTGCTGATCTTCATCATCGGCTTCTTCAACTGGCCGTACATCGCCCGGATCGTGCGCGGGCAGACGCTGTCGCTGCGCGAGCGCGAGTTCGTGGACGCCGCCCGCAGCCTGGGCGCCCGCGGGCCGTACATCATCGTCAAGGAGATGCTGCCGAACCTGGTGGCGCCCATCCTGGTGTACGCCACCCTGCTCATCCCCACGAACATCCTGTTCGAGGCCGCGCTGTCCTTCCTCGGCGTCGGCGTGCAGCGCCAGGTCGTCGGCGAGCCCGGCGTCACCTGGGGCGGCCTGCTGGCCGACGCGGCGCGCAACTCGGTGGTCCACTTCATGTTCTTCCCCGGCATGGCGATCTTCATCACCGTGCTGGCCTTCAACCTCTTCGGCGACGGACTCCGCGACGCGCTCGATCCCAAGAGCAAGCGCTGACCCCAGCCAACGCAACACCACCCACAGCGCGGTTCGAGACACGAACCGTTCCCCCCAGGGAGGAAGTTAGTGAGAAACAAGGGAAGGGTGCTGGCGGCGGCCTCGGCCGTCTTCGCACTCGCGGTGACCGCAGCTTGCGGCTCCGGTGAGGAAACTCCGAAGACCAATGAGGCGAAGCCGGAGTTCAACGCCGCGCTCACCTCGGTGTTCAACCCGTCTGACAAGCCGGGTGGCACGCTCAAGATGGCCATCTCGTCCGACTGGGACTCGGTTGACCCCGGCGACACCTACTACGGCCTCTCCTGGAACCTGCTGCGCCTCTACGGTCGCTCGCTGGTCATGTTCAAGCCCGCGCCGGGCGCTGCCAGCGGCGAGCTCGTCCCGGACCTCGCCGAGACGCTGGGTGTGCCCAGCGACGGCGGCAAGACCTGGACGTACAAGCTGCGGGCCGGCGTCAAGTTCGAGGACGGCACGCCGATCACGGCCAAGGACGTGAAGTACGCGGTCATGCGGTCGATGGACAAGGAGGTGCTGGTCAACGGCTACACCTACTTCAACGACTTCCTGGCGCTCGAGGCCGGCTACAAGGGCCCGTTCAAGGACAAGGCCGCCGACACCAAGGCGATCGAGACCCCGGACGACCAGACCATCGTCTTCCACCTGAAGCAGGCCTTCGGCGGCTTCGACTACTTCGCGATGCTGCCGGCGACCGTGCCGGTGCCGGCCGCGAAGGACACCGGTGTGAAGTACAAGGAGCACGTCGTCGCTTCCGGCCCGTACATGTTCGACAAGTACGAGGCGGGCAAGGGCTTCACGCTCAAGCGCAACCCGAACTGGGACAAGGCGACCGACCCGAACCGCAAGGCTCTGCCGGACGCGTACGACGTCAAGATCGGCCTGAACGCCGACGACATCGACAACCAGCTGATCTCGGGTGACCTGCACGTCGACATCGCGGGTACCGGTGTGCAGCCGGCCGCGCTGCCGAAGGTGCTGCAGGACGCCGACAAGAAGGCGTACGCCGACAACCCGTCGGTCGCCCGCCTCTGGTACACCTCGATCAACCCCAAGGTCGCTCCCTTCGACAAGAAGGAGTGCCGCGAGGCTGTCATGTACGCGATGGACCGCACCTCGTACCAGGCCGCCTTCGGTGGCGAGTTCGCGGGTGGCCAGATCGCTACCAGCATCATGCCGCCGCAGATCCCGGGCTACGCGCCGACCAACGTCTACCCGGCGGGTGCGGACAACAAGGGTGACCTCGAGAAGGCCAAGGCTTCGCTCGAGGCTTGCGGCAAGAAGGACGGCTTCGAGGTGACGATGGGCTTCCGGGCCGAGCGTCCCAAGGAGAAGGCGACCGCCGAGGCGTTCCAGCAGGCGCTGGCCCGCGTGGGCATCAAGGTCACCCTGAAGGGCTTCCCGGTCGGCGACTACTTCTCGCTGTACGCCGGCAAGCCGTCCTACCGCAACAGCCCGTCCACCGGCCTGGGCCTGATGGTCAACGGCTGGGGCGCGGACTGGAACGACGGCTACGGCTTCCTGTCGCAGATCGTGGACAGCCGGGTCATCCGCGAGTCGGGTGGTTCGTCCAACCTCTCCGTCATGATCCCCGAGGTCGACCAGATGATCGACCAGGCGCTGGCCGAGACCGACGTCAAGAAGCGCGAAGCGCTCTGGGCGCAGATCGACAAGCGCGTCATGGAAGAGGCGGTCATCCTGCCGGGTGTCTGGGCCAAGGCTCTGACGCTGCGTGGCAAGGGCGTGACCAACGTGTTCGTCAACGAGGCGTTCGGTCAGTACGACTACCTCTCCATGGGTGTGGCGCAGTAAGCAGCACACCTGCTCCAACCCACCTGGCAATTACCAAAGGTAGGTGAAGGCGCAGGGTGGCCGGTCCGGTCGGGTTCACGCCCGGCCGGACCGGCTGCCCAAGCCGAAATCGTGGTCACTTTCTTCATCCGCCGGACCATCGGCGCGGCGCTGATGCTCTTCGTGGTCAGCATCTCGACATTCCTGATCTTCTTCGGGCTTCCGCGCCTCGCCGGCGCCACGCCCGAGACCTTCGCCGCGCGATACCTCAGCCGAACCGCCGACGCGCACGCCCAGCAGGTGTTCGCCGAGAAGCTGGGTTTCTACGACCCGCTCTGGCTGCAGTACTGGAACTGGATCAAGGCAGTCTTCGTCGGCACCGACTACGACTACGGCACGGGCATCGAGCACTGCGCCGCTCCCTGCTTCGGCTACTCCTTCCGCACCAACCACGCCGTCTGGGACGACCTGGTCGACCGGCTTCCGGTCACCGTCTCGCTGACCGTCGGCGCTTCGATCCTCTGGCTGCTCACCGGTGTCGCGGTCGGCGTGCTGAGCGCGCTGCGCAAGGGCAGCTTCTTCGACCGGGCCGCGATGACGGGCGCGCTGGCGGGTGTGTCGCTGCCGCCGTACTTCACCGGCCTGATGTTCCTGTACTTCTTCAGCTACCAGTTCGACCTGACCGCGCCTGGCGGCACCTACGTCAACTTCACCGACGATCCAGGTGAATGGGCGTACAGCCTGATCCTGCCCTGGATCACGTTGGCGATGCTGAACGCCGCGGCGTACGCCCGGTTCACCCGGGCCGGCATGCTCGACACGATGGGCGAGGACTTCATCCGCACCGCGCGGGCCAAGGGCCTGCATGAGCGGGTGGTGGTCACCAAGCACGGCCTGCGCGCCGCGCTGACCCCCATCATCACGATCTTCGGCCTCGACGTCGGCCTGCTGCTCGGCGGCGCGATCCTCACGGAGAGCACGTTCGGGCTCAAGGGCCTCGGCTACTTCGCCATCGACGCCATCAACAAGCAGGACTTCCCCCAGATCATGGGCGTGACGATGTTCGCGGCGTTCTTCGTCGTCGTCGCCAACCTGATCGTCGATATGCTCTACGCGGTGGTCGACCCGCGGGTGAGGCTGTCATGAACACTGTGATCTCTCCTCGGCAGGATCCCACCGCGCGGCCGTTCCTCGAACTGCGCGACCTGAAGATTCACTTCCCGACCGACGACGGCGTCGTCAAGTCCGTGGACGGGCTGACCTTCTCCCTGGAGCGGGGCAAGACGCTCGGCATCGTGGGCGAGTCGGGCTCCGGCAAGTCGGTGTCCAGCCTGGGCATCCTCGGCATCTACCACCGCGGCAACGCCAAGATGTCGGGCGAGATCTGGCTGGACGGCCAGGAACTGGTCGGCGCGTCGCCGGAGACCGTGCGCGGGCTGCGCGGCAAGCGGATGGCGATGATCTTCCAGGACCCGCTGTCGGCGATGCACCCGTACTACACCGTCGGCGCGCAGATCATCGAGGCGTACCGGGTGCACCACAAGGTGTCCAAGAAGGTCGCCCGCAAGCACGCGATCGACCTGCTGGCCCGGGTCGGCATCCCGCAGCCGGACCGGCGCGTCGACGACTACCCGCACCAGTTCTCCGGCGGCATGCGGCAGCGCGCGATGATCGCGATGGCGCTGTCCTGCGACCCCGAGCTGCTGATCGCCGACGAGCCGACCACGGCCCTCGACGTGACGGTGCAGGCGCAGATCCTCGACCTCATGCGTGACCTGCAGCAGGAGTTCAACTCCGCGCTGATCATCATCACGCACGACCTGGGTGTCACCGCCGAACTCGCCGACGACGTGCTGGTCATGTACGGCGGCAAGTGCATCGAGTACGGCACCGCCACGGAGATCTTCGAGAACCCCGAGCACCCGTACACCTGGGGTCTGCTCGGCTCGATGCCGCGCCTGGACCAGCCGGTCACCGAGCGGCTGCTGCCCATCAAGGGCACCCCGCCGTCGCTGATCAACGTGCCGTCCGGCTGCGCCTTCCACCCGCGCTGCGCCTTCGACGGGCGCACCGGCGGCGCCAGCGACACGGTCGTGCCCGAGCTGCAGCTCACCGGCACCAGCGGCCACCGGGTGCGCTGCCACATGCCCGCGCAGGTGCGTCAGCAGATCTGGCTCAACGAGATCAAGCCGACCCTGGAGGGCACCGGCGGGCTCGCGGTGGCGGACATGTCCGCCCTGCCCTCCGCCTCTGAAGAGCACAGCGAGGAGACAGCATGAGCAACTCGGACAACGCCCTGCTGTCGGTGCGCGGCCTGCAGAAGCACTTTCCGATCCACAAGGGTGTGCTGCGCCGCAAGGTCGGCGCGGTGCAGGCCGTGGACGGGCTCGACTTCGACGTGCTGCCGGGTGAGACGCTCGGCCTGGTCGGTGAGTCGGGCTGCGGCAAGACGACCACCGGTCGGCTGCTGACCAGGCTCATCGAGCCGACCAGCGGCAGCATCACGTTCGAGGGCCGGGACATCTCGCACATGTCGCAGGGGCGGCTCCGTCCGTTCCGGCGCGACCTGCAGATGATCTTCCAGGACCCGTACTCGTCGCTGAACCCCCGGCACACGGTCGGAGCCATCGTCGGCGCGCCGTTCCGGATCCAGGGGGTCAAGACCGAGCTCGGGGTCAAGCGCGAGGTGCAGAAGCTGCTGGAGCTGGTCGGCCTCAACCCCGAGCACTACAACCGCTACCCGCACGAGTTCTCCGGCGGCCAGCGCCAGCGCATCGGCATCGCCCGCACGCTGGCCCTGAAGCCGAAGATGATCATCGCGGACGAGCCGGTGTCGGCGCTGGACGTGTCCATCCAGGCGCAGGTAGTCAACCTGCTGGAGGACCTGCAGACCGAGCTCGGCCTGACCTACGTCGTGATCGCGCACGACCTGTCGGTGGTGCGCCACATCTCCGACCGGGTCGCGGTGATGTATCTGGGCAAGATCGTCGAGATCGCGGACCGGGAGTCGCTGTACAAGGCGCCGCGGCACCCGTACACGGCCGCGCTGCTGTCGGCGGTGCCGGTGCCCGACCCGCGCCGGCGGCAGGGCGACCAGCGGGAGCGCATCCTGCTCACTGGCGACGTGCCCAGCCCGATCAACCCGCCGTCGGGTTGCCGGTTCCGCACCCGATGCTGGAAGGCGCAGGACATCTGCGCCACGACACCGCCACCGCTGGCCCGCCACGGCGACGACGGCCCCGGCCACCTGGCCGCCTGCCACTTCCCGATGGCACTGGGCGAGAAGCGCTGACCCACCCCATGTCGAAGGCCCCGCGGTCCACACCGCGGGGCCTTCGCCGTCTGCCCCGCCCCCACCACCTGCCGCAACTCTTGAAGAGCCGGGCCTCACGCCGGCTCATGACCGCGACTCTTCAAGAGTCGCGGCGGGGGTTGCGCGGTTTCCGGCCCGCGCGGGACGGCGGGCGAGGGCCAGGCGGGGCGGGTCAGTCGAGTTTTTCGAGGTTGAAGCTGCGGCGGAGGGAGTCGACGGCGGCCTGCTCGGTGGTCTGCCGGGCGACGGTCGCGTCGACGATCTCGTCGGTCGGCTCGTCGCCGGGATCGAAGCCCTCGATGGTGCGCGGCGGCGGGCCGTCGTACTCCGGGTCGTAGGGCGGCTCCTCCAGCGGGGGGCCGTCGTCGACGACCGGCGCGCGGCGGCCCGTCTGCTGTGCGGGAGCGGCCGGGGCCGCACCGCCGACGCGGGCCGGGGTCGGCCAGTCGTCGGCGGCGGGTGCGGGCGCGCGGGCCGGGGCGGCGGCCTTCGGCGGCGCACTGCGGGGCGGCGCTGAGGCCGGGGCGGCGGCCGCGGCACGCGACGCGGCACGGGGATCCCCGCCGACCTCGCAGCGCAACTGCCACTTGCCGCCCAGCACCTGGTGCACCGCCTCCATCAGCGGGGCGGGGTCGTTCTCCACCCCGTTCGCATGGATCTTGTGTTTGAACAGCAGCACCAGCGTGTTGCCGTCGATGTCGCGGACCACCGCCTCGCGGGCGAACGCCGCCGCCTTCTTGCTGCTGCGGCCCACCATGCGCACGATCTCGTCCCACGACCGGCGCACCGCGGTGGCATCGTCGGTCCCGCCCGCAGGGGCGCTTGCCGCAGCGGGTGCGGGTGTCCGGGCGGGCTGCGCGGGAGCAGCGGACTCGGGCACGCGGGCCGGTTCGGCCGCGGCCCAGGAGTCGGCCGCCTGGCGGGCAGCACCGTCGGCCTGGGCCGTCGCCGGCTGTCGGACGGGGCCGCCGTCGGGCGAGACCACCCCGGGACGCGAGGCCGTGCCGGGACTCTCGGGCGCTGCGGCCCGAGCGGCTTCGCGGCCGGTGCCCGCCCGGTCGTGTCCGGCGGCGGCGCTGGCCGCTGCGGCCCGCGCGGCCTCGCGGCCCGTGGCAGCCGGAGCGGCGCTCGGCGCGTCGGGAGCGGCGCCGGTGTCGCGCTGGGCATGGCCCGGCTCGGCCTGGGCGCGGGCCGGGGTGTCGGTGGCCGGGCGGGCGGCCGCGCCGGGCACGAAGCCGGTCTCCAGCCGCTCCAGGCGCTGGAGCAGGGCGGCGCCCGACTCGTCGGCGGCGGGCAGCAGCATGCGGGCCGCGATCAGTTCGAGCAGCAGCCGTGGCGAGGTCGCGCCGCGCATCTCCACCAGGCCGTTGGCCACGATGTCCGCGCAGCGGGACAGGGTCGCCGAGCCGAGCTGGGTCGCCTGCGCCTGCATCCGCGTGAGCTGCTCCTCCGGCACGTCGATCAGGCCCTTGGCGGCGGCGTCCGGCACCTGCCGCAGGATGATCAGATCACGCAGCCGTTCCAGCAGGTCGTTGGCGTATCGGCGGGAGTCGTGGCCGGCCTCGGCGACCCGGTCGATGGCCCCGAACGCGGCCGCGCCGTCGCTCGCGGCCAGCGCGTCGACCATCTCGTCGATGAGCGCATTGTCGGTGACCCCGAGCAGCGCCACCGCGCGGGCGTAGGTCACCCCGTCCGGGCCGGAGCCCGCGATGAGCTGGTCGAGCACGGAGAGGCTGTCCCGGGCCGAACCACCGCCCGCCCGCACCACCAGCGGCAGCACCAGCGGCTCCACCGCGACGCCCTCGAGCTGGCAGAGCTGCTCCAGGTACGGGCGGAGCGCGCTCGGCGGGATGAGGCGGAACGGGTAGTGGTGGGTGCGCGAGCGGATGGTGCCGAGCACCTTCTCCGGCTCGGTGGTGGCGAAGATGAACTTGACGTAGTCCGGCGGCTCCTCGACGAGCTTCAGCAGCGCGTTGAAGCCGGCCGACGAGACCATGTGCGCCTCGTCGATGATGTAGATCTTGTAGCGGCTGATCGCGGGCGCGAAGAAAGCGCGCTCGCGCAGCTCGCGGGCGTCGTCGACACCGCCGTGGCTGGCCGCGTCGATCTCGATCACGTCGATCGAGCCCGCGCCGTCGGGTGCCAGCGCCTTGCACGACTCGCACTCGCCGCACGGCTCGGGGGTCGGGCCCTGGGTGCAGTTCAGCGAGCGGGCCAGGATGCGCGCGCTGGAGGTCTTGCCGCAGCCGCGGGGGCCGGAGAAGAGGTAGGCGTGGTTCAGCCGACCGCTCTTGAGCGCCTGGATGAGCGGCTCGGTGACATGGTCCTGGCCGATCACCTCGGCGAAGGTGCGAGGCCGGTACCTGCGATACAGCGCCAGCGCCACGGGGCGTACACCTCCTACGAACGTCGCCCGCTACCGTACCGCGCAGGTCTGACCATCGCCCTGCTGGACCGGCGCGCGCTGTGGGGGTGCTGGGCGATATGTCACCGCTGTCCGGGCCGATTCCGAACAACGGTTCGGTATCACTTGCCCGCTCGCCCGTGCGGCCACACATCGACGGCCGTTAGGGTCGGCCCAGGGTGACCCTGTGTCGTCGAGTAATCACGCAAATAGGACAGAGGTGGCCGCGATGCGCGCGCGACGGTGGCGGATCTGGTCGGCGACGGCCACGGCGGCGGCGCTGCTGCTCGCCGCCGGCTGCACCGACGACGACGGCGACCCGGCAGCCCCGGCGTCGAGCGCGCCCCCCGCCGTGAGCACCGAGGACACCCTGGTCTTCGCCATGGGCCAGATCCGCATCCTGGACCCGGCGCTGTCGCCCGACGCGGAGTCGCTACGCATCACGAGGCAGGTGCTGGAAACCCTGGTCCAGGCCGAGCCCGGGGCCGCAGTGGCCGCCCCGGGCCTGGCGGAGAGCTTCTCCGTCGACGGCACGGGCACGGTCTGGACCTTCCGCCTCCGGCAGGGTGTGAAGTTCCACGACGGCACCGCCCTCGACGCCGCAGCGGTCTGCGCCAACTTCGACCGCTGGCACCGCTTCCCGGCCGCGCTGCAGGCGGGCGACATCAGCGCGGCCTGGCAGGCGGTCTTCGGCGGCTTCGCCAAGAACGCGTCGAGCCGGCTCGGGGCGAGCCTGTTCAAGTCGTGCACGGCCGCCGACCCGGCCACCGCCCAGATCGCGCTCACTCGGCCGAGCAGCCGCTTCCCGGCCGCCTTCACCCTGCCGTCGTTCGCCATCTCCAGCCCGAAGGCGCTGCGCGAGCAGCAGGCGGACAAGCCCGTCGCGGGCAGCCGCTACCCGGCGTACGGGAACAGCCCGGTCGGCACCGGGCCCTACCGCTTCGTGTCCTGGGACAAAGCGGGGCGCAAGGTGGAGCTGGAGGCGTTCGACGGTTACCACGGCACCGCCGCCAAGGTGAAGCACCTGGTCTTCCAGACCGTCGAGGCGGGGCGGCGCAAGCAGGCGCTGCTCGACGGAAAGATCGACGGATACGACCTGGTCGCGTTCGAGGATCGCAAGCCGCTCGCCGAGCAGGGCTTCCACGTGCTGACCCGCCCCGCGTTCAACACGCTCTACCTGGGCATCAACCAGAGCGGCAACCCGGCCCTGGCCAAGCCCGAGGTGCGCCAGGCGATCGCGTACGCCGTCGACCGGCAGCGCCTGCTCGCCGAGGCGTTTCCGGAGGGCGCCAAGCTCGCGTTGAACTTCCACCCCGAGCTGCTCCCCGGCTGGAACCCCGACGTCGCGGCCTACCCGCACGATCCGGCGAAGGCGAAGGAGCTGCTGGCAGCCGCGGGCTACGGCAGCGGGCTGAAACTGCGCTTCCACTACCCACGCGACGTGACCCGGCCGTACCTGCCCGACCCGAAGAAGATCTTCGAGCTGCTCGCCGCCGACCTGCGCGCGGCCGGGATCGAGGTCGAGGGGATCGAGCAGCGGTGGACGCCCGCCTACCTCAACACGGTGTCCAAGGGCAAGGCCCATGACCTGCACCTGTACGGCGTGACCGGCAACTACGGCGAGGCCTACGACTTCATGGGCCAGCTGTTCGCCAAGCCCACCGCCGAGTTCGGGTTCACCGACGCCGACCTGTTCGCCCGGCTCAAGGAGGTCGACGGGATCGGCGACCCGGTCCGGCGCCGCCCGCTGTACGAGCAGCTGAACGCGCGGCTGCTGGAGCTGCTGCCCGCCGTGCCGCTGGTGCACGGGCCGGACGCGCTGGTGCTGGACAAGAACCTGACCGGGATCACGCCGAGCCCGCTCACCGACGAGGACTTCGCCGCCGCGCTGTTCACCTGAGCCTGGCCGGGTTGGCCCCCTCGCGGGAACGTCGCGTGTCGCATCGGGCGTAATGTCCGCTTATCGACTGATACGCGGTAGCCTGCCACCTTGCCAAAGCAAATCGACCCGCGTCGTGCGGGCCGCGCAACGCGCCCGGCCGACGTGCCGCGCTCGATGGGGGAATCGTGGTTCGTGCCTGGATGACCGTCGCATTCGGGGCAGCGCTGGGCCTCGCCGCCGGGCTGCCCGCAGCCGCCGCCCCGGCCGCGGACGGGCTCAAGCTCGACCTGCCGGCCGCGGCCGGGGCGACCGAACTCGGCGGCGGCGACACCGCGGTCAGCCTGAAGAACACCACCGGCCACGACATCGGCAAGGTCGTGCTGCAGGTGCGGCTGACCGGCGGGCTCGCCCAGCGGGTCGAACTCGCGTCGGCGGACTGGTGCGACCACACCAAGACCACAGCCACCTGCAAGGTCGACCGGATCAGCCCCGGGCAGGGCTTCTCCATCCGGCTGGACCTGCGCGCCCGCAAGAACGCCCCGGAGGGCGCGGCGGGCACGGTGTCCGTCAGCGCCCGGGGCGTCGGGGTGCCCGCGGCGGTCGGCACGTTCGGGGTCGAGATCTCGCCGCCACCGTACGTCGACGTCGCGGCGACCGCCGAGCAGCCACGGGTGGACCTGCACACCGGGGACACCGCGCACCTCGGCGTGCTCTACCGCAACACCGGCCCGGTGCCCGCCCGGCTGCGGATCGCCGATCCCGTCGCGGCCGGGTTCGACGACGTGACCTGGTCCGACTGCCCCCAGGACGACGGCGACGCCTGCCTCGTCGAACTGCCGGCGGGGCAGTCCCGGCGGCTCGCCTTCACCATGCGCCTGGCCGAGGCGTCCCCGGCGGAGCCGCACGTGGCGATGACGGTCGAGGGCGCTTACGACCGGATCGTCACCGACAACCTGGCCGTCTACATGGTCTGCGTGTACGACACCGGCCGCTGCACCCGGCACCTGCCGGGCACCCGCAGCGACGTGTTCGCCGCCCCCGCGCCGCGGGCCGTGGCGGCCGATCCGGCCGTGGACGGGATGGAAGGCGAGAACCAGGCGGTCGCGCTGACCGAGCCCGAGCACGTGCCGGTGGCGGTGCAGGACGAACTGGCAGCCGAGGAGCCGTACAGCTTCATCGACGAGGTGACCGGCATCCTGGCGTACTCCCTGCTGGCCCTGTTCATCGTCGGGACCAGCATCGCGCTGGCCCTGCGCAAGCGGGCCGCCGACCGGGCCTGAGGGCCGCTCAGCCCTCGGGGCGGTTCAGCAGGCCCACGGCCAGCAGGTGCAGGGCCTGGGCGGGGTCGGTGACCGGCACGGTCGCGCCGGTCACCGTGTACCACTCCTCGGCGCCCAGGTACTGCACGCGGAGCCGGGCGGTGCCGTCGCCGCCCAGCTCCGTGGCGAGCGTCAGCTCACCGGTGACCACGCCCACCTCGTCGGTCATGACACCGCCAGGCCCGGCCATGATGTTCGTGGTCAGCCCGGTCATGCGGTGAACCCGCTTCGCGGCTTCACCGCATGACCACCGGTGCTCATGATTCGCTCGCTGCGCTCGCTCATGCGCGACGCTCGCCGTGCTCACTCATACACAGGTCCCCAGCATGTCGGTCAGGGCGGCCTTCTCGGCCGTGGTCACGGTGAGCTTCCAGTAGGTCTTCACCGTGATCCATTGTTGCGCATAAGTGCACCAATAGTCCTTGCTTGGCGGCTTCCACTGCGACGGGTCCTGGTCGCCCTTGGACCGGTTGCTGGTCGCCGACACCGCGAACAGCTGCGGCCGGTCCAGGTCGTTCGCGAACTGCGAGCGCTTCTCGTTGGTCCACTCGTCCGCTCCGGACCGCCAGGCGTTGGCCAGCGGCACCATGTGGTCGATGTCGACCTTGAGCGGGTCGGTGGTCTTCAGGCCGTCGTACACGCTGGACCACTCGCCGCCGGTGACGTTGCAGCCGTCCAGCTTGACCTTCTTGCCGTCCCGGGCGAGCACGGTGTCCCGCACGTCGCAGTTGGACCCGGCCTTGTTCCAGTGCGGGAACTTCTCCCGCGTGTACCCGGTCATCGGCCGCGCCGCGGCGACCTTCAGGTTGGACAGCGAAGCGAGCGCGTTGCTGCCCGCGTTCGGGTCGACGTTGACGCCGCCGGGCTTGGCGGGGCCGGCCGGAGTGGTGGCCGGGTCGCACGCGGTGCTGGTCGCGGCGGCCGCGACGGCCGCCACCAGGAGTAGGAGGACTCTGGCACGTCTGGGGGGTTTGGGGGATCGCACCCGCTCACCATACGAGCAGTCCTCACCATCACCACGTATCCCTCACCTTCGCGTTCCCCGGCGCGGCGGGCCGACCGGGGACGACAATGGACCGAATGGAGGCGGCCGGGCTGCGCATGGGCAGTGCCGCCGGGCGGGGCACGCTCGCCGCGGCGGTGCTGGCCTCAGGCATGGCCTTCCTCGACTCCACCGTGGTCAACGTGGCATTGCCGACGCTCGGGCGGGAGCTGGGCGCGAGCCTGGCGCAGCTGCAGTGGGTGATCAACGGGTACACCCTGACGCTGGCCTCGTTCGTGCTGCTCGGTGGAGCGCTCGGGGATCGCCTCGGGCGGCGTCGGATATTCGTCACCGGCGTCGTCTGGTTCACCCTGGCCTCGCTGGTGTGCGGCATCGCGCCGAACGTGGAGACGCTGATCGCGGCGCGGGTGGTGCAGGGTATGGGCGGGGCGCTGCTGGCGCCCGGCTCGCTCGCCCTGCTGCAGTCGTCGTTCCGGGAGGAGGACCGGGCGCGCGCCATCGGCGCCTGGTCCGGCCTGGCCGGCACGACCACCGCGCTCGGCCCGTTCGTCGGCGGAGTGCTCATCGACCAGGCTTCCTGGCGCTGGATCTTCCTGATCAACCTGCCGCTGGCGGCGGCCGTCGTCTGGCTGAGCAAGGCGTACGTCCCGGAGAGCCGGAACAGCGCGTCGACGCAGCACTTCGACGTGGCCGGAGCGCTGCTCGGCGCGACCGCGCTGGGCGGCGTCACCTACGCCCTGATCGCCTGGCCGGAGCGCGGGTTCGTCTCGGTCCCGGTGCTGGGCGGATTCGCGGTCGGCCTGGCCGCGGCGATCGCTTTCCTGCTGGTGGAACGGGCCCGGGCGATGGGCGCGATGATGCCGCTGCGGCTGTTCAGCTCACGGGTGTTCTCCGTGCTCAACCTCTACACGGTGCTGACCTACGGCGCGTTCGGCGGCTTCTTCTTCCTGCTCGTCATCCACCTGCAGACCGGGCTCGGCTACGACGCGCTGGAGGCGGGCCTGGCCACGCTGCCGATGACGCTGCTGATGCTGCTCGGCTCGGAGCTGTCCGGCGCGGCGGCCACGAAGTTCGGCCCGAAGCTGCAGCTGACGGTCGGCCCGCTGTGCTGCGCGGTCGGCGTGCTGCTGATCCGCGAGATCACTCCCGGGGTGAACTACTGGACCGGGATCCTGCCCGGCGTGCTCGCCTACGGGATCGGGCTGACGCTGCTCGTCGCGCCGCTGACCGCCTCGGTGCTGTCCGCCGTCGAGGTGCGCTTCGCCGGGGTCGCCAGCGGCGTCAACAACACCGCCGCACGGGCCGGTTCGCTGCTCGCCGTGGCGGCGCTGCCGCTGGTGGTGGGCCTGTCGGGTGAGGAGTACGAGAACGGCGCGGCCCTGGGCTCGGCGTTCTACGACGCGGGCATGTGGTGCGCGGGGGCGATGGTCGTCGCCGCCGTCCTGGCGCTGTTCGTCTGCGGCAAGGTCCGCCTGGACCGCCCCGACCGCCCACCCCCCGCCGAGCACCTCCCCCAGGTTCTCCAACGCGGCCGCTGCCCCTGACCGGACGAAAGGAAGGGCACCTTCTTAACGCTCCGCGTTGTAGAAGGTGCCCTTCCTTCGCTTTCGGGGTCAGTGGCGGTTGACGGCGCTGGCCACGGCCTTCAGGGAGGCGGTGACGATGTTGGCGTCGACGCCGACGCCCCAGCGGGTCTCGCCGTCCACGTCGCACTCGACGTACGCGGCGGCCTGGGCGTCGCCGCCGGAGGTCAGCGCGTGCTCGGCGTAGTCCAGCACCCGCACACTCACCCCGTGGTCGCTCAGCGCATGGATGAACGCGTCGATCGGGCCGTTGCCGACACCGGTCAGGCGACAGGCGCCGCCGTCCAGATCGGCCTCCGCGACCAGCTCCACCTTGCCGTCGACGGTGGCCACCGAGTACGAGCGCACCGCCAGGCGGCGGTCGGTCAGGTACTCGTCGGCGAACGCGGCGTACATCTCGGCGGGCGTGACCTCGCCACCGGCGTCGTCGGTGCGGCGCTGGATGACGCCCGAGAACTCGATCTGCAGGCGGCGCGGCAGGTCCAGCTGGTGCTCGGACTTCATGATGTACGCGACCCCGCCCTTGCCGGACTGCGAGTTCACCCGGATCACGGCCTCGTACGAGCGTCCCAGGTCCTTCGGGTCGATCGGCAGGTACGGCACCGCCCACTCGAACTGCTCGACCGGCACCCCGGCCTTGCCGGCCTTGCGGGCGTGCGCGTCCAGGCCCTTCTTGATCGCGTCCTGGTGCGAGCCGGAGAACGCCGTGTAGACCAGGTCCCCGGCGTACGGGTGGCGCTCGTGCACGGGCAGCTGGTTGCAGTACTCCACGGCGCGCTTGATCTCGTCGATGCCGGTGAAGTCGATCTGCGGGTCGATGCCCTGGCTGAACAGGTTCAGGCCCAGCGTGACCAGGTCGACGTTGCCGGTGCGCTCGCCGTTGCCGAACAGGCAGCCCTCGATCCGGTCCGCGCCGGCCAGCAGGCCCAGCTCGGCGGCGGCGACACCGGTGCCCCGGTCGTTGTGCGGGTGCAGGCTCAGGATGACCGAGTCGCGGCGCGGCAGGCGGCGGTCCATCCACTCGATCGAGTCGGCGTACACGTTCGGCGACGCCATCTCGACGGTGGCGGGCAGGTTGATGATCAGGGGGCGGTCCGGGGTCGGGTCGATGACCTCGATGACCGCCGAGCACACCTCCAGCGCGTACTCCAGCTCGGTGCCGGTGTAGGACTCGGGGGAGTACTCGTACCGGATCTCGGTGTCCGGGGTGATGATCTCGGCGTACTTCTGGCACATCCGCGCGCCGTCCGTCGCGATCGCGGTGATGCCGTCCTTGTCCAGGCCGAACACCACCTCGCGCTGCAGCGTGGAGGTCGAGTTGTAGAAGTGCACGATCGCCCGCTTCGCGCCCCGCAGGCTCTCGAAGGTCCGCTCGATCAGGTGCTCGCGGCACTGGACCAGCACCTGGATGGTCACGTCGTCCGGGATCAGCTGCTCCTCGATGAGCTGCCGCACGAACGAGAAGTCGGTCTCGCTGGCCGCCGGGAAACCGACCTCGATCTCCTTGTATCCCATCCGCACCAGCAGCTCGAACATGCGGCGCTTGCGGTCGGGGGACATCGGGTCGATCAGGGCCTGGTTGCCGTCGCGCAGGTCCACCGCGCACCACTGCGGGGCGGCCGTGACGCGGCGGGTCGGCCAGGCGCGGTCCGGCACCTCTACCTGGAACTGTTCGTGGTAGCCGCGGTAACGCTGGTACGGCATCTTGCTGGGGCGCTGAGCAGCAGCAGACATGGCTTCCATGCTCCTAGACATCATGTGTTTCGCGCGTGGTCCAGCGGCGGATTGTGCCCAAGGGAACATCGGCCGCTATCAAGATTCGTTGAACCGGCAACTTCTGCGGTCAACCAGAAACGTGGAGGGACCAGCGGGCGAGCGCACGTCGCTACTCCGCGACGAGGTGCCGGTCGGTCAGACCTCGTCGCGGCGGCGAAGCAGGAGGCTCACGCAGCACATGATGTCGGCAACTGTACGCCCATAGATCGCCGTTCGGGCACGCTGTCCACGAAATGGGACGCCGTGTCCCGTCAGGCAGGCACCGGGGCCGGCACGCTGGGCAGTTGTTCCCGGGACCGGGCCGCCAGCCGGGCCGCGGGCCCGATCAGCAGCGCCGCGCCGAGGAACAGCCCCGCGATGGCGAACCAGCCCCAGCCGCCCGAGGTCACCGCCAGCGCGATCAGCGACGCCGGAGCGATCATGGACTGGGCGGAGCCGCCCATCCGGAACGCGCCGATGTACTCCCCGCGCCGGTCGGCCGGCGGCAGTTCGGCCATGAACGTCCAGGCCCCGGCCGACTGCCACAGCTCGGCCATGGTCAGCAGGATCGTCGCCAGCACCAGCAGCACCATGGTCCAGACGCCACTGGTGGCTCCGGTGAGCAGGTAGACCGGGCAGCCCAGCGCGGCCACCAGGCCTGCCCGACGGGAGGCCGCCGCCGCCCCACCGACGGTGTGCGCACCCTTGGTCACCGCGACCTGCAGCGTCGTGGCCATGAGCGTGTTCGTCACCGTCATCACGCCGAGCCACCACTTGGGCGCGTCGGTCCGGTGCAGCAGCCACAGGGGGGCCACCTCCATCAGCACGGTCATGTAGCAGGTCAGCACGGCGCAGACCGCGGTCACGGCGAGGAAGGGCCGGTCCGCGAACACCGCACCGACCCGCCGCCGGGCGGTCGCGGTCGCGCTCCGCTCCACCCGCGGCAGGCGGCTGATGAAGTACGCGTTGGCGAGCAACAGCGCGCTGTTGAGCAGGACCAGCGTGTAGTACGCCGGGACGGTGTCGATCGCCAGTGCCAGCGCGGCCAGTCCGGCCCCCAGCGACCAGCCCACGTTCAGCCAGGAGCGGGAGAACGCCTGCGTGCGCACCCGCGTCTCCGGGTCGAGCGCCTCGATCAGGTACACGTTGCGCCCGGCCTGGCCGACCGTGGCGACCAGTTCCAGGCAGGCGATGACGAGCAGGAAGCTCCAGAAGCCCCGGGCGAACGGCCACGCCGCGAAGAGCAGGCCCTGGGCCACGACCCCGCCCGTCCACATCCGGTGCGCGCCGAACCGGTCGGTCAGCGCGC
The DNA here is from genome assembly GCF_040648455.1 of Catellatospora sp. NPDC049133. Lineage (NCBI taxonomy): Bacteria > Bacillati > Actinomycetota > Actinomycetes > Micromonosporales > Micromonosporaceae > Catellatospora > Catellatospora sp. NPDC049133. The sequence goes on from NZ_JBEZDT010000014.1 coordinate 163,224, forward strand.
TCAGCGGCACAGCGGTGACCAGCGCGATCGCCGCCGCCAGCGACAGCCCGATGCCGATCTCGTGCGGCCGCAGGCCGACCACCCGGGTGAAGAAGACGGCGCTGCCGGTGAGGAAGGTGCCCGCACCGACGCCGAAGAGCAGGTTCTGGGTGGCGAGTCGGCGGGGGAGTCCGGGCGGCGGGATGAGGTTGTCGCGTAAGGCCATGGCACCGATTCCAGCCTGATGCGGCCGGGTTTCTCCAGCCGATATCCACCATCCGGCGCTTTCCTTCACCCGATCCACACAACCGGGCGCGCGGGACGGCGGGCCGCGGCCGGATCTGCTAAGGGCCTGGCCCGCGACGCAGGGCTCCGGGTCAGGCCTTCGGCGAGGGCGAGGCCGTCGTGCTGGCGGACGGCTTCGGCGACGGGGGCGCGTTCAGCGGCAGCGGGTTGCCGGGCACCACCGGGCCGGGCAGCTGCACCGACGGCGGAGCCAGCCCGGGAGTTCCCTCCAGCAGCAGGGTGCCGAAGGCGACCTTGGCCGCGGTGAGCGTGCCGTCGGTCTCGTAGCAGTAGATGCCCGCGTCCATCGGCAGCGTCATGCTGGCCGCGGACGACTCCACCGAGTAGCACTTGCCGCGGGCTCCGGGCAGCGGGGCGACCTCGGCGACGGCGATCGCGAGCCGCCGGTCGGTGAGCATGTTCTGCCAGTCCGTGATCAGGTGCTGGATCTTCAGGTCGGCCTTCGCGGGCAGCGCCCCGTTGATCTTCACGCACCCCGAGTACGGGTGGTTGCCCGCCGCCAGCGCGCACTGGTGCAGGGTGTTCGCCGCGAAGACCAGCGCGATGTCCACCGCGCCGCCGTGCGCCCCGCCGGGCACGTCGATGCGCCAGGTGCCGTCGACGGCCCGGGTGACCACCACGCGGCGGTCGGGGCGCTTCGGGCTCTTGAAGGTGTACATCGCCACCTGGCGCAGATCCTTGGCGGCGGCCGCGCGGGCGGCGAGCTGCGCTCGCGCCCCGGCCGGCTCGGGGAGCGCGGTGGAGACCGGGGCGGCCGACGTCGGCGTGGTCTCCGGCGTGTCGCCGCCGCAGGCGGAGACCGACCAGCAGGCGGCGATGAGACAGAGGGAGAGGAGAGCCCGGCGCACGCGCCCATTCTCAACCCAACGTGCGTCATCTCCGGCGTGACGCGCCCCGGTCTACACAAGATCGCCGAATGATCAGGCAACCCGCGGTCTGTGGCGCGCGTCACAAGCGTTAAATCCTGCGGCGGCGATGCGGGGGAGGCGGGCGACTGCGCGGCGACGGGAGCCGTACGAAAGAGGATCTCGGACTTTCCCGGGCGGCGCTGCCCGACAGCTGGGATCGACCCGCGAGGAGCGGCGGGACCCGCCGCTAAGCTGAAGCGTCTTTAGTCCCTGAGGTGGAGAGGAGCCGTGCAACCGTGGCCCTCGTCGTGCAGAAGTACGGCGGCTCGTCAGTCGCCAACGCTGAGCGGATCAAGCGGGTCGCCGAGCGCATCGTCGCGACGCGGAAGGCCGGCAACGACGTCTGCGTGGTCGTCTCCGCGATGGGCGACACGACCGACGAGCTGATCGACCTGGCGCACCAGGTCAGCCCGCTGCCTCCGGGTCGCGAGTTCGACATGCTGCTCACCGCCGGCGAGCGCATCTCGATGGCGCTGCTCGCCATGGCCATCCACAACCTCGGCTACGAGGCGCGCTCGTACACCGGATCGCAGGCCGGCGTCATCACCACGTCGGTGCACGGCAAGGCGCGCATCATCGACGTCACCCCGGGCCGCCTGCGCGGCGCGCTCGACGAGGGCGCGATCGTGATCGTGGCCGGCTTCCAGGGCGTCGCCCAGGACACCAAGGACATCACCACGCTCGGCCGCGGCGGCTCGGACACGACCGCGGTGGCGCTGGCCGCCGCGCTGAAGGCCGACGTCTGCGAGATCTACACCGACGTGGACGGCGTGTACACCGCCGACCCGCGCATCGTGCCCAACGCGGCCAAGGTGGACCAGATCACCTATGAGGAGATGCTGGAGCTGGCCGCGTCCGGCGCCAAGATCCTGCACCTGCGCAGCGTGGAGTACGCCCGCCGGTTCGGGCTGCCGATCCACGTCCGCTCGTCGTACTCGAACAACACCGGCACCCTGGTGACGGGATCAATGGAGGACCTTTCCGTGGAGCAGGCACTCATCACCGGCGTCGCGCACGACCGGAACGAAGCGAAGATCACCATCGTCTCCGTGCCGGACGAGCCGGGCGAGGCCGCGTCGATCTTCCGCACGCTGGCCGATGCCGAGATCAACATCGACATGATCGTGCAGAACGTCTCCACCGAGGCCTCCGGCCGCACCGACATCTCCTTCACGCTGCCCAAGGACGACGGCCCCACCGCGATGGCCGCCCTGCAGAAGATCCAGGAGCGGGTCGGCTTCAAGGGCCTGCTCTACGACGACCACATCGGCAAGATTTCCCTGGTCGGCGCGGGCATGCGCTCCAACCCGGGCGTCACCGCCACCTTCTGCGAGGCGCTGGCCCGCGCGGGGGTCAACATCGAGATCATCTCCACCTCGGAGATCCGCATCTCGGTGGTCTGCCGCGACACCGACCTCGACGCCGCGGTGCGCGCCGTGCACGACGCCTTCGAACTCGGCGGCGACGAAGAGGCCGTGGTGTACGCCGGGACCGGCCGGTAGCGCGATGAACCCGCGAAACAAGCGAACCGGCGGCCGCACCTGGAGCGAGGAGAAGGCATGAGCCACAAACTGCCCACCCTCGCCGTCGTCGGGGCCACCGGCGCCGTCGGCACGGTGATGCTCGACATCCTCAGCAACCGCCGCAACGTGTGGGGCGACATCCGGCTGGTCGCGTCCGCGCGCTCGGCCGGCCGCCGCCTGCTCGTACGCGGCCAGGAGGTCGAGGTCGTCGCGCTCACCGAGGGGGCCTTCGACGGCGTCGACGTCGCCATGTTCGACGTGCCCGACGAGGTCTCCGCCTACTGGGCGCCCATCGCGGCAGCCCGCGGCGCGGTCGCGGTCGACAACTCCGGCGCGTTCCGGATGGACCCGGACGTGCCCCTGGTCGTCCCCGAGATCAACCCGGCGCAGATCCGCAACCGGCCCAAGGGCATCATCGCCAACGCCAACTGCACCACCCTGGCGATGATCGTGGCGATCGCCCCGCTGCACAACGCGTACGGCCTCAAGGAGCTGGTGCTGGCCTCGTACCAGGCCGTGTCCGGGGCGGGGCAGATCGGGGTGGACACCCTGCACGACCAGATCGCCAAGGTCGCGGGGGACCGGGTGCTCGGCACCCGGCCCGGCAACGTGCGGCACGCCGTCGGCGACGACCTGGGGCCGTTCGCGGCGCCGGTCGCGCTGAACGTGGTGCCGTTCGCGGGGTCCCTCAAGGACGGCGGCTGGTCCAGCGAAGAGCTGAAGATGCGCAACGAGTCCCGCAAGATCCTGGGGCTGCCGGATCTGAAGGTCAGCGCTACGTGTGTGCGTGTGCCCGTGGTCACCGGGCACTCGGTCGCGGTGCACGCGGTCTTCGGTTCCGAGGTCGACGCCATCGGGGCCCGTGAGGTGCTGCAGGGCGCGCCTGGGGTGATCGTGGTGGACGATCCGGCGGCGGGGGAGTTCCCCATGCCCATCGACGCCGTCGGCACCGACCCGTCGTGGGTCGGCCGGATCCGCCGCTCCGTCGACGACCCCCGTGCCCTCGACTTCTTCGTGACCGGCGACAACCTCCGCAAGGGCGCTGCCCTCAACACCGCCCAGATCGCCGAACTCCTCGCCGCCGACCTCTCCCGCTAGTTGTTGAAGGAAGGGCACCTTCTTAACGCTCCGCGTTGAAGAAGGTGCCCTTCTTAACGTCTGACATGCGTTGAGCTGTGCCAACGCGGCAGCGCACCGCGTGGCGGTCTGGGGCGGCGCTCGCGGGCGGGTGGCGATTCTCGGATCTAGAAGAGTTGTGGTCGCCCCGGCGACCACAACTCTTCTAGATCCAGCAGTTGCACGCCGGGCCGCCGTGAACCCGACCG
>NZ_JBEZDT010000014.1:167274-179948 GCF_040648455.1 Catellatospora sp. NPDC049133
GGCAGAACATAGAAAACCCGCATGAACCCCACCCACCGCGACCACTCCTACCGGAGCGGAGCAGGGGGTGCCGCCGGAGTGAGCGTAAAAGGGCGGCGGCCCGGCGTGCAACAGCGCGGGAGCGGGTGGCTACGGGGCCAGGCGTACGCCGTTGCGGCCGTTCCGCTTCACGGCGTACAAGGCCTGGTCGGCGCGGTACATCGCGGCTTCCGGCGGCTCCAGCTCGCCCTGGATCGCCACCCCGACGCTGATCGTGCGCCCGGTGGCCCGGGCCGCTGCGACGAGGCGCTCGGCGACCAGCAGTGCCTCGGCGGCACTCGGCACGTCGACCACGGCCACGAACTCGTCACCGCCGACTCGGAACAGCTCGTCGCCGAGCCGCAGCGCCTGCTGCAGCGCGCTGGACATCTGCACCAGCACCCGGTCGCCCGCGGCGTGGCCGAGCGTGTCGTTGACCGACTTGAACTGGTCGATGTCGATGGCGAGCAGTGCGGTCCGGCCCGGCGTCGCGTTGGCGAGCCGGTCGCCGAAGGGCCCGCCGTGCCCTAGGCCGGTCAGCGGGTCGGAGTTGGCCTGCAGGTGCAGCCGCCGCAGCGTGGTCAGCTTCTCCAGGCAGGTGCTGGCCTGTGCCGCCAGCAGCTCCAGCAGGTTCACCAGCGCGCTGTCGGGCACGATCGCGGTCTCGTCCAGCACCACCAGCGCGCCGACCGAGGAGGACACCACTGGCGTGCCCGCCCCGAGCGGTACGGCGATCATGGTGCGCACCCCGGCGGCGGTCAGCGCCTCGAACCCGCGGGCATCGAGCACCGCGGGATCGCCGAGGGTGTACGAAGCGCCGTACCGGCAGGCCTCGTCGAGCAGCGCGGCGAGCCGGTCAGGGTCGATCTGCGCCAGCCGGGCGACCAGCGGCCGGTCCCGGGGTTCCGGGGAGCTGGCCGCGATGACCACCCGCAGCTCCTGCTCCTCGGGCAGCAGATCCGGGGCCGGCCGCAGCAGCACGGCGGCGGCCAGGCCGGTCACCTCGCGGGCCGCGCGGCAGGCACGGACCAGCACGTCGGCGTCGGTCTCGGCGTTGGTGAGCGCGAGCGCGTGGCGCAGCAGCTGCTCACTGCGGGTCTCCGCGGGCGGCCCGCCCAGCTCGGACAGGCGAGCGCCGAGCAGCCGCCCGGCCTCGGTGAGGGTGTCCTCCCAGCCGTCCAGCGGCTGCGCCTCGGCCCACTCGGCGTTGATCACGCCGACCGGGTGCCCGGTCCGGTCGATGATCGGCGCGCAGATCTCGGAGGTGATGGGCGGCCCGAGCCGGATGTAATCCGGGTCGTTGGCGACGTCGAGGATGGTGACGGCCTTGCCGCTGGCGTACACCCGGCCGACCACGCCGTGGCCCAGCGGCACGGCGGAGAACACCTGCCAGGCTCCGCTCGCCGAGACGCACCGGAGCTGATCCTTCACATGCAGCAGCGCCTCGATCAGCGCGGGGGTGTGCCGGCTGAGCACGGAGACCGTGGCATTGCAGGCTTCCACCGCGCTGCGGGAGGTCCGCAGTGCTACGGAAACATCATCAATGATGCGAGGAAGGGGCACGGGGCAGAATTTCGCTCTTCGTCAGGGGTCAGGGGCCTTACGGCGGCCAAGCTTACTCACCGTAGGCGGGTTAAGCGGCCATTATGAAAATCGTTCGCCCGACGTGACCATCGGATGAGTGGGCATGCCTGCCCTGCTTACGGCCCATCGGGGCAGGTGACTCTCATCGCCGCGGCGCACGGCAGGGAACATCGATGCCCGTCTGGGGTGATCGCGAACTTCGGGCACGGTGTTCGGCAGTGGGTGATCGGTCACAGCGCGTCAATCCTCGCGTTCGACGATCTCGGTCACGTATCGGTGCCCGCAGCGTAGAAGGGCGAAACCAGCCCTGGAGTCGACGAAGTTCCCCCCGTCGGGGTTGTCGTATTCGCATTTCCCGCTCTGGCACCTGTCTAATACGCTGCGCGCGCGGTCTGCCGTGCGCGGATCGCTCAAGCCGGACCGTCGCGGTCCGGCCGTACGACAACGGGGAGGACACATGGCTACTGCGCGCCTTCGCGCAGTCTCACGCATCCTGGTCACCGCCACCGCGGCCGCCGCACTGCTCGGGGCAGCGGCCGCGCCGGGCCTCGCGGCGGCGAAACCGAAGATCGATTTTTCGGGTATCGCGTTCGCGACCGACCAGGTCGACACCACCACCGGCGGCACGACGGTCACCCTGAACTGGACCGTGACCGACACCTCGGCCACCGCCCGGAACCTCAGCGGCCGCGTCTACGTGCAGCGGTACAGCGGCGCCACCGCGGTCGGCCCGGCCGAGGAGATCCGGTTCAGCCTAGATGGCGGCTGGCCGGTCGTCGGGCCGTACACGGGCGGGATCGCCAGCTCGTCGTACGCGCACGACTTCCTCGTGACTGAGTACGGCCCGGCCGCGCCGGTCACCTACCGAGTGACGAAGATCACCGCGACCGACGACCAGGGCACCACGCGGACCCTGTCCGGCGACCGGATCAGCCCGTCCGCCGTGCTGGCCGCGACCCAGAACCCCGACACCGCACCTCCGGTGGTCAACCAGATCTGGCTCGACTCGCCGACCAAGGAGCATGTGTACGACGCCGGCTCCGGCGCGACGCTGCGCTACGGCCTGTACGTCTTCGACGAGCCCGGCGCGGGCTTCTGGAAGGGCCGCATCGTCCTCGACGGTCCCGGCACCGCGGAGGTCGTCGCCCCGATCACCATGTCGTGGAGCGACCAGGGCGGCTACCTCTGTGGCGACATGCAGAGCTGGGACCCTTGGTTCGTCGAGTGCCACGTGCCGGTGACCCTGCCCGCGGGCAGCCCCACCGGCGAGTGGAAGGTCAAGGCGGTCACCGTGACCGACCGGGCCGGCAACACCAAGCGCCACACCGGTCTCGCCGCGCCCACCGTGCAGGTGACCCGCAACGAGGCGATCGTCGCCGGCGGGTTCACGCTGACCCCGACCCAGGTGAACAACTGGCGGGAGCCGGCGAAGCCGACGCTGACGTTCACCGCGAGCGGTGTGCAGGGCGCGCTGAGCGCCACGGTCGCGACCACGGGCTGCTCCACCTGGAACCAGGTGCTGACCGAAGGGCCGGCGGGCACGTACTCCATGCCGGTGGTGATGAACGAGCTGAACACCACCTGCACCGTGGACGGCATTCTGCTCACCGACGCGGCCGGCGCGGTGTCGGTGTACGGGGCCTACTACGGCGCGCCCGCGCTGGACCTGCGGACCACCCGGGTGCCCGACACGTCCCGGCCGGTGGCGATCGCGGCGGCGCTGAGCCGCACCGAGGCCGCCCCGGGCGAGGTGTCCAACGGCATCAGCATCGCCGTCACCATCGACGACGTCACGCTCGCCCCGGTGACCGGGTTCTCGACCACCATCTACAACTCCCTCGGCCACTCCGTGGGCGGCGCGAACGGCGGCGTCCACGTGGGGGCCGACGGGAAGCTGTCGCTGTCGGTGTACTTCCGGGACCTGCCGGCAGGGACGTACACGGTGGGCTTCACGCTCAGCACCGCGGCGGGCAACAGCGCGAGTTGGGGCTACCCCAACGGTGGCGCTCCGGCGCCTTCCGGACCGCTGGTGTTCACCAGCCTGCCGGCGGCCTGACCGGCCGGCACGTCGTTGAACCGCGGCCCCTTCCGTCCGGGAGGGGCCGCGCGGTGTATCCGGCCCCGGATACACCGAAGGCCCGGGTCAGATCTCTCTGACCCGGGCCTTCTTTCGGTCGGGGTAGCCGGATTTGAACCGACGGCCTCTTCGTCCCGAACGAAGCGCGCTACCAAGCTGCGCTATACCCCGAAGCGGTGCTCCGAAATAGTAGCTGACCCGGTCCCCGGCTCCAAAACGGGTATCCCCCTCAGCGTGGGATGAGCGTCAGCAGGGTCGCCTCGGGGCGGCAGGCGAAGCGCACCGGGGCGGTCGGGTGCGTGCCCAGGCCCGCGGAGACGTGCAGCCAGGCGCGGTCCCACCGGTGCAGGCCGCGGGCCAGCTTGCGGTCCAGCCCGCAGTTGGTGACCAGCGCCCCGACCCCGGGCACGCGCACCTGGCCGCCGTGGGTGTGCCCGGCCAGCAGCAGCTCGAACCCGTCTTCGGTGAACGCGTCGAGCACCCGAGGCTCCGGGGCGTGGCTGAGCGCGATGCGCACCGCGGCGGTCGGATCGGCGGGCCCGGCCGGGTAGGCGTCCAGGTCGATGTGGGGGTCGTCGACGCCGGCCAGGTCGACGACACGGCCACCGGCCTTGAGCGTGGCGCGCTTGTTGTTGAGGTCGACCCAGCCCGCATCGAGGAAGGCCGTACGCAGGTCCTCGGTGGGCAGCTCGACGCCGTGCTCGTAATCGCGGTCCTCGCGGAAGTAGCCGAAGGGGTTCTTCAGCACCGGGCCGCTGTAGTCGTTCGAGCCGAAGACGAACGCGCCGGGCAGCTCCAGCAGCGGCTCGTACGCGGCGAGCACGCCGGGCACCGCGTCCGGGTGGGCCATGTTGTCGCCGGTCACCACGACCAGGTCGGGGTCGAGTCCGGCCAGTTCGCGCACCCAGCGCTGCTTGCGCCGCTGCTTCGGGGTCAGGTGCAGGTCGGACACGTGCAGCACGCGCAGCGGCTCGGCCTCCGGGGCGAGTAGCGGTACGTCGTACCGGCGCAGCGTGAACCAGTTGCGTTCGATGAGCGTGCCGTATGCCAGCGTGCCCGCGCCGACCACGACGGCGCCCAACGCGATTTTCCCGAGCGGACCCATGAGGCTAAGAGTAGTTTCATCGCCCGAGGGCAACACAGTGCCGTCGGAGTGCGGAGCACGGAGAGGTGGGTATGGGCACCCTGAAGGAGCGCCTGACCGAGGACATGCGCTCGGCCATGAAGGCGCGCGACGAGGTGGTGACGGGCACGCTGCGGATGGCGCTGGCGGCCGTCGGTGTGGCCGAGGTCGCCGGGAAGGCCAAGCGTGAGCTGAACGACGAGGAGGTGCTCGCGGTGCTCGCCAAGGAGGCGAAGAAGCGCCGGGAGGCCGAGGTCGCGTTCGCCGACGCGGGCCGCGCCGAGCAGGCCGCGAAGGAGCGGGCCGAGGAGGAGGTGCTCGCCCGGTACCTGCCGAAGCAGCTCACCGATGACGAGATCGCGCAGCTGGTGTCGGAGACGCTGGCCGCAGGTGGTTTCAGCGGAATGGGCTCGATGGGCCCGGCGATGAAGGCGGTGCAGGCCGCGGTGGCGGGCCGCGCCGAGGGCGGCAAGGTCTCTGCGGAGGTACGCCGCCAGCTGGCCGCCTGACGCCTGTGCCGGCCAAAGGGCGAGGCCCCGTTCGCGATGTGCGAGCGGGGCCTCGTCTGCTGAGTGCGTCAGTTTCGTGGTGGTGGCGGCTGTCCGGGGCCGTTGCCGGGACCGGTGCCCGGCTTGGCGTCCTTGCCGTTGCTGACCTCGATCATGACCACGCCCTTTTTGATGGTCCGACCGCTCGGCGTCGTGCTGGCGGCGGTGCCCTTCGGGCACTTGGAGTCGATCTGCTCCGTGTTGACCTCGACCTCGAAGCCCTTGGCGCGCAGGATGTTCCTGGCCTCGGCGACCGGCTTGCACTCCACCGACGGGATGGAGACCTGGTCGCCGTATGCGATCTTGCGGCTGGGCTTGGTGAAGGCGACGGCGGGCTTGTTCTTCATGTAGTCGCGCAGGGTCCGCTGCACGGCCGGGTTGACCACGCCGTGCTTCATGCCCGTGTCGAACGCCCAGTCGGGGTTGGTGAGGAAGCCCGAGACGGTCAGCTGCTTGGTGGACAGGGTCAGCGTGGCCGAGCGGTCAGCGTCGGTGGTGCCGGTCTTGCCGGTGATCGGCTTGCCGACGATGCCGCGGGAGTCGCGGTTGGTCGCGTGGCCGTTGCACTCACGGAAGGCGGAGTTGTCGCCACCCGGGCAGCGCCCCGCGTCGACGGCCGCGCGGGCGATGTCCGGCGCGATGACCTGCTTGCAGCGCTTGTCGGCGACGGACAGCTTGTTGCCCTTGATGTCGGTGATCGACTCCACCGGCGTCGGCTCGCAGTACAGGCCGTCGGCGACGAGGGTCGCGTACGCGTTGGCGAGCTGCAGCGGGGTGGTGGCCGAGACGCCGAGGGTGAACGCGCCCCACTGGCTGGCGTTGTTGGAGTAGCCGAGGTCGTCCTGGGTGGTGCCGGGCTCGTCGTGGAACGTGATGCCCATCTTCTTGGCGACGTTCACCACGTTCTGGATCCCGGCCATGATCGCCAGCGGGACGAAGAACGTGTTGACCGAGCTGCCGAAGCCGGTCCACATGTTCTGCACCGCGCCGCCGCCGCCGGTGACGCAGTACTTGCCGCCGCAGTTGGCGTCGGGGCCGCTGACGGGGAAGTTGGTGATGAACTGCTTCTTGGTGGCGATGTTGGTCGCCAGCGGGTAGCCCTTCTCCAGCGCGGCGACGATCGTGAAGATCTTGAACGCGGAGCCGGCCTGGTAGCCGGTGAACCCGTCACCGCCGGTCATCAGCGGGTTGGTGGTGTTCGGGTAGGTGCCGCGGATGTTCTTGGCCTTCTTCTTCGGGTCCGAAGAGAGCTTGTTCTGCGGCTTGGACTTGCTGTCGAGCTTGAAGTTGCGGTTGACCGCCAGCGCCCGCACCTTGCCGCTGCCCGGCTCGACCGCGGCGAGCATCAGCGCCTTGTCGTTGTTCACCGAGATCAGGTCGGTGACGTTCTTGTTGGCGGCGTTCTGGGCGAGTGGGTCCAGGGAGGTCACGACGCGGAAGCCGCCGGACTTGAGCTGGCGCTCGCGGTCGTACGGGGTCGCCCCGAACACTTCCTGGTCGTTCCACCAGCGCTGGAAGTAGTCGCAGAAGAAGCCCCAGGCGTTCTTGGTGGCCTGCACGCAGCCGTTCGGGGTGATCTTGCCGACGACCTTCAGTTCCTCGGCCTTGGCCAGCGTGGCCTGCTGTTCGGTGAGCGCGCCGGTGCCCACCATCTCGGACAGCACGTAGTCGCGGCGGTCCACGGCGAGCTTCTCGCCGGCGCGGGTCTCCACGTTGAAGTCACCGGGGAACTTCACCAGCGCGGCCAGGAAGGCGGCCTCGGCGGCGGTCAGGGTCTTCGGCTCCTTGCCGAAGTAGACCTGCGACGCGGCGTAGATGCCGTATGCCCGGTTGCCGAAGTATGCGGTGTTGAGGTAGCCCTCGAGGATCTGCTCCTTGCTCATTCGCTGCTCGATGGCCATCGCGTAGCGCATCTCGCGGACCTTGCGCTTGGTGGTGTCCTCGGTGGCGTCGACGACCTCCTGCGCGGTGTCGGCCGAGTACGAGATGGAGAGCCGGACGAACTGCATGGTCAGCGTCGAGGCGCCCTGCTGCACGTCGCCGGCCTGCTTGTTGGCCACGAAGGCGCGGGCGATGCCCATCACGTCGACGCCGTTGTGCTCGTAGAACTTCTGGTCCTCGGCGGCGAGGATGGCCTGCTGGACGATCTTGGGGATCTCCGCGATCGGCAGGTCGCGCCGGTTCTCGTCGTACATGGTCGCGATCAGCGTCTTGCCGTCGTTGGCGTAGACGTAGCTGATCTGGGGGGAGCGCTTGACGACCAGCTCGTCGGGGAGCTGACCGAAGGCTTCACCGCCCGCCTTGGCGGCCAGACCGGACAGTGCCACCGCGGGGAATGCGGCAGCGGCCACCACCACGCCGGCTAGCAAGCCGCAAATCAACAGAGATGCGGCGTTGGCCAGTATGTTGTGGTCGCGCTTTCGCATCAGGGTCACCGCCTCAGGTTACGTGAGCAGGTTTCGGTGTCGCGTGCCGCACCATACCGGGTCAGGCTGCATGGACAGGCGCCTGACAGATCGGCCCCCGCCTCGCCCGCAACCGTCCCGGGCATGTCTTCGTTGTCCAAGACGCACGACCCCTGGCGTGTGGTTGCGTCGCCCCGGTCACGAGATGTCCCCCCGGACGTCGTGGCCGCCCCGTTACTCGCATCTCGACGCTCCGCCGCGGGCCGCCGGACCCCCGTCCCGGCCCGCGGGCGGGCGTCACCCTGCGGCGCGCGTACGCACTGCTCAGGCACTGTTCAGCGCGGTTAAAGACCTTTTTCCGCCATTTTGGCTGACAACGTTGCGTAATCGTCTGACTACGGAGCATGATGGGCGGGCGAGTAACGCACACCGTTCGCGTCGGTTCGGGGGAACCATCGGGGGGATGTGCCCTGCTCAACGACCCTGGAGGTCGGTGGAGTCGGGCAAGTCGCGAGCGGTGAGGGGAACGTCAGGGGGGACGTGGACACATGGGCATGGTCAACGATTGGCCCAGTCTCGCGGCGTGCCGGAACGGAGATCCGGACGCGCTGTTCGTTCAGGGCGCGGAGCAGAACATCGCCAAGAGAGTCTGTCGCGGCTGCCCGGTGCGGTACGAGTGCCTGGCGGACGCACTCGACAACCGCATCGAGTTCGGCGTCTGGGGCGGCATGACCGAGCGGGAGCGCCGCGCACTGCTGCGCCGGCACCCGCACGTGGCGAGCTGGAAGCGCGCCTTCGAGGTCGCCATGCAGGAGCAGGACCGCCGGGAGCTGGTCCGGGCCTGACTGATAGCACCCATCTCATCATCGAAGGGCCGTTTTCGCCGGTATGGCGGGAACGGCCCTTCGGTTACCCGGCGTGACTCATTCGGCCCGTTCGGCCAGTGCCGCGCCGATCGCCCGAAGACCGGCGAGGTCGTGCACGTCGGTCGGCTGCGCCGGCACGTACGCCACCGGCACCTGCGGGAACTCGTCGGTGAACCCGGTCGAGACCTCGGTCTCCCGGGCCACCTGGCGCATCAGCAGCGCGTGCACCTGCAGCGCCTGGGCGGTCAGCGCGTGATCCGCGTGTTCGGCGGACAGCTTCTCGGCCGCCTCCGCGCTGTCGGCCGCCGACAGCTCCGGCAGCTCGGATCGGTGCACCCGGTTGAGCACCAGCCCGGCCAGCGGCATCCGTTCCGCGCCGAGCCGTTCGGCGAAGTAGGCGGCCTCGCGGACCGCGTCCGGCTCCGGCGCGGCCACCACCAGGAAGGCGGTCTGCGGGTCCTGCAGCACCCGGTAGGTCCGGTCGGCCCGCTCGCGGAACCCGCCGAACGTCGAGTCCAGGGCCGACACGAAGCCGGACAGGTCGGTCAGCAGCTGCGCGCCGAGGATCTTCTGCACCGCCTTGGAGAACACCCCGAACGAGGCGGTGACCAGGTTGAACATGCTCTTGCCGCCGGCCCGCGCGGGCACCATCAGCAGGCGCAGCATCTTGCCGTCCAGGAAGCGGCCCAGCCGGGCGGGCGCGTCCAGGAAGTCCAGTGCCGACCGGGACGGCGGGGTGTCCACCACGATGAGGTCCCACCGGTCGGTGGCGCGCAGCTGGCTCAGCTTCTCCATCGCCATGTACTCCTGCGTGCCGGAGAACGTGGAGCTCATGGCCTGGTAGAAGGGGTTCGCGAAGATCTCCTTCGCCCGCTCCGGCGCGGTGTGGGTGAGCACGACCTCGTCGAAGGTGCGCTTCATGTCCAGCATCATCGCGTGCAGGTCGCCGTCGCCGGACAGCCCTTCCACCGGGCGCGGGGTGTTGTCCAGCTCGGTCAGGCCGAGCGACTGGGCGAGCCGCCGGGCCGGGTCGATGGTCAGCACGACGGTCTTACGGCCGTGCTCCTCGGCGGCTCGCAGCGCCAGCGCCGCGGCGGTGGTCGTCTTGCCGACCCCGCCTGAACCGCAGCAGACCACGATGCGTACGCCGGGGTCGGCCAGCAGGGCGTCCACGTCGAGCATGTGCTCAGCCTAAGGGGCGGGGCGCAGCAGCCCGGCGAGGTGCCGTACACCGGCCAGGTCCACCCCGTCCGGCAGCAGCGGCAACTCGACCACCGGCCGGCCCAGGGTCGCCAGCTCGCCGCGCAGCTCCTCCTCCAGCGCGCGCCGGGCCTGGTGGTCGCGCGACTCGTCGAGCAGGGCGGTCACCGTACGCCGGTCGGTCGGCAGCCCGGCCGCGGCCAGCCCGCGCTTGAGCTCGGCCTGGGTGACCCTGCCGTCGTCGAGCAGCGGCGGGCGGGCGCAATTCACAATGATCTTTCCCACACTGATGTTGAGCGCGGACAGCTCGCGCAACGCGTCGGCGGTCTCCTGCACCGGCATCTCCTCCAGCAGGGTGACCAGGTGCACCGAGGTCATCGGCGAACGCAGCAGCGCGGCCACGCCCTCGCTCTGCGACTTGATCGGCCCGAGTTTGGCCAGCCGCGCCGCCTCGGCGGTGACGTTGAGGAAGCGCCCGATCCGGCCGGTGGGCGGGGCGTCGAGCACCACCGAGCGGTACACCCGGCGGCCGCTGTCGTCGGTGCGGGTGGTCGCCTCCTTCACCTTGCCGGTGAGCAGGATGTCGCGCAGGCCCGGGGCGACCGTGGTGGCGAAGTCGATCGCGCCCAGCTTGCGCAGTGCCCGCCCGGCCGCGCCCATCCGGTAGAAGAGCTCCAGGTACTCCAGCAGCGCCTCCTCGGGGTCGACGGCGAGCAGTCGCACATCGACCCCGGCGTCGCCGAGCCGGCGCTCGGCGTACGGCAGCGGCTCCAGTTCGAACAGCTGGGCCAGGCCCTGCCGCCCCTCGACCTCCACCAGCAGCGTGCGCTGCCCGCCCGCGGCCAGCGCGAACGCCAGTGCGGCGGCCACGGTGGTCTTGCCCACGCCGCCCTTGCCGGTGACCACATGCAGACGGGCCGGCCAGGCGGTGTCGTGTGCACCGCGGCCGGCCGGCCCGTCGTTACCGTCGTTCAGCACCCCTCGATGGTGCCAGGTGGCTACTTCACCTCGCAGACGAACCAGCCCTCGTGCTTGACGAGAGTCAATGTGAGCTTCTGCTCGGACATCTTCTCGTCGCTGGTGACCAGCTTGACGGTGACCTCGGCGGTCGCCTGGGTGGCCGTCTCACCGGAGATCTTCGGGGTCTCCCAGGTGAAGCTCGGGCCCTTGAGCTGGGACGTCTGGGACTTGATCTCAGCGATCTTGGCGTCGATGTCCTTGCGGTCGCGGGCGTCACCGCAGACCAGCTTCTCGGCCGCGGCGGCGTCGCCGTTGTTCTTGTAGATGGCGGTGAGGAAGCTCTGCGTCGCGTCCTTGGCGCTCGACGCGCCGATGCCCTCGGTGTTGCGGGTCAGCAGCACGTACGCGCCGATGCCGCCGCCGCACAGCAGCAGGAGCACACCGAGCACGATGCCGATGACCAGCGGCGCCTTGCTCTTCTTGACCGGTGCGGCCGGCACGCCCGGGGCGCCGGGGTAGGTCATGCCCGGGTACGCCGGCTGGCCGGACACCGGGTAGGCCGGCTGCCCCGAGGTCGGGTAGGCGGGCTGCCCGGACGTCGGGTAGGCGAGCTGCCCCGAGGTCGGGTACGCGGCCTGGCCGGTGGCCGGGTAGCCGGGCTGCGCCGGGTACGCGGGCTGGCCGGACACCGGGTAGCCGGCCTGCGGCGCGGTCGGGTAAGCGGCGGTCGGCGGCGTGGGGTACGCAGGGGTGCCCGAGACCGGGGCGGGGGCGCCGGACACCGGCGGGGCCGGCGGGTTCTCGGCGATCGGCAGCGTGGCCGGCGGCGTGGTGGCCGGCTCCGGCTCGGTCGGCGGCAGCGGCACCGCGGGCTGCGGCGTCGTCGGCGGCGTGACCGTCGCCGAGGCGAACGGGTCCGCCGGCGGCGGGTACGCGGGCTGCGTCGGCTGCGGCGTCGTAGGCTGCTGTTCGTCGTGCGGCTGGGTCATGCGATCTCCCCTGGTCTTTTTTACGAGGCCGCGACACTCAGCTGCCCCCGCGGCGGCTCAGCTTAACCGCACCTCGCACCCTGTCGCAGCAGGGATCGACCAGCGAGATCTTCCCGGCACGTTAGGTTATGCCCATGACGAAGTGGGAGTACGTCACCGTGCCTCTGCTGGTCCACGCGACCAAGCAGATCCTCGACAACTGGGGCGCCGACGGCTGGGAGCTGGTCCAGGTCGTGCCCGGCCCCAACCCCGAGCAGCTGGTGGCCTACCTGAAGCGGCCGAAGTCCGCCTGAGCACAACCCCGCGGACACCGCGGTGAAGGAGACAAAGATGTCTGACCCGTACGAAAAGCTCGCTGAGCTGGGCCTGAAGCTGCCTGAGGTGGTCCCGCCGGTGGCGGCGTACGTGCCGGCGCTCCGGTCCGGCGACCACGTGTACGTATCCGGCCAGCTGCCCATGGCCGACGGCAAGCTGCTGGCCACCGGCAAGGTGGGTGCCGAGATCAGCGCCGAGCAGGCGAAAGAGCTGGCCGCCCGATGCGCTCTCAACGGCCTGGCCGCACTTGAATGGCTGGTCGGCCTGGACAAGGTCGTCCGAATCGTCAAGGTGGTGGGCTTCGTGGCCTCCGCCCCCGGCTTCACCGGCCAGCCCGGCGTCATCAACGGCGCTTCCGAGCTGTTCGGCGCGGTCTTCGGCGAAGCCGGCAAGCACGCCCGCAGCGCCGTCGGCGTCGGCGAGCTGCCACTGGGCTCCCCGGTCGAGGTGGAGCTGATCGCCGAGGTCCGCGACTGACCTCGCCCTCGGCGGGGTTGCCGCAGCCGCCCCGTTCGGCATGGACGTTGGCCTATCACATCGACTCCACGTGCGGGAAAGTCGGACGAGGACGCCGGGGCCGCGTACGTCG
>NZ_JBEZDT010000015.1:0-156774 GCF_040648455.1 Catellatospora sp. NPDC049133
CCCGGCCGCGACGCGGTGCTCCAGGAGGATGCCTTCGCGCTGCGCGGTCAGGTCGTACACCCGGTCGTCGGCGGTGCGCACCTGGGCCAGCGCCGGTCCGGCTCAGTCCCCTGGCACTGGCGCAGCTGGCCGCGCCCGCGCTGGCGGCCCGCGACGCCGGCCACCTCTACGGGCGGTGGCGGGCCGACGCGAAGGCGCGGCTGACCCCGCGGGCGGTGCACACGGCGGCCTGGCTGTTCCCGTACGGGGAACTGCCCGTCGATCTGATCACGCTGGCCGGGGTGGAGGCGACCGCCGAGCAGGCCGCGGAGAACCTGCTCGCCCTGCCGCAGCGCCAGCTCAACGCCGAGCTGGGCGTGGCCCGGTCACGCGGGCGTCCGGTGCCCACCTGGCTGCGCGAGCTGGTCGCGGGGGACCACGAGGCCCGTCGTGATCTCGTCCTGGCCCTGCGCGAACTGCAGCACGCGGCGATCGCGGGCACCGCCGGCCGGATCGCCGGGGTGCTCGACGACGAGCAGGCCGAGTTCGGCCGGGTCCTGCTGAGCGAGGGCGTGGGAGAGGCGGGCTGCTGCTCGCGCCGTCGGTCTTCTGCTGGCCCGCGCCGCAGCTCTACACGTCACTGGATCAGCGGACCCGGGTGCTGGTCTATCCCGCGGTGCGCGACGTGCGGCAGGCGGCGCGGATCTGGGGCGAGCCGGCCGGCCCCTCGCACGCCTCGCTGGCAGCGCTGCTGGGCCGGACCCGGGCCGCGGTGCTCGAAGTGGTCGCGGCGGGCCCGGTGAGCACCGGAGCGCTCGCCCGGCGGGCGAACGTGTCCGCGCCGAGCGCGAGCCAGCACGCCACGGCGCTGCGCGCCGCGAACCTGATCGCCTCGCAGCGGTCCGGAACGTCGATGCTGCACTCGGTCACTCCGCTCGGCAGGTCCCTGCTCAACGGCGTCACCGTCGGTGACGAGCTGCCGCTGCTGCGGTGAAGATCCCATGTCAGGTCAAGGTTCGGTAACGCGGTCGGACCTATCCGACATATCGGTCGGTGACCTGTTGAGTAACCGGGCACGGCGTCCTACTTTTGATCGCCAACGACCCGTTGAGCTGCGCCCCGAGCGGCTCGTCATGCGGCGTTGTCGATGCGAGGGGTCCCGCATGCTCAACGATGAGGCGCTCGTCGAGCGCTGGCTCGGGCCCGGCGGGCCGGAGTTGCAGGCCGAGGTCATCCGCCGGTTGCGGGCGGGGGAGCGCCTCGACGGCCTGGCCCTGGATCGCATCGACGGCCGGTGGGATCTGCGCGGTCTCGGCGCGCCCGAGCCCCGTGCCGCCGAACCGGACAGCACCACCCGCCAGTCCGGCGGGATGTCGTTCACCTTCGAGTTCTCCGACGTCGCGGCGACGCTGGAGTTCCAGCGGGCCCGCCTGGTCGACCTCGACCTGCGCGGCGCGCACCTGCCGCGGCTGCGGCTGTTCGGCTGCGTGATCGACAACAGCCTGTTCGACGGGGCGCACTGCGTCGGGCTGCGGATGTGGGCCACCGACGTCAGCGCCACCTCGTTCCTCGCCGCGGACCTGGCCCGCTCGTCGGTCGGCGGCTGGTACGCCGGGCGCGGCAACCGGCTGCGCGACGTCGACTTCCGCCACGCCGACCTGTCCCGGCTCGGCTGCGGCGTCGCCTCGTTCACCGACGTCGACTTCGCCCACGC
Source organism: Catellatospora sp. NPDC049133 (assembly GCF_040648455.1). NCBI lineage: Bacteria > Bacillati > Actinomycetota > Actinomycetes > Micromonosporales > Micromonosporaceae > Catellatospora > Catellatospora sp. NPDC049133. The sequence continues at coordinate 1,694 of NZ_JBEZDT010000015.1, forward strand.
CCAGCTCGAATGCACCAACTTCTGGCAGGCCAGCCTGGTCCGCTGCCGGTTCGCCGGGGTGCTGCGCGAGGTCGTCTTCGACGGCCGCGTCCTCGAACCCGAGCGCGACCTGGGCCCCAACCCCATGCAGGACGTCGACATGCGCGGCGTGACCGCGTTCGACGACGTCGACTTCCGCGGCGTCAGCTTCGACCGGGTCACCCTGCCCGACCACCCGGCCCTGGTCGTGGTCCGCGGCGTGGCCCGGGTCGAGGCGGGCCTGCAGCGCCTGGCGGACCGCGACGACCACGCCGCCCAGGAGGCCCGCGGCCGCCTGCAGCACCTGCGCAAGTTCATGGGCGTCGCCGGCGGCGCCGACCAGGCCCTCATCGACATGCGCACCCTCATCGACCCCGAAGCCGCCCTCCTCCTCCGCGTCCTGCTCACCTGACCCCTGCGGCAACTCTGAAAAAGTCGTGGCCTCCAGATCACTTGGAGGCCACGACGTTTTCAGAGTTGCGGAACAGATCGGGTCAGCCGTCGAGGCGGCGGATCATGTTCATGAGGGTTTCGAGTTGGAGGCCGCCTTTGATGGGGTAGTTGGTGTAGCCGAGGTAGCCCCACCAGTCCCAGCAGCCGTACGGGTTCACGGCGGAGGCGGTGGCCTGGGGGTAGAGGACGACGGTGTTGTTGGTGTCGGCGTACTGGTTGAGGTTGGCGCGGTCGACGAAGGCGGTGCCGACCGCGTCGTAGCCCTGGGCGCAACCGTGCAGGGCGACCAGCAGACGGCAGCTCTGACCGGCCGCGCAGCTGCTCGGCACGTACGCGAAGCCGCTGCTGCCCATGCTCAGCCCGGCCGCGAACCCGTTGACCGCGAACGTGTTCTGGTCGAAGCGGATCAGCGAGCCGGTGAGCGGGCCCGTGTTGCGGGCGTTCACCGCGCCGTACAGCTTGGCGAGCATGGCGTTCTGCGGGTCGGTGCCGCAGTCGTTGAGGTACGGCGACGCGGTGGCCGTGCAGCCGCCCGTGCCGTACGGCGTGACCCAGGCGTGCCCGGCCGAGCTGCCCGAGTCGTAGGACACGCTTGCGCCGAAGTGCTGGTAGTACCGCACCAGGTCGTCGGTGACCGATTTCTTCACGGTGCTGTCGTTGCCGCCGTGGTAGACGTACACCGGGTCGCCGGACAGCGACGACGGCGGGTCGATCCAGCCGTAGCCCGACCACAGCGAGGTGTACGACTGCAGACTGCTCAGCTGCGTCGACCACAGGTTGTCGCCGCACGCGTAGAGCGCCCGGCTCGCGTTGTACTGCGCGCAGTAGTAGGGCCCGGCGGCGAACACGGCCGCGCCCTTGATCCGGCCCGAGTAGGCCACGTGCAGCTGGGTGGCCATGTAGCCGCCGGAGGAGACGCCGGCGACGTACACGCTGGAGATGTTGTAGGTCTTCAGGGTGCCGGCGACGGGCGGCACCGTGTAAGGCGTCGCGGCGGCGGCGGGCGCGGCGGATCCGAAAACGACCAGTAGCGCGGCGGCGACCGCGACGCCAGCGCGGACACGTGGTGACATGGCCGGCTCCTTCCGGTGACAGGGGTGGCGTCACCGTAGGCGCGGGCCGCGCCGGCCTCCAGCCGCGCCGTCCACATGTTTCGATGTCCGGGGATGGCTCCCGCCGCCATGCGCTATATCGTTGGCCCGGTCCGGGCGCGCCCGGGCATCCTGTGGCCCATGGGAATGCTCGACAGCGTCGCCACGCGGGTGGCCGCCGGGGCGACCGTGCGGTTCCGGCCCACCGGCAACTCGATGGTCCCGCTGATCCGCAGCCGCGACCTGGTGACCGTCGCGCCCGTGGACCCGGCTGCGGTCCAGGTCGGCGACATCGTGCTGGCCCGCGTCGCGGGCACGGTCTACCTGCACCTGGTGTCGGCCGTGGACGCGGCGGCCGGGCGGGTGCAGATCAGCAACAACCGCGGCCGGGTCAACGGCTGGACCGGCCAGGCCCGCGTCTTCGGCATCTGCACCGAGGTCGAGGGGCGGTGCGGCCGCGGCTGGACGGCAAGCTCAGGCAGCCAATCACATAGACGAATGCAAGTATGGCATTGACCGCGCCCTGCCCCGGGTCCAGTATTGACACCAGCGGCGCGGCGGCCAAGCTGACCCACCTCAAGTATCCAGGGTTTCAGGACATGATCTGCGGTCCGACCGCACGTTCTGACCTCAAACGGCGATCATCGCCGCGGCCTCGGCCGCTCCGCGGCTGCCGCCGGTCAGCGGCCGGCGCGGCGGCGCATGCCCGCCGCCAGTGGGGCCTGGTCCAGGTCGCCGGCGGCGACGCGCTTGGCGATGGTGCGGCGCACGATCGCGCCGGTCACCGAGGGCAGGTGCCGGGCCAGGAACAGCTCGAACCGGCCGCGGCCGGTGGTGGCCACGTCGCGCGGTGCCCTGCGGGCGGTCGCGGCGCGCAGGATCGCGGCCACCACGCCCTCGACCGGCTCGTACCGGGACACGCCCTGCAGGGACAGGCCGGCCTGGGCGGACGCGTCGTGGATCGGGGACGCGACCATGCTCGGGTAGACGACGCTGACGCCGATGTGCGTGCCGACCTCCAGCCGCAGCGCGTCGGCGTACGCGACCAGGGCGCGCTTGCTGACGCCGTACGCGGCGGCGAGCGGCAGCGGCAGCAGCGCCATGCGGCTGGACACGAACACCACCCGGCCCCGGCTGCGTTCCAGGGCGGGCACGGCCGCGGCGGTGGTGTGCCAGGCGGCCATCAGGTTCACGTCGAGCTGCCTGCGGGCGGCGTCACCGGGTGCCAGCTCGGCCGGGGCGGGCCCGCCGACGCCCGCGTTGTTGATGAGCAGGTCGAGGCCGCCGAGCGTCTCGACCGCCTGGGCGACCGCGCCGGGCACGGCGGCACCGTCGGTCAGGTCGCAGGCGATGACCGGCGAGGTGCCGACCATGTCCGCTCGCAGGTCGAGGCCGACGACGCGGGCCCCGGCCAGCTCCAGCCGCGCGCACAGCAGGCGGCCGAAGGTGCCGTTCGCGCCGGTGACGATGACGCGCCGGCCGTTGAGGGTGGTCATCGAGCGGTCTCCTGCGGTGTGCGGGCCGGGCGGCCGGTGGATGTGCTCATCGGACGGCAGCCGAGCTGGTCCAGGTGACGCCCTGGCCGCGGCGGGCGCGGGCCGCGCCGTCGGTCAGCTCCTTCGCGGCGAGCGCGAGGTAGGCGTCGAAGTCGATGCGCATGGCGGGGCGGCGCTCGCCCCAGCGGTCGCGGGCGGCGCGGTGCTCGGCGGCGATGTCGGCGGCCTGCCCGGCGGCGTCGGGCAGCGCGTACTGCCCGGCCAGGTGGGCGGCGGCGAGCCGGGCCTGGGCCTCGACGACGGGCAGCGCCGAGCCGGTGGACTGCATCAGGCCGACGAACATCAGGCCGGGGGCCTGCTGGTGGAACACGTGCCGGAACAGCGGCAGCCGGTCCGCGCCGTCGCCGAGCAGTGCCGGGTCGAGGAACGGCAGGTCGATGTCGTAGCCGGTGCACCAGACGACCAGGTCGATCTCGTCGGCGCGGCCGTCGGCGAAGTGCGCGCGGTCGCCGTCGAAGCGGGCGATCGCGGGCCGGACGCCGATCTCGCCGTGGGTGATGCGCGACAGCAGCGAGTCCGACAGGGTCGGGTGGTCCTGCAGGAAGCCGTGCTCCGGGGCGGGCAGGCCGTACGCGGCGGGGCGGCCGACGGCGAAGCGCAGCATGGTCTGGCTGATGCGCTGGCGCAGCCGCCACGGCAGGCGCTTGGCCAGCGCCCCGTTGAGGGTGTCGGACGGCTTGCCGAGCAGGTGCTTGGGCACGATCCAGACGCCGCGGCGCAGCGACAGCAGGGTGCGCGGGGCGACGTACGAGGCGTCGACGGCGATGTCCATGGCCGAGTTGCCGCCGCCGACGACCAGCACCCGCCGTCCGGCGAGCTGCTCGGGGCCGCGGTAGTCGTGGCTGTGCAGCTGCTCGACGCCGAGCTCGCCCGGGTAAGCCGGCGACGGCAGCTTGGGGCGGCTGTTGTGCCCGTTGGCGACCACGACGGCCTCGACGTGCACGGTGGTGGTGCCGTCGGGGCCGAGTGCGGTGACCCGCCAGCCCGCGCCGTCGCGGACGACCTCGGTGACGGTGTGCCGCAGTTGCACGGACGCCTGCAGGCCGAAGCGCTGGGCGTAGTCGTGCAGGTAGCCGGCGATGCGGCCGTGGTCGGGGTAGTCGGGCCAGTCGGCGGGCATGGGCAGGTCGGCGAACTCGGTGCGGGTCCGCGAGGTGTTCAGGTGCAGCGTGCGGTACGCCGAGGAATGCGGCGCGCCGTACACCCACAGGCCGCCGACCTGGGCCGCGGCGTCGAAGGCGACGGCGGGCACGCCCCGGTCGGCCAGTGCCTTGAGCGTGGCCAACCCGGCCGGCCCGGCTCCGATCACGGCGACCCGTGGCGTCATGCGTACCCTCCCGAAATCCAACGTCTGTTGGATATTGCGTCGGAAGGGGTCGCCGCGTCAAGCGGGCGGCCCTTGATCGCTCGACTTGCCTGGCAGATGTGCGAATCGTGGGCGCGCTTTCGCCCGGTTGCCTGGCAAGTCGGGCGATCTTGGCGGGGTCAGGCCGGGGGCGGGTACATGCGGTCGAGCCAGCGGTGGGCGAAGGCGCGGAACTCGCGGCGCTGGCGGGCCCCGTTCGCGCCGGACAGCAGGCCGACCACGTGCGCGTGCACGGACCAGACCAGGCTGCGCACCGCCAGGTGCGGTTGCGGTTCGCTGAGCACGCCGGCCGCGTCGGCCTCGGCCAGCACCTGCTCGACGGCCCGGTAGAGCGGCTCGCTGTAGCGCTGGTCGAGTTCGGCGTGCCGGTCCGGTTCCAGCCAGCGGCGCAGCCACAGGCCGGTGACCTCGGGGCGGTCCTCCAGGAAGTCGATGAACACGTCGACGAGTTCGTGCAGCGCGGCCATGGCCGGGCCGGGTCCGGCGGCCAGCCCCTCCCGGGCGGTGGCGACGGCCCTGGTCAGCGCCTCGCTCTCGGCCGCGAAGACGCGGGCGAAGCAGCACTCGTACAGCGCGGCCTTGGTGCCGACGTGGTGGTGCACCGTGGCCACGTCCACGCCGCAGGCCGCGGCGACCTCGCGCATGCCGACGGCGTCGAAGCCGCGCCGCGCGAACAGGCCCGCCGCCGCCTCGATGATCACGTCGGGGGTGGCGCGCTGGTCCGCGCGCCGGGGGCGGCCCGGTCCCCGTCGGGGTGTAGTCATGCGCTCCATCGTGCCCTACTATCCAGCAAACGTTGGATTACACCCGCGAAAGAGCGAGGAGAGGGTATGGACGAGGCGGCGCGGCTTCCCCGCGGCGGCATGCTGGCCTTCGCGAGCGGGTCACTGGGCATGGGCACCTGGGTCACCGTACCCGGCCTGCTGCTGCTCTACTTCCTCACCGACGTGCTCGCCGTCGCGCCGCTGGTCGCCGGGTTCGTGCTGCTGCTGCCGAAGATCGCCGACGTGCTGCTGCACCCGTGGGTCGGCCACCTCTCCGACGCCGATCTGGCCCGCCGCGGCCACCGCCGCATCCTGATGATGATCGGCTGCGGCCTGCCGCTCGCCTTCGCGGCTCTGTTCCTGGTGCCCGGCGGCCTGATCGGCAACTCCGCCGCGGCCTGGGTCGCCGTCGCCTTCATCGCGGGCAACCTGCTGTTCGCCGCGTACCAGGTGCCCTACCTGTCCACCCCCGCCGACCTGGCCATCGGCTACCACGAGCGCACCCGCCTGATGGGCTTCCGGATGGTGGTGCTCACCGTCGGCATCCTGCTCAGCGGCGTGCTCGCGCCGATGCTGGCGGGCAAGGAGGACCCGACCCGGTCCGGGTACGCCCTGATGGGTCTGGTTCTCGGCGCGTCGATGCTGGTCACCATGCTGATCGGCATCGGCGGCGTGCGGCGGCTGACCGCGGCCGCCCCGAGCCCGGTGAACACCGGCGGGCACGGCGCGGCGGGCCTGCGTACCCTCCTGGTCGCTTTGCACGACCCGCAGTTCCGCTGGCTCGTCGGCTCCTACCTGGCCATGTCCACCACCAGCCACCTGGTGCTGGCCGCCGTGCCCTACTTCGCCGAGTACGAACTCGGCCGCCCCGGCCTGACCACCGTGCTGGTCGCCGCGTTCGTCGCCCCGGCACTGATCGCCACGCCGGTCTGGGTCGTGGTGGCCCGCCGCATCGGCAAGCAGCCCGGCCTGCTCATCGCGCAGGGCGCGTTCGTGGCCGGTTCGATCGTGCTCGCCTTCGGCAGCGCGGCCGGCCTGCCCGTGCTGATCGGCGCGGTCGCGGTGCTCGGCATCGCGTTCGCCGCGATGCAGCTGCTGCCGTTCTCGATGATGCCCGACGTGATCCGCGCGAGCGGCGCGGACGGCACCACCCGCGCCGGCACCTACACGGGTGTGTGGACCGCGGCCGAGGCCACCGGCGGCGCGCTCGGGCCGTACGTGTACGCGGCCTGCCTGGCCATCGGCGGTTTCGTCGCGAGCAGCGCGGGCACCGAGGTCGTGCAGTCGGAGTCCGCGCACACCATGATCCGCCTCGGCTTCGGCGTCGTCCCCGCCGTGCTGATGGTCATCGCGATGCTGCTGCAACGCCGCTACACCCTGGACCGCACGCTGCGGTGACCGGGCCCGGCGGTTAGCATCCGGATCATGGGTCAGATCGCCGTACGCGCCAGCCGGCCGCTCGCCTTCGCGGTCGCGCCGATCCTGATCACGCAGGGTGTCCGGGTGCGCCGGCGGACGCCCGTGCTGCCTGAGGCCGCAGGGGAGCGCCACGGCGTCGAGGGCGGGCCGGGCCCGGACCCGCTGGCCGTGCTCGTGCTCGGCGAGTCGACCGCGGCCGGAGTCGGCGTGCCCCGCCAGGCCGACGGGCTCGCGCCCGCGCTCGCGTCCGGCCTCGCCCGGCACAGCGGCCGTCCCGTGGCCTGGCGGGTCTGCGCCAACACCGGGTTCAGCGCGCGCAAGACCCTGACACGGCTCGTCCCGCAGCTGCCCGACGAGGCCTACGACGCCGTCGCCGTCGTGCTCGGGGTCAACGACGTGCTGGAGATGCGAGCCGCTGCGGCCTGGCAGCGCGACGTCACCGCGCTGCTTGCCGCGCTGCGGCCGCGGCTGCGCGCCGGCGGCCGTATCGTGCTCGCGGGCGTGCCGGACGTCGCGGGCTTCCCGACGCTGCCCCAGCCGACCCGCGCCCTGCTGGCGCTGCACGCCCGGCACCTGGACCGCCGCCTGGCCCGAGCCGCCGCGAGCACACCGTCGGCCTTGCACGTGCCCAGCCCGCGCATCGACGAGCCCGGCCTCTACGCCGAGGACGGCTTCCACCCCAGCGCCGCCGGTTACCGGATGTGGGCCGCCCACCTCGTGGACGCCCTCACGGGCGCTCTTGTCCGTCCTCGGGGTTAGCCTGTGGCCGTGAGGCAGACGGCGGGAAGGCGGATCGGTGGCTGACGCGGACGACGTGCGCCGCCTGGCGCTCGCGCTGCCCGAGGTGGTCGAGATCGACAGCGAAGGCTTCGACTTCCGGGTCGCGAACAAGGGGTTCGTCTGGTCCTACCCGGAGCGCCTGCCCGGCAAGCCGCGCGTCATCCGCACCGACGTCGCGGTGCTGTACGTCGGCGACGAGGCCGAGAAGCAGGCGCTGCTGCTCGGCGAGCCCGACCTGTTCTTCACCACGCCGGGCTACGACGGCTTCCCGCTGGTCATGCTGCGGCTGCCCCGGGTGGACGCTGCCCGGCTCACCGAACTGGTCACCGACGCGTGGCGCATGCGAGCCCCCGACGAACTCGCCGCGCTGCTCGACGAGGCTGACCCCGCCCCTCCGGGTCAGGCCTGACACCGATGACGGATTGGCGGCGCTTCGAACGCGGCGAAGGCGACGAGCGGGAGTACTGGCAGATCCGCCAGGAGGGCATCCGCTGCTTCATCGGCTGGGGCCGGGCGGGCGGCCGGAACACGGGGTCGACCACTGTTGCCCGGGACGAACAGCACGCCCAGGCACACACGGCGAAGAAGATCAGGGAGCGGCTGCGCAAGGGATTCGTCGAGGTGCCCGGCCCACCGGCGCCCGTCGGTGATCCGGCCGCGCTCGTGGTCGACACCATCGCCGACGCGCAGACCAAGCCCGCCTTCGGCATCGCCCGGCCGCAGTATCTGCCGGTGGCAGGCTTCACCGACGTCGTCTGCCACGCGTCGGTCTGGCCCGCCTCACCAGGCAGGGGCTTCTACCACTATCTGGTCCTCGGTGACGAGGGCCGTCGAGCCGTCGGCTTCAACGTCCGTGAGTCAGCACATCGCGCGGACCTGATCGCGGCATTCCTGGAGACCATCGTGGCCCGGCGGGATCTCGCGTTCGACGGGCGGTCCCACCACAAGATCGTGCTGGACCGTCCGGCCGGGCCGTTCAGCCATGCGCTGGTGTGCTCTCCGGCGCTCGGAGGAGCGGCTTCCGTGTACCCGGCTATCAGGGCCAGGGTCGCCACAGCGTTCCCGATCCACGACTGCGAGATCGGCGACGCCGATTCGGAGGGATTCGTCGACGCGCGGATCCACGGGCACGCGTCGTTGCCGTACGCCGACTGGGATCGCGAACCCCGTCCCGTCCTGGACCTGCGCTGCGACATCCAGGGCCCGCGGCCCCTGCGGGACCAGACCTTCAAGGTGTATCCGGGCTACCGGCTGGACGGCTTTCTGCGCGACCTGGCCGACGGCGCGCCCGGGAGCTGGCTGGAACTGCGCAACTTCCGCGGCGAGGTTCGCCACCTGACCGCGGCGAACCTCCCGGCCGTCGGCGACCTCGACCGATTCCTGGTTCGCGGCAACTGACGGACAGCAGACCGGGTGTCAAAGCGGCGGCAGGGTCTCCTCGACCGCCGCCGCCCCTGCGACGTGGTGCACGGCAACCACGGCGCTGCGCGGCAGTGGACCGTACACGTGCGGGAACACGCCTCGGTCGCGGGACTCCTCCCAACGCAGCGACTCCTCGACCGCCTGCGTGTCCACGGCGGCCACGACGAGCTCCGGCTCGTTCCCGAACACCCGCAGCGCGGTCGCCGCGACCTGCTCGCGCGAGGACAGGTGGATGAACCCGGACTCGTGGTCGAACGGCGAGCCGTCGAACCGTCCGGCCCGTTCGAACGCCGCCCATTCCGACGGCAGCAGGATCTTGTAGATCAGCACCTCACCACCATGCCAGACGTCATGCGGCCGACCAGCTCCGGTGCAGCGCCAGGGCGAGCCGCCGCTGCCAGGCCTCGCCGTCACCGGGGATGGACGGGTACTCGCGGATGAAGTTCTCCCAGTCGACGGTCCAGTCCAGCACGGACTCGGCGGTGAAGGCGTCGGCCTGCTCGGCCAGTTCGGGCCGGATCAGGCCGCGGACGAGCCGCAGCTCCACCGCCGTGTGCTCGGCGAGCAGCACCGCGTCGTAAAGGTCCTTGCCCTGCGGATATCGGTCGGTGGCCAGCCACATCAGCTTCCAGGCCAGCGACAGCGCGGGCGAGGCCGCCCGCATCACTGTGTCGACGCCGTCGAGCGCCACCGCGACCGGCTCGATCGGCAGGTGCTCGTTGAACACGAAGTCGACCTGCACCGAGCCGGTCGGCACGCCGGGCGCGTCGAACGGAATGACCAGGCGGCGTCCGTCGGCCCGCTCGTAGGTCCAGATCTCGGAGTGGACAGCCCGGCTCGGGTCGAGGCTCACGCCGGGCCGGGCGTGCAGCTCGTCGAGGATCGCGTCGAGCATCGCCGCGGCCTCGGGGCTCCTGCGGCTCATCGAGAACGGTTCCACGACGAAGTCGACATCGCCGGGTTCGCGGGCCTCGCCGCCGAACCAGGCGGCCATGACGGCGCTGCCGCGCAGCACGAGCTGCCCGGCGTACGGCGTGCGTTGCACCGCGTTCAGCAACTCGGTCATGGCCTGCCGGCGGGCTCGCTTCCACTGCCGGGCCGTGCCCGCGCCGTCGAACACGGGCTCGCTCGGCCGGTAGGCGCTCTGGTGCTGCTTGAGCGCCGGGTCGAAGGCCACGCCCTGCGAGACTCCGGGCGTGTCGGGCAGCGGCCGGTAGGTGGCCGGGTAGTTCGGCCCACCGGGTGGGGCCGTGCGTTGCTGGTCGTTTCGCGGATGTGCGGCCGGAGCCAGCGCGAGCCAGTCCGCGTCCAGGGAGAGGCGGTCATCGTGCACGACGTACTCCTGCTCCACGGAGGCGATCTCCCAGGAGGCCTCGCGCAGCGGGGCGATGAGCCGGTCGAGCCGGTCGCGGGCGGAATCGAGGCCGACCCCGTGGCAGCGCTGGGTGACGAAACGCTCCTGCCGCCCGTCGTCGCGGACTCGGCGCGCGTTGCGGGACAGCCGGGCACCGTGCTGCTCGACCAGCGTGGCAACGGCCAGCAGGGACGCCACGTCCTCGGCGGGCAGCAGCAGCTTCACGTGATGCTCGAAGTAGCGGCCGGCGGGCTCGGCCGCGGCGTCGGCGTCGGTGGCGGGCACGCCCGTGCACCACGGCGCGGCCTCGATCTTCGTGCGTCTCGGGTGCAGCATGGCGTCACGCAGCCGCTTCCTCCACTGCTTGGCCAGGGCGTGCTGGTCGGCCAGCGTTCCGCTGCCGGTCAGGGTCAGCATCGGCTGGGAGCGCCGCGCCCCGCGATCCAGGACCACATGCACGAACTTCACCTGATGCCGTGCGGCGAACTCGGCCAGGGCGCGCGTCTGGTACTCCGACACGGTCAGGTGGATCTCGAAGTCGCCGGTGATGTCGGGGTGCGCGGGCATGGGGGACACCATACAAGCGAAAGATCTTGCCTTGGCGGCTGTTTTCGCCGACGGGCGTCCGTTACCACCGGCGGAGATCGGGCCACGCCCCAGGGGGCTGCCCGCGCTGTCGGACCAGGCATGCATGATGCCGCGGTGAACGCGGACGGCGCGTTCGCGGCAAGGGAGGCGACATGGGCGGATCGGCCGCAACGGCGCGAGCGGACGCGTACGAGGAACTGACGGAGTTCCTGCTGCGCCCCGAGGACGACGCCTATCCCGTGCACGAGGTGCGCGAATGCGTGTGCCGGTCCTGCGGCGGACGGGTCTTCGAGGTCGCCGCCATGGCAGACGACGAGGGTGCGGTGCGCCGGACCTGCGTGGCCTGCGGCGTCCACGGGTTCATCGCCGACAGCGCGGAGTACTGGGACGACGAGGACGACGTCGAGGTCTGCGCGTGCAACTGCGGGCACGAGGAGTTCACCGCCGCGGTCGGCTTCTCCCTGTACGACGACGGATCAGACGACGTGCGCTGGCTCTACGTCGCGCTGCGCTGCCAGTCCTGCGCGGAGATCGGCGTCTACGACGACTGGAAGATCGGCTATGGCCCGAGCGGGATGCTGCTGGACCAGGTCTGACCTCGAACGCGGGAGGGGGCGTGCCGCGGCACGCCCCCTGGTCACCGGGCTGGGGTTCTGGGCTGGGTTCAGACGCGTCCGAAGAACCAGTTGCCGGGCGCGGTCTCGTCGGCTCCGATGTAGAACTGGCGGACGCCGAGCATCAGCTCATCGATGGTGAGGTAGCCGTCCTCGTCCGCGTCGAGCTTGTCGAAAGCCAGGTTGATCTCGCCGACCGGGGTGCCGAAGGCGCGCTGCATGGTCGCGAACTCGTCCCGGCTGACCCGCCCGTCGTCGTCGGTGTCGGCCAGGTGCAGCACGGCCAGCGCGCCAGGGCGGAAGCTACGGTCGAAGGCGTCCCCGTGGACGAACGCCTCGGTCATGCCCTGCCGCCATTCCTGGGGGCTGAGCCGCTGATCGTGGTCGACGTCCAGCGCCTTGGCCAGCTCCTGCCAGAAGGTGGAGAAGTCCTCGGCGATCCGCAGCGCCTTCGGCGCGTCGTGCGCGGTGCCGAACTCGGCCAGCAGGCGTATGCCTAGGTTGGTCAGGTCCTGCTGCTCGACGAAGCCGCTGCGGTCGTTGTCGAGGTGGCCGAAGGCCTTGTCCAGCTTGCGGAGCTGCATCTCAGTAGCCATGCCCGAAATCTATGGGTACCAACGCATAAAGTCGATATCGGGCAAACACACTTCATTCGGAAGGGTGGCGGAGAGAAAGCCGGTTGCCGCGAACGGCCGGGCCCGCCGATGATCCATGCAGACGAGCCGGCTTGCGGGAGTGCGAACAGTGAAGACGACGTGGTGACCCGTCTGGCTGAGCGCGAATGGCCGGTGCTGGTCAGCACGGTCGCGCTCGGCGGAAAGCGCTACCGGGTGGTGCGCCCCGCCCGGCCGCCGGCGTTCGCCGGGCTCCGCGAGGGTCGACTGGGCGCGCAGTTCTGCGTCGACAAGAACTCGGCGGCGACGTTCGCGATGGCCTGGGGGCTGGCCGCCCGTTCCCCGCACACCATCGTGTACCTGCCGCTGCGCGCGTCGGCAGCGGCGGACCCGTGCGACTGGGGCCGCCCGCTGGACCTGGTGCTGCTGCACCACAGCCTGGCGTTCCCTCCGTCGCGGTGGAAGGACGTGCGGGCTCGGCTCGGCGCGGGCAGCCCGCACAATGTCACCCTGCCGACCGGCACGTGGCCCAGCCGCCCCGCCGCCGACCACCACCGCATGTGGCACCACGGATATCGCGACCATCTGCGGTGGTCCGTCGCCGCGGACACGCTGGTGCTGACGGGCAGCAGGGAAGCCTACGAGCTGCGCGCCGAGCAGGTTCGGGAACTGGCCGAGGACGGCCCGGCGCACCGCGCGCAGGAGCCGGAAACCCACTGCTGCACCGAGATCCCGATGGGCGCCTGGCCCCGGTATCCACGTCGCCGCCACGACTACGCCGAATTGCACGTTCAGCACTGTCCGTGAACGCCGTCAGGGCTGTCCGCTCAGCGGATCGCGCGGGCCCTCGACCCGGCCGAGAGCGGCGCTGATGCCGTCGCGGGTCGTCCCGGCCGAACGCAGGGAATCCGCGAAAGCCTGCGGATCGGCCTCAGCGAGGCCCTCGTAGAGGCGGACCGCCTCGTCGACCAGGGCGAGTCCGGCTGCCAGGTCGGCACCCTGGGCGAGGCGCAGGGACGCGGCCGCCCACAGGCTGTGGGCCAGGGCGGCGAGGTGGGCGGCCCGGTTGTCGGCGGGATACCGGCGCATCGCCACACGCGACTGTCGGCAACAGGTCACCGGGCGGACGGTGGGACGCCGCGTTGTCGACCCCGATCCGGTCGATGCGACATCGTCCACAACGGAGATTTCCAGAATGAGTCCGCTCGGCTACGCTCCGGGGGACAGGCACGGGAGAGCGCTCTCTCCGGCAGCCGTTTTCGCTTGCCGGGCCTACCTCGCACAGGCGAGAGCGCGGTCACCCGTGCCGACCAGTCCCAGCAGAGAGGACCTGCACGCAATGATGAGCACGAGTCCCGGCAGTGCCACGGCACCGGCCGCGGGCCGCCGACGCCGGAAGGTGACGCTCGGCCTGACGACGGCGCTCGCCGCCGTCGTCGTGGTCGCCGGCAGCACCGGCCCGGCCGCCGCCGCGACCCCGTCGTCGTCCGGCACGCCGAACTTCGGCGCGAACGTCACCGTCTTCGACCCGAGCATGCCGGTCAGCCAGATCCAGGCCACCCTGGACGCGGTGCACACGGCCCAGGTCGACGCCGAGATGGCGCCCAACCGGTACGCGTTCCTGTTCAAGCCGGGCACCTACGGCACAGCCGAGCAGCCGCTCCAGGTCAAGGTGGGCTACTACACCGAGATCACCGGTCTGGGTGCGTCGCCGACCGACGTGGTGATCAACGGCAAGGTCGAGGTCTACAACCGGTGCCTGGCCGACGGCGGCACCGGCAACTGCCTCGCGCTGGTCAACTTCTGGCGCACCCTGTCCAACCTGACGATCAACGTCAACGCCGCCGGGCAGGACGGCTGCCGTGCCTCGGCCAACTTCTGGGGCGTGTCGCAGGCGGTCTCCATGCGCCGGCTCAACATCACCGGCGCGAACCTGTCGCTGATGGACTACTGCACCGCGGGTCCGCAGTACGCCAGCGGCGGCTTCATCGCCGACTCGAAGCTGCCGTTCGTGGTCAGCGGATCGCAGCAGCAGTGGCTCACCCGCAACAGCGAGGTGGCCGGCTGGTCCAACGGCGTGTGGAACCAGGTCTTCACCGGCGTCGTCGGCGCGCCGACCGACGAGGCGTTCCCGAACCCGCCCTACACGACACTGGACACCACCCCGGTCAGCCGGGAGAAGCCGTTCCTGTTCGTGGACGCGCAGGGCAAGTACCAGGTCCGGGTGCCGTCGGCGCGCACCGACACCCGCGGTGTCTCGTGGGCTGACGGGATGACTCCCGGCCGCACCGTGCCGCTGAGCGACTTCTACGTCGCCAAGCCGGGCGACTCCGTCACGAAGATCAACGTGGCCCTCGCGCTCGGCAAGCACCTGCTGCTCACCCCCGGTGTGTACGACATCGCGCGCAGCATCGAGGTGTGGCGTCCCGACACCGTGGTGCTGGGTCTCGGCCAGGCGACGCTGACGGCCGTCAACGGCTCCGTGCCGCTCGACGTCGCCGACGTGCCCGGCGTCATCATCGCCGGCGTCACCATCGACGCCGGTCTCCAGGAGTCGCCGGTGCTGCTGCGCGTCGGCCGCAAGCACAACCTGCTGCGCTGGTCGACGCCGAGCAACCCGACCACGCTGTCGGACGTGTACTTCCGCGTCGGCGGCCCGCACGTCGGCAAGACCGACACCGCGCTGCAGGTCAACAGCAACGACGTGCTCATCGACCACACCTGGGTGTGGCGCGGCGACCACGGCGTGGAGGGCTTCACCGACACGCAGCGGTGGAACACCAACACCGGCCGGTACGGCGCGGTGATCAACGGTGACCGGGTCAACGCCAACGGCCTGTTCGTCGAGCACTTCCAGAAGTACAACACCGTGTGGAACGGCGAGAACGGCCGCACGATCCTGTACCAGAACGAGCTGCCCTACGACCCGCCGACGCAGGCCGACTGGATGAACGGCGACGTCGAAGGCTACGCGGGTTACAAGGTCGGCGATCACGTGCGCACGCACACCCTGTACGGCGGCGGCGTGTACGTGTTCAACCAGAACAACCCGTCGATCCACACCGAGAACGGCTTCGAGGTGCCGAACCGGCCGGGGATCAAGCTGCACCACATCATGACCGTCAACCTGAGCGCCGGCACGATCGACCACGTGGTCAACGGCCTCGGCGACCCGGCTGACACCACCCGCATCGGCTCGCCGGTGTACGTCGTGGACTACCCGGCCCCGTAAGTCGGGTGCCGCACGCTGTGGCCGGTCCGGGCACGTCCGGACCGGCCACAGCCCTATCCGGCCGAGGCGAGGAACATTATGATCATCGGGTGCCCGACTCGATCCCGTTGACGATCCGTTCCGGCGGCCTGGACGATGTCGCCGCTGTGCTCGCCTTGATGGACCAGGCGACCGAGTGGCTGGTGTCGATCGGGCGGGAGGACCAGTGGGGCTCGGAGCCGCACTCCACCAACCCCAAGCGCATCGCCCAGATCGAGGGATTCGCCCGCGGCGGCGGACTGTGGATCGCCGAGCGCGACGCAGCCGTGGTCGGCGCGCTCTCGGTCGGCGAAGCCCTGCCGTACGTGCCGCCTGCCGAGGAGCCCGAGCTCTACGTCCAGCTGCTGATCTCCGACCGGTCCACGTCAGGCCGAGGCGCCGGCGCCGCACTGCTGGCGCGTGCGCGTGAACTGGCCCTCGCCCAGGGTGTCGCGCTGATCAGACTGGACTGCTTCGCCGGGGGCGAGGGGGCACTGGTGCGCTACTACGAGAAGCAGGGTTTCACCAGGGGAGACACCTTCTCCGTCGAGCAGCCCGGCCGCGAATGGCCGGGGCAGATCCTCACTCGCCGCTGGTGAGCCCGCGCCGTGACAGCGTGATCAACGTCCCGGTCGCGGTGCAGATCGAGGTGGTCTAGGACTACTTCGCCGACATCTGTTGGCGAAGTGCCCGTGAGCTGGCTACTCTGGCCTGGTGGGAACGGGAGTGAAGGCCGGGGAGACGCACAGTCGCGACCCCCGGGCCGTACGGACCAGGGCGCGGCTCGCGGACGCGTTCACCGCGGTCGCGGCACGGCACCCGGGAGCTCCGGTGTCGGTCAGCGCGATCGTGGCGGAGGCGGGCCTGAACCGGTCCTCCTTCTACGCGCACTTCGACACCACGGGCAGCCTGGCGGTGTACGTCCTGGAGCAGGCCCTGCGGGCGATCTCCGAGCAGGACGTGCAGGTGCGGTTGATCGGCGAGGCCACCGGGCGGCACGCCTCCCGGATCGTGCTCGGGCACATCCTCGACCAGGTCGAGGGCCAGCGCGCCGAGCTGCTGGCCGTGTTCGGCTCGGCCGAGGGCGGCGCCGCGACGGCCCGGTTCGGGCAGCAGCTCGCCGACAACATCGGGTACTACTTCCAGCGCTTGCGGATCGCCCCGGCGCGGCCGCCGGGTGAACTGGCGACGACCGCCGTGTTCCTCGGCCACGGCCTGGCCGCCGCGATCGTGCACTGGGTCACCGATCCGGACCCGTGCCCGCGCGACGACCTGGTCGACGTGCTCGCCGGCCTGGTCCCGGCCTGGGTGGACGACCCGGACCCACGCTGACGAAGACACCGCCTTGAACAGATCAACAGGGGGACTCATGGCGAAGAACTGGCTCATCACCGGAACCTCCAGCGGTTTCGGCTACGAACTCACCCGGGCCGTGCTGGAGCACGGCGACAACGTCGTCGCCACGGCCCGCAGGCCCGAAACCCTCGACGAGCTGGTCCGCAAGTACGGCGACCAGATCCGCGCGGTGACCCTGGACGTCACCGACCCCGCGGCCTCGCGAGCCGCCGTGCAGGCGACCGTCGACGCGTTCGGCAGTCTCGACATCCTCGTGAACAACGCGGGCTACGCCGTGTCCGGTTCGCTGGAGGAGACGCCGGACGAGGACTTCCGCGCCCAGATCGAGACGAACCTCTTCGGCGTCGTGAACGTCACCAAGGCCGCGCTGCCCGTGCTGCGCGCGCAGCGGCACGGCCACGTCATCCAGTTCTCGTCCATCGGCGGACGGGCCGGCGGCACGCCGGGGCTGGGGGCGTACCAGACCGCGAAGTTCGGTGTCGAGGGCTACTCCGAGGTGCTCGCGAACGAGGTGCGGCCGTTCGGGGTGAAGGTCACCATCGTGGAGCCGGGCGGGTTCCGCACCAAGTGGGGCGGCGGGGCGTCGCAGCTCGCGGCCCCGATCGGGCCGGACTACGAGCCGTCGGTCGGCGCGATGCTGAAATTCCGGGAGCAGTACGTCGAACCCGGCGACCCGGTCCGGGCCGCGAAGGTGGTCATCGACCTCGCCGACTCCGCCGATCCGCCGCTGCGGCTGCTGCTCGGCTCCGACGCCCTGAACCGGGCCCGCGAGTCCGCGGCGTCCCGCGCCGCCGAGACCGAGAAGTGGGCCGACGTCACCGTCTCCACGGACTACCCGGCCGAATCCTGACCGGTTCCGGTGGGCGCGTCGGCCGACGCCGGTTGCGGTTCGGGGAAACAGCAGCAACGCGACGTTCGATTGCCGCAGTTTCCCCGAAACCGCGTTCCGGTCGGTGTCAGGTCGGTGTGCGGGCCGTCCGGGTTCTGGCGCGTTCCACCGCTGCGGTGAGCTGGTCGGCGGTGATCAGTTCCTCGTGGGTGCCGGGCGCGCCGCAGGCGAACGCGCCCGACACGGATCCGGCCAGCACGCACTCCTCGATCGGGCGGCCGATCAGCCACCGGCTCATGAAAGCGGTGCTGAAGCCGTCGCCCGCGCCGTTGCTGTCGATGACGGGCCGCTCAGGAGCGACCGCCGGATACCGGCATACCTCCGGGGTGTCCCTGGTGGCGACGCGGCAGCCGGCCGCCCCGTCGGTCGCGACGACCACCTGCGCCCGGCCGGAGCCGAGCACCGCCAGCAGGATGTCGTCGATGCGCTCCGGGGCCGCCTGGGCGCTGAGGAACACCAGGTCGGCGGCGCGGGCCAATGGCCATACCCAGTCGAGTTCGCCGTCCCACGCGTGCAGGTCGGTGGAGGTGGTGACGCCCAGCCGGTGGGCGTCGGCGAACGCGCCCGCGGCCCGGTGCCCGGCGATGTGGGCGTGCCGGGTGCGCTGCAGGAACGGCAGGTAGAAGTCCGGCGGCAGCACCAGGTCGTGGGGGTGGCGGCCGTCGAAGAACGAGAAGCGGTGGCCGGCCTTGTCGACCAGGTTCACGGCCCGCGGGGTGCCGTTCGGGGCGGTGATGTGGCTGAAGTCCAGGCCGAGTTCGGCGTAGCGGGCCAGCACCATGGCGCCGAGCATGTCGTCGCCGAGGAAGTCGATCAGCTTGGTACGCAGGCCCAGCGCGTGGAAGCCCAGCGCGACGCCGTTGCCGGAGTGCGCGACGTAGTCGCGGATCGGCGACACCGGAAGGAAGTCACCCGGCGGGACCGCCAGCTCGGGGACCTGCACGATGGTGTCCACGCCGACCCCGCCGAGCACCAGTACGTCATAGCTGGACATGGCTGACCGCCTCCCCGATGTGTGACCGTTTTACCCGGAGCGGCGGGCCTTGCCCACCCTAACCTCACTCCGATCTTCTCGCGGTCCCCACGCCGTGAGCCGTCCGAGCCTACTGCGTACGTCGTTCGCGGTTAGAGTGGCGAGGTGACGGGTGGTCAGCACGGATCGATCTGGACCAGGCCCCAGCGGGGCGCGCGCGGTCCCTCGCCCGAACACCGGCTGGCGGACATCGCCGCGGCCGGGATCCGCCTGGCGGCCACCGGTGGGCTCGCCGCTGTGTCCATGCGCGCCGTCGCCGCCGAGCTCAAGACCACGGCCAGCACCTTGTACCGCTACGTCGCCTCTCGTGACGAGCTGCTCGACCTCATGGTCGACACCGCCATGGCCGGATTCGCCCACACCCCTCGGTCCGATGAGGACTGGCTCGGCGCGCTGGTCCGGATCGCCGAGTCCACCCGCTCGCTCTACGTGGCGCAGCCTTGGCTGCTCGACGCGGTGCCCTCCAGTTCCGCGCCGGGCCCGAACACGCTGTGCTGGTTCGAGCACTGCCTGCAGGCGATGGCGGCACTCGACCGGACGACGCTGCGCAAGATGGAGGCCGTCGGCGTGCTCAACGGCGTGATCATGTTGTTCGCCCGCAGCGCCGCCGCTCCCACGGCCATCGACTTCGCCGCGATGGACCCGGTCCGCCACCCGCGCCTGACCGCGGCGCTCACCGGCAGCTCACCCGGACCGCCAACCGTCGACCTGTTCGAACGCGCCGTCCGCGCCCTGCTCGGTGGCCTGCTCGACGACCGCGCCGGGTAGGTGTGGTCGGACCGCCGCCGGTGGTGGCGGACCGCCGTGTGCGATCTGGACCTGATGACGTGATTCAGCAGGCCGCATAGGATCACGCGGGTGGTGCTCGGACCGAGGGGGCGATGTGGACGCTGTGCGGATGGCCGTGCTGGTGGCTGCGACGGTGACGATGGGGATCATGGCAGGGGTGTTCGGCCTGTACTCCCACACCGTCATGCCCGGGCTGCGGCGTACCGACGACCGGACGTTCGTCGGCGCGTTCCAGGCGCTCGACCGGGCGATCATCAACCCGTGGTTCATGCTCGGTGGCTTCCTCGGCGCGCTGGTCTTCACCGCCGGTTCGGTGCTGCTGTTGTTCGGCCCAGGCAGCCCGGCACTGAGCTGGACCATCGCCGCACTCGTGCTGTACCTGGTCGTCTTCGTGATCACGATCGCCGTCAACGTGCCGATGAACAACGCGCTCAAGGCCGCCGGAGAACCTGACCAGGTCGCCGACCTGGCGGGTGTGCGGGCCCGGTTCGACGAGGCCAAGTGGTCGCGGTGGAACCACGTGCGCACCGGGGCGACCACCGTCGCGTTGATCTGCCTCGCCGTCGCGCTCCTGAACTACGGCCGCTGACTCACCTGAGCAGATCCAGGGCTGCCTCCGGCCGAGTCAGCGTGTAGTCGGCGGGCTCCCGCGCGTCGTAGAGGTGACCCCAGGTGGCGGCCGCGCCGACACTGCCGGCCGCCGCGGCCGCGCGGAGGTCCAGCGGGGAGTCGCCGATGTACGCGACCGCGCCCGGTGCGACCTCCAGCCGCTCGGCAGCCAGCAGCACACCGTCCCCAGCGGGCTTGGGCCGACGCACATGGTCTCCGCCGATCAGCACGTCCACGGTCAGCCCGGCCGCATCGAGCAGCATGCGAGCGCCCCGGGTGCTCGCCCCGGTGAACACCGCCACCGCCCGTCCCCGCTCCCGCAGCGCGGCGAGCGTTTGGACGATCCCGGGATATGGGGCGACCTGTGCGCCGTGCAGTTCCTGGTAGTAGACGTCGGTCTCGTGCGGGCCGAGGGGCCGTCCGACCAGATGCGCCAGGATCGCCTCAGGGGTGCCCACCGGATACGCGGCGACGGCCTGCGCCGGGCTCACCGGCTGTCCACCCAGCCGTGCGACCGCGCGCACGAACGCCGCCGGCACCACGACCGTGGAGTCGAGCAGCGTGCCGTCCATGTCCCAGACCAGTTCCGCAACCGCCATGCCGACATCCTCCGGCGGGCGTCTCAGGAGATCAAATTGGTGCGGGTGGGTGTCCCGTGGGAGGCCGGGACGTTGATGCGCCACCATGGTGGCCATGGCACGAGCACGTAGGAAGCCCGAACCGCGGCCCGCCGTCTGCCCCTGTGGGACCGGGCAGCCGTACGACGAGTGCTGCGGCCGCTGGCACCGAGGCGGCGAGGCGCCGACCGCGGAGCAGCTGATGCGCTCGCGGTACAGCGCGTTCGCGCTCGGGGACGTCGCCTATCTGCTGCGCACCTGGCATTCCAGCACCAGGCCGGGGGAGCTGGACCTGACCGGCGGGCCGCGATACACCGCGTTGGAGGTGCTCGCCACCGACCGGGGCACGATGTTCGACACGGAGGGGACCGTGCTGTTCCGGGCCCACTACCGCGACGGCGGCCGGCCGGGCGTGCTGGAGGAGCACAGCCGCTTCCTGCGCGAGGGCGGCCACTGGCGGTACGTCGACCCGCTCTGACCGGTGGTCGGGAAGACCCGACAGGTGCCCCAGGTTCAGAATAAAATCAAGCACGCTTGACTTTTTTAAGGCTCGGCGGAAGGGTGGAACCGACTGGAGGGAGCACCCGATGGCGGACATCGAGGCGCTGCTGGCCGATCTCGACGCCGAGAGCGCCGACGCCGACCGGCTCGTCGCGGACCTGGCAACGGACCGCTGGGCGACGCCGACCCCGGCCGCCGGCTGGACCGTCGCGCACCAGATCGCCCATCTGCTGTGGACCGACGAGCGCTCCCTGCTCGCCGCGACCGATCCCGCCGGCTTCGCTGATGCGCTGCAGGAGATCGCCGACTCGCCGGACCCGCTGCGCTTCGTCGACGCCGGAGCCGAACGGCTCGCCGTGCTGCCGCCCGACGAGCTGCTCGGCCGCTGGCGGGAGACCCGCGGGAAGCTGCGGGCCGCGCTCGCCGCCGTCCCGCCCGGCACCCGGCTGCCCTGGTACGGGCCGCCGATGAGCGCCGCGTCCATGGCGACCGCCCGCATCATGGAGACCTGGGCGCACGGCCAGGACCTCGCCGACACCTTCGGCGTCACGCGGACCCCCACCGGCCGGCTGCGCCACGTCGCCCACATCGGGGTACGCGCCCGCGACTTCGCCTACGCCGCGCACGGGCTCGACGCGCCCATCGCGCCGTTCCACGTCCGCCTCACCGGGCCTGACGGTGACGAGTGGACCTGGGGGCCGGAGGAGGCCGCGCAACGGGTCACCGGACCCGCTCTCGATTTCTGCCTCCTGGTGACCCAGCGGCGGCACCGCGCCGACCTCGCCGTACGCGCGGACGGACCCGACGCCGATCGGTGGCTCGACATCGCCCAGGCCTTCGCCGGCCCACCCGGCACGGGCCGCGCACCCGGCCAGTTCGTCCTGGAGGGCGGCGCATGAGCGCACCGCTGCGCATCGCGAACGTCTCCGGCTTCTACGGCGACCGGGCCTCGGCGATGCGGGAGATGCTCGAAGGCGGCCCGATCGACGTGCTCACCGGTGACTACCTCGCCGAGCTGACCATGCTCATCCTGGCCCGCGACCGGATGAAGGACCCGGCCACCGGATACGCCAAGACGTTCCTGCGGCAGTTGGAGCAGTGCCTCGGCCCGGCCCTCGACCGGGGCGTCACCATCGTCGCCAACGCGGGTGGGCTCAACCCGTCCGGGCTCGCGCAAGCGCTCGGCGCGCTCGCCGGGCGGCTCGGGCTGAGCCCGCGCATCGCGTACGTGACCGGCGACGACCTGCTGGAACGTGCCGACGAGCTGGGGCTGGGCGCGCCGCTGGCCGCGAACGCGTACCTCGGCGCGTGGGGCATCGCGCGCGCCCTGCGGCAGGGGGCCGACATCGTGGTGACCGGCCGGGTCACCGACGCGTCGCTGGTCGTCGGCCCGGCCGCGGCCCGGTTCGGGTGGGCGCGCGACGACTTCGACGCCCTTGCCGGGGCCGTCGCGGCCGGGCACGTGATCGAGTGCGGCGCGCAGGCGACCGGCGGCAACTACCCGTTCTTCGCCGAGCACGCCATCGGCCTGCCCGGGTTCCCGATCGCCGAGGTGCACGCCGACGGCACCAGCGTCATCACCAAACACCCCGGCACCGGCGGTGTCGTCAACACGGGCACGGTCACCGCGCAGCTGCTGTACGAAGTGGATGGCCCGAGGTATCTCGGACCCGACGTCACCACTCGCCTGGACACGGTCGTGCTGGCCGAGGACGGCCCCGACCGGGTGCGCATCACCGGAGTGCGCGGCGAAGCGCCGCCGGCGACGCTGAAGGTCGGACTGAACTCGCTCGGCGGCTTCCGCAACGACGTCACCTTCCTGATCACCGGCCTGGACGTCGAGGCGAAGGCGGCACTGGCCCGTGCGCAGCTCGAAGCGTCGCTGAAGCGCGCGCCCGCCGAGCTGGTATGGCGGCTGGCCCGCACCGACCACCCCGACGCCGACGGGCAGGAGGAGGCCAGCGCGCTGCTGCACGCCACCGTCAAGGATCCCGACCCGTCCGTGGCCGGGCGCGCCTTCAGCGGGGCCGCCGTCGAGCTGGCGCTGTCCAGCTACCCGGGCTTCACGCTGCTCGCCCCGCCCGGCGACGCGACCCCGTTCGGGGTGTTCACCTCGGCGGCCGTGCCGGCCGAACAGGTCCCGCACGTGGTGGTGCTGCCGGACGGCACCGAGCACCGGATCGAGCCGCTCGCGCCCGGGGTCACGGATTCCCTGGTGAGCAGCGCGGAGCCATCGGTGTGGGCCGCGCACGGGCCGACACGGCGTGCGCCGCTGGGGCTGGTCGTCGGGGCGCGCAGCGGCGACAAGGGCGGCAGCGCCAACATCGGCGTCTGGGCGCGTACGGACGCCGCCTATGCCTGGCTGGCGGCGACGCTGACCGCGGGCGCGCTGGTGAAGTTGCTGCCCGAGGCTGCGGGGCTGCCCGTCGCCCGGCACCTGCTGCCGAACCTGCGGGCACTGAACTTCGTCGTCGACGGGCTGCTCGGCGACGGCGTGTCTGCGGGTACCCGGTTCGACCCGCAGGGCAAGGGCCTGGGCGAGTGGCTGCGCTCGCGGCACGTCGACATCCCGGAGGAACTGCTGTGATCCTGAGATCCACCCTGGACACCGGCGCGGCCGCGTACGCGGGCAACCGGGGCGCGCTGCTGGAGAAACTCGCCGCGCTCGACGCCGAGCACGCCAAGGCGCTGGGCGGGGGTGGGCCGAAGTACGTCAAGCGGCACCACGACCGGGGCAAGCTGCTGCCGCGCGAGCGCATCGAGCTGCTGGTGGACCGGGACTCGCCGCTGCTGGAGCTGTCGGCGCTGGCCGCGTACGGCACCGACTACCCGGTCGGGGCGAGCGTGGTGACCGCGATCGGGGTCGTCGAGAACACCGAATGCATGATCATCGCCAATGACCCGACGGTGCGCGGGGGAGCGTCCAATCCGTACACCCTGCGCAAGACCCTGCGGGCGATGGACATCGCTCGGGAGAACCGGCTGCCGCTGGTGAACCTGGTCGAGTCCGGCGGGGCCGACCTGCAGAGCCAGAAGGACATCTTCATCCCCGGCGGGCGGCTGTTCCGCGACCTGACCAGGCTGTCGGCGGCGGGTGTGCCGACGGTGACGCTGGTGTTCGGCAACTCCACCGCGGGCGGGGCGTACGTGCCGGGCATGAGCGACCACGTCGTCATGATCAAGGAGCGGTCGCAGGTGTTCCTGGCCGGCCCGCCGCTGGTCAAGATGGCCACGGGCGAGGACGCCGACGAGGAGTCGCTGGGCGGCGCGGCGATGCACGCCCGCGTCTCCGGCCTGGCCGACTACCTGGCCGACGACGAGGTGCAGGCCATCGGCATGGGGCGACGCATCGTCGCGTCGCTGCGCTGGCGCAAGCTCGGCGCGGCCCCGTCGCCGCAGGCCGACGAGCCGGTGTTCGACGCCGAGGAGCTGCTCGGCATCGTGCCGCCGGACCTGCGCACCCCGTTCGACCCGCGCGAGGTGATCGCCCGGGTCGTCGACGGCTCCCGCTTCGACGAGTTCAAACCCGAGTACGGCGCGAGCCTGGCCACCGGCTGGGCGAGCGTGCACGGCTTCCCGGTCGGCATCCTGGCCAACGCGCGCGGGGTGCTGTTCAGCGCGGAGTCGCAGAAGGCGGCGCAGTTCATCCAGCTCGCCAACCAGACCCGCACCCCGCTGCTGTTCCTGCACAACACGACCGGCTACATGGTCGGCAAGGACTACGAGCAGGGCGGCATCATCAAACACGGCGCGATGATGATCAACGCGGTGTCGAACAGCACCGTGCCGCACATCTCGGTGCTCATCGGCGCGTCCTACGGCGCGGGCCACTACGGCATGTGCGGGCGGGCGTACGACCCGCGCTTCCTGTTCGCGTGGCCGAGCGCGAAGTCCGCGGTGATGGGTGGCGCGCAGCTGGCCGGGGTGCTGTCGATCGTCTCGCGGCAGTCGGCGGCCGCGGCCGGGCGGCCCTACGACGAGGACACCGACCAGGTCGTCCGCACCATGGTCGAGAACCAGATCGAGGCCGAGTCGCTGCCGATGGTGCTGTCCGGGCTCGGTTACGACGACGGCGTCATCGACCCCCGCGACACCCGCACCGTGCTCGGCCTGTGCCTGTCCGCGGTGCAGTCGGCCCCCGACCCCGGCCCGGGTCCCTACGGCGTCTTCCGGATGTGACGAGATGATCTCCCGACTGCTGGTCGCCAACCGGGGCGAGATCGCCCGCCGCGTCTTGCGCACCTGCCGCGAACGCGGCATCACCACCGTCGCCGTGTTCTCCGACGCCGACGCCCGAGCCCTGCACACCCGAGAAGCAGACATCGCGGTACGCCTGCCCGGCGTCACCGCCGCCGACACCTACCTGCGCGCCGACCTCGTCATCGAGGCCGCGCTCGCGGCCGGCGCGGACGCGGTGCACCCCGGCTACGGCTTCCTGTCCGAGAACGCCGCCTTCGCCCAGGCCGTCATCGACGCCGGGCTGACCTGGGTCGGGCCGTCACCGGACGCCATCGACGCGATGGGCTCGAAGATCGCGTCGAAGAAGCTGATGGCCGCCGCGGGCGTGCCTGTGCTGCCCGAACTCGACCCGGCCACCGTCATCGAGGCCGACCTGCCGGTGCTGATCAAGGCCTCGGCCGGTGGCGGCGGGCGGGGCATGCGCGTCGTGCGCACCCTCGCCGACCTGCCCGACCAGGTCGAGGCCGCCCGTGCCGAGGCCGCCGCGGCGTTCGGCGACCCGACCGTGTTCTGCGAGCCCTACCTGGCCACCGGGCGGCACATCGAGGTGCAGGTCTTGGCCGACGTGCACGGCACGATCTGGGCGGTCGGCGAGCGCGAGTGCTCCATCCAGCGCCGCCACCAGAAGGTCGTCGAGGAGGCCCCGTCGCCGATGGTCGACCCGGCGATGCGCGAACGCCTGCACGCCGCGGCCACCGCCGCCGCGGCCGCGATCGGCTACCGCGGCGCGGGCACCGTCGAGTTCCTCGCCGCGTCCGACGGCTCCTTTCACTTCCTGGAGATGAACACCCGTCTCCAGGTCGAGCACCCCGTCACCGAACTCGTCACCGGCCTCGACCTGGTCGCCCTCCAACTCGACATCGCCGAAGGCGCGGCCCTCCCACCCACCCCGCCCCCCGTCCACGGCCACGCCATCGAGGTACGCCTCTACGCCGAGGACCCCGCCCACACCTGGCGTCCCCAAACCGGCCCCCTCCAAAAGTTCACCCTCCCCGCCACCACCGAGTTCGGCGCACCCGCACCGGCCTTCGGCGGCAGTTTCGGGGAAAGTGCAGGAATCGACCGCGGCATTCACGCAGTTTCCCCGAAACTGCAGAGCCACCACGGGATCGTGGTGCGGGTGGACAGCGGGTTCGCGGGCGGGGACGTGGTGACGCCGCACTACGACCCGATGTTGGCGAAGGTGATCGTGTGGGCGCCGACCAGGGCGCAAGCCGCGCGGGCGCTGGCGGGGGCGCTGGCCCAGGCGCGGATTCACGGGTTGGTCACCAACCGGGATCTGCTGGTCAACGTGCTGCGGCATCCGGCGTTCCTGGCCGGGCGGATCGACACCGCGTTCTTCGAGCAGCACGGGCTCGACATGCTCGCCCGGCCACTGGCCGACGAGGACGCGCAACGCCTGTCCGCGTACGCCGCCGCGCTGGCCGCGTCCGCTGCCGAGCGTGCGGAAGCGACCGTCGTGACCGGACTGCCGAGCGGCTGGCGCAATGTCGCCTCCGCGTCGCAGAACCGTGCCTACCAGGCCCCCGCTGGGCGGATCGACGTCGGCTACCGGCGCGCCCGCGACGGCGTGCGGATCGAGGGCGAGCCCGACCTCGTCGTCGGCGAGGTCACGCCGACTCGGGTCGAGCTGGGGCGCGGCACCGTGCGGCACGTGTTCGCCGTGGCGGCGTACGCGGACATGGTCTGTGTCGACTCGGCGCTCGGGCCGGTCAGCCTGCGGCCGGTCGAACGTTTCCCGGAGCCGGAGACGCAGGTCGCGAGCGGGTCGCTGCTCGCGCCGCTGCCCGGGGCCGTCATCCGCCTCGGCGTCGCCGAGGGCGACCAGGTCACCGCCGGCCAGCCGCTGCTGTGGCTGGAGGCCATGAAGATGCAGCACGAGATCACCGCCCCGACCGACGGCACCGTGACCAGCCTGCCCGTGGCCGTCGGCCACCAGGTCGAGGTCGGCGCGGTGCTCGCGGTCGTCACCCCGCCGGAGGCCCAACCGTGATCCTTGAGAGCGACGAGCGCCAGGCCCTGCGCCGCGCCGTGTCCGACCTGGCCGGCAAGTACGGCCACGACTACTACCTGCGCTGCACGCGCGCCGGCGAGAAGACCACCGAGCTGTGGCAGGAGGCCGGCCGACTCGGCTACCTCGGTGTGCATGTGCCCGAGGAGTACGGCGGCGGGGGCGGCGGCATCGGCGACCTCGCCGCGGTCTGCGAGGAACTCGGCGCGGCCGGCTGCCCGCTGCTGATGATGGTCGTGTCCCCGGCCATCTGCGCCACGGTCATCTCCCGGTTCGGCACCCCGGAGCAGAAGCAGCGCTGGCTGCCGGGCCTGGCCGACGGGACGAAGATCTTCGCGTTCGCGATCACCGAGCCCGACGCCGGATCGAACTCCCACAAGCTCACCACCACCGCGACCCGCGACGGCGACGGCTGGCTGCTGTCCGGCCGCAAGACCTACATCTCCGGCATCGACGAGGCCGAGGCGGTGCTGGTCGTGGGGCGTACCGCCGACGAGCGCACCGGGCGGCTCAAGCCCGTGCTGTTCGTGGTGCCGACCGACGCGCCCGGCTTCACCGCGCAGCAGATCCCGACCGAGCTGGTCGCGCCGGAGAAGCAGTACAACCTGTTCCTCGACGAGGTACGGCTGCCCGACGACGCGCTGGTCGGCAGCGCCGACGCCGGGCTGCTGCAGTTGTTCGCCGGGCTGAACCCCGAGCGCATCATGGCCTCGGCGTTCGCGCTCGGCATGGCCCGGTACGCGCTGGGCCGGGCCGTCGAGTACGCCAAGAACCGCACCGTGTGGGGGCCGCCGATCGGCGCGCACCAGGCGATCAGCCACCCGCTCGCGGCCTGCCACATCGAGGTCGAGCTGGCCCGGCTGATGACCCGGGAGGCGGCGTTCCTCTACGACAGCGGCGACGACCAGGCGGCGGGCGAGGCGGCGAACATGGCCAAGTACGCGGCGGGGGAGGCCACCGTGAAGACCGTCGACCAGGCGATCCAGACCCACGGCGGCAACGGCCTGGCCACCGAGTACGGGCTGGCCACGCTGCTGGTCGCGTCCCGGCTCGGGCGGATCGCCCCGGTCAGCCGGGAGATGATCCTCAACTTCGTCGCCCAGCACAGCCTGGGCCTGCCCAGGTCCTACTGAGCCCGGGTAGCGTGATCGCCGTGCCGACCACCCCCGTACGTGAACCGCAGCAGGACCGCAGCCGCGCCACCCGCCGGCGGCTGCTGGAGGCCTCGGTGCGGTGCATGGCGGAACTCGGGTGGTCCGGCACGACGGTCGCCGTCGTCGCCGAGCGCGCCGGGGTCTCCCGCGGCGCGGCCCAGCACCACTTCCCGACCCGGGAGGACCTGGTCACCGGGCTGATCGAGCACATGACCGAGGTGCGGGCCGCCGAGATCGAGGGGGCCGTCGCGGGGCTGCGCAGCGGCCCCCGGCGCACCGAGCAGGTGCTGGTGGTGCTGGTCGGGCTGTATCGCGGGCCGCTGTTCCGGGCCGCGCTGCACGTGTGGACCGCGGCGGCGGTGGACGCGTCGCTGCGGGACCAGGTGCGGCCGCTGGAGGCGGCACTGGGGCGTACCGCGCACGGCATGGCGGTCGAGCTGCTGCGCGTCGACGAGCAGACCCCTGGCGCGCGGGAGACCGTGCAGGCGACCCTGGACCTGGCGCGTGGGCTGGGCCTGGGCGAGCTGCTGCACGACGACACCGCCCGCCGGGCCCGGGTGTTGCGCCAGTGGGCGGCCACCCTGGACGTGGTCCTGCCGCCGGCCTCCTGAACGGACCCGGCGGACCCCGTTCGCGCGGCGGCGGTCAGCGGTGTCGGCGGGTGGCGCCCCTCCGGCATCTGGTGATCAGCCAGAAGGCGGTGCCGGTGCCCAGCCCGTAGACGAGGTGCCCGGCCAGATCTGTGCCCAGCGTCTTCGCGTCGTACTCCCAGATCGGCTTGTACAGGCCGGCCACCGGCAGGACGGCGTAGTCGCTGCCCCAGACGGCCGCGCCGAACAGCAGCCCGTACCAGGGGCGAGGATTACGCAGCGACCCGGCCACGATGCCGTAGAGCGCGCCCCAGCCGGATCCGTAGCCCCAGTGCGCGGCGGTGCTGGCCGGCCACGCCCAGCGGTCCGGCAGCTCGCGCTGGGTGAAACCCTCGACCACCCGCTTGGCGACCTGCCCCGGGTCGGGCGCCTGCGCCCAGCTCTCGACCGGCGCGAACTCCCAGCCCAGCGGGCTGTCCTTGCCGCCCGTGCGGCGATAGTCCAGGTAGCGGAACGTGTCCATGCAGACGGTGCCCACGACTCCGGCGATCAGCCCCGACACCACCGCGGCGAGAGGTGTGAGCGAGCGTTCTCGGATGTGCATACCCGGCTCCAGTCTGTCGACCTGAGCGGCATGTCCGCACCGTGGCGGGCCGCCGACGGTGCGATGGACCTCCCCTGTGTCGAGTATGCCGTCCGGCGGCGGCAGTAGCGCCGGAACCGCCAGATCATCGCCTCGACGGCGGACTAGACGGTGACCTGATCGCCGCTGGGCACCGGCGAGGGGGTGTCCTCCGGTGTGCGGCGCGGTCTGATCAGGCGGGCGATCCACAGTCCGGCCGCGAAGATCGCGGCGAGGATGAACACGCCGACGTACTCCGCCGCGGGCACCCGTGGCAGCGTCGCCAGCTTCGCCGTGCCGAGGATCGAGACGACGACGCCGACCGAGCCGACGTAGGCCAGGCCGATCAGCCAGCGCACCCGCCGGCTCAGGCCCAGGCCGTGCATCTGCGTGATCACGAAGATGGTGGCGAAGCCCCAGCCGAACTGGAACCACAGCTGCTTCGGGCTGTTCAGGGCGACGATCGCGCCGTGGAACAGGACCATCACCTCCAGGGTCACCGTCCACCAGCGGTTCACGTGCGCGCGGGTCAGGAACAGGCTGCCCTGCACCAGGATCAGGAACATGTAGAGGAAGCCGATCAGGTGCCCGGTCGTGGTCTCCATCGGGTGGTACCAGAACGTGTACACCGCGGCCCAGGCGAAGTAGTAGCCGTGGTACTTGCGCGCCCACTCGCGTACGCCCGCGCCGCCGGGTGTCGGGACCGTCCTGCCGAAGAGCAGGCCCCGCCGGTCGTTCTCCATGAGCAGCACCCAGACCAGCAGGATGATGACGGAGAACTGCGACGACCAGATCGACACGTCCTGGGCGAGGCCGTCGTACCAGAGCTGGGTCTGTGCGAAGTGGAGCAGCACGAAGGCCGCGTTGAACGCCAGCGCGGCCACGTTGACCAGGTGCAGCCGTCCGGTGTACTTGCCGACGCGCTGCTGTCCGTACCAGATCAGGGCCCAGAAGCCGACCTGGTGCAGGGCGTACAGCGACCAGACTCCGGCCATGATCAGCGTGGAGCGTTCGGGCCGCTGCCAGACGTACCAGGAGGGTCCGGCGTCGGGCAGCAGGTCCGGCCGGGCCAGCCAGCCGGCGCTCAGCGCGATCAAGCCCGTCATAAGCAGGCCGGCGGCGATCGCGCCGAGCAGCGCCCGGCTCGCTCGCAGGTCGGTAACCTTCATCGCGAGCGCCTCCAGCCCCATAGCCCGTCGCCGATCGCACGGGTTCAGACAGCTTCTTACCTGTCCGGCCCGGACGCAACCGTTTCGGTGGAGGAAACTCTGTTCTCCTGGCGGTGACCCGCCCGGCGGGTGCGCGCTCAGAAGGTGACGGCGATGCCGACGACCGGCTTCTTCGGCAGGTGCAGGACCCGCGCCGCCCAGTTGCCGACCCGCGACATCCAGTACTTGCGGGCGATCAGCTGCCGGACATGCCGCGTGCCCGCGTCGTCGAGGACCCGGGCGGTGGCGTCCACGTGCACGGCGTCGGGCGCGATGCGGCCCCGGACGTCGCACGGGGCCAGCGACACCCGGCTCGTCCGCCGGATGCGCTTGACCTTCCACGCGTCGGCGTCCGAGACGATGAACAGCTCGTCACCGTCGACGGCCAGCCACACCGGTGTGGCGACGGGCGTGCCGTCCTTGCGGTAGGTCGTCAGGCTGACGTATTTGGCGCGGGCGAACTGGTCGGCGGTGGTCACGGCGACCAGCTTAGCCACCGGGGGCCGGACGCGGTCAGGCGTCCGGCCCCTGTGCCACCCCTACCCGGTCAGCAGGCGCCCTGGTCGGACCAGACCGCCCAGGAGCCTGGCGCACCGGGCTCCGCGCCGGTCGACCACCAGGTCGACTCGTAGCGGCGGCCGTTGTGGGCGACGGTCGCGCCGGGGGCGTACGCCGTCGTCGCACTCCAGCCGGGCAGCCCGCCGCAGCCCGGCGGCGGTCCGGTCGGTCCGGCGGTCGGGCTCGGCGGGTTCGTCGGCGGGGTGC
This sequence comes from Catellatospora sp. NPDC049133, assembly GCF_040648455.1. Lineage (NCBI taxonomy): Bacteria > Bacillati > Actinomycetota > Actinomycetes > Micromonosporales > Micromonosporaceae > Catellatospora > Catellatospora sp. NPDC049133. Next base: position 33,366 of record NZ_JBEZDT010000015.1, read on the forward strand.
CGCCGCCGACCGTCAGGGTCAGGCCGTAGGTCTGCAGGATCTCGTTGACCGGCTGGAAGTACGTCGTGCCGCCGGAGCTGCAGTTGCCGGAGCCGCCGGAGGTCACGCCCTGCGCCTGGTCACCGGCGATGAGCGAGCCGCCCGAGTCGCCGGGCTCGGCGCAGACGTTGGTGCGGATCAGGCCGGTCACGGTGCCCTGCGGGTACGTCACCGAGCTGTTGAGGGCGTTGATGGTGCCGCAGTGCCAGCCGGTGGTGGAACCCGACCGGCACACCGACGCGCCGACCCCGGCGGCCTGCGAACCGGCCACGGCGACCGTGCCGGAGTAGCGGTTCACCAGGGCACGTGGGGTGTTACCGGCGGCGGTGCGCACCCAGGCGTAGTCGTTGCCGGGGAAGCTCGATCCGGCGAACGTGCCGCTGGGCTGCGTGGTGCTCGCCCCCGCGCTGCCGCAGTGCCCGGCGGTGACGAAGCCGCCGGTGACCGCGAAGCCGACCGAGCAGCGGGTGCCGCTGCCGATGTAGTAGGCGTTGCCGCCGACGATGTCGATCAGCGGCTGCGGCTGCTCGGTGCTGGCCTCGAAGCGGACCATCGCGATGTCGAGGCCGCTCGACGCGGCCCAGGTGCGGGCCGCGCTCAGCGCGCCGTCCCGGTAGAGGACTACGACGCGGTTGGCGCGCACGTCGGGGTACCAGCCCGGGACCTGCTTCGGCGCGGTGGCGGCCCGCCGGTCGAGGCGGCCCGTCTCGCGTACGAGCAGGGCCTCGCTGTGTGCGACGGTGACCGGGACGGCCCCGGCCGCCCGCACTCGAGCGCTGTCGGCGGCGGTGGTCACGGCCACGGTCAGCGTCGAGGCGTCGGTGTCGAGGTAGGCCCCGCCGAAGCCGCTGCCCAGCGCGCCGCGCAGCTGCTGCTCGGTGCGGGCGAACGCCGCCTCGCGGCCCAGCCGGGCCAGTGCCTGATCAGGGCTGATGCGCAGGGTGCGGGCCAGCTCGTAGATCATGCCGCGGTCCGCGGCGACGGGCAGGGGAGCGGGAGCGGGTGTGGAGCCGGCGTTGGCCGACGTGATCACCATGGCGGATGAGAGGGCCGCCACGGCGATCAGAACACTGAAGAGTTTGGATTTCGGCGTCACACCGGGGAATCTAGGAACCCTACTGGAAACCTTCTATTTCCAAACAGGTCATATTGTTTACGGTAAGCAAACCGTTGACCAGTGTCAGTCCTCGTAGAGCGGGTAGTCGTTCGGGTTTGGACCGACGACCTCGACGCCGAGCGCCCGCAGATCGTCGGCGGAGAAGGTCGCGTCGGACCGGTCGCCCAGCAGCGCGGCGGCGAGCGCGTCCAGCATGTCCAGGTGGGTCTGCCGCGACTGGGCGGCGAGCTGCTCGATGCGCTCGCTCGCCGCCATGACGTGCTGCCCGTTCACGCCCGCATCCTCGATCTTCTTGACCAGCAGGCTCGACTCCAGGAAGCCCGACCACGGGGTGCGGATCGCCAGGAACGACCGGGCCGTCGAGCTGAACAGCATGAACAGCACGCGGTTGTCGAACGATCCGACGCCGTCCATGTCCAGGCGCACCCCGAAGAGCTGCCCGAGCCCGTCGAGCATCGCCTCGTGGTGGGCCCTCAGCGCCGCGTTGAACGTCGCGGAATCGGGGAAGTAGCCGCCGAAGCCCTCGCCCTGCGCGCCGAGGTAGGCGCGCACCAGGTCACCGCGGTCGTACATGAGCCCTCCCCGTTTGGAAGGTGCAGGGTACAGGGCCGCCGGACGGGTCCGCGGCGGCGGCGTACGCCATCAGGGTGTGATAGGACCGGGCTGATATCTGCCGCCCCGTCGATCGAGGCAGCAGGCTCGGGGGATGTCCCTGCCACTGCACCGGCTCACCACGCCCCAGCCGCTGTCCGCTCCGTTCGCGATCGACACGTTCGCGGCCCTCGGCCCCCTGTCGCACGCCCCGTTCCCGCACCGGCACACCTTCTACGAGGTGGTGCTGGTCCGGGCGGGCGGCGGTGCCCACGTGGTCGACCTCGCGGCGTACCCGCTGGAGCCGCCGCAGCTTGCCGTTGTGCTGCCGGGGCGTGCCCATCACTGGCAGGACGCCGTCGACCTGCACGGCTGGCTGATCCTGTTCAGCGAGGAGTTTCTCGCCGGGTGCCCCCGGGTCCGCGACCTGCTGCATCTGCTGGGTCACCGGCCCTGCCGCACCCTTTCGCCGGATCTCGCGGAGGAGGCGTTCGGCCTGGTCGAGCGGATGCGGCAGGAGTGTGCCGAGCCCGCCGCGGACTCGCTCGGGGTGGTGCAGTCGTACCTGCGCGTCCTGCTGACCAAGGCCGCCCGCGTGACCGGTGCGCTTACCCCGCCCGGTGCCACCGGGCAGCGGGCGGAGCTGGCCGGACGGTTCCTGGACCTGCTGACGGCACCGCGCGGCGGGGCACTCTCGGTCCGCGAGTGCGCGGCGGCGCTGGGTGTCTCGCAGGGTTACCTGGGTGAGGCGGTCCGCGACGTGACCGGGCGCTCGCCCGGCGAGCTGATCCGCCATGCCCGCACCGTGGAGGCGATGCGGCTGCTGGCCGGCACCCGGCTGAGCATCGCGCAGATAGCCCGCGAGCTGGGCTTCGCCGACCAGGCGTACTTCTGCCGGTTCTTCCGCAGGGAGACCGGATCGAGCGCGGGGGAGTTCCGGCGGGCGGCGTCCTGGACGTGGGCACCCGTCGAAAACACCACGAACACCCGATCGCGTCCATCGAATGGTGGCTATGCGCCGCTCTAGCGTTTCCGGCGACGTCCCATGAAGGAGACCCGCCATGAACGACGACGACGCCCGCACCCCGGGCATCACCCGTAAGTCCCTGCTGCGCGCGGCGCTGGTCGTGCCGGCCGTGCCGCTGCTGGCCGGGATGCCCGCGCTGGCGAGCACCCCGTCCGGGCAGCCGCCCAGGGCCGGTTCACGCTGTCCACCATCGTGCCCGGCCTCTACCCGGGCCGGACCCGGCACATCCACGTCAAGGTGCAGGCGCCAGGCCGCCCGGTGCTGACCACGCAGCTCTACTTCCCGAATGAGCCCCGCAACAGCACGGACTCCCTGTTCGACCCGGCCCTGCTGATGAACGTGCAGCAGGTCGGCTCGGCCCGGCGGGCCACCTTCGACTTCGTGCTCAACGTGCCGGGCACGCCGCCCTCACCCTCCCCGACGGCGACGTCCTCACCGAGCCCCACGCCCACCGGCGGCACCTGGCAGCCCTACCAGCCGTACGCCGTCGGCGCGCAGGTCACTTACGGCGGCCTGGCGTACGCCTGCCAGATCGCCCACACCTCCCTGCCCGGCTGGGAACCCCCGAACACCCCCGCCCTCTGGCAACGCCGCTGACCGGCCCGCTGCGTTCCTGCTCTTTCGGGGAAGTGCACGAATCACGGCCGCGATTGGTGCACTTCCCCGAAACTGCCGACCGGCGCGGGATCGGCGGCCCGAGGTCGTGGAGGTGGTGATCTAGGGTGGGGTCATGATCGAACTTGCTGCCGTGCGGCGGGACCTGGCTCCGACAGGGGTGCTGCGGGCGTCCATCAATCTCGGCAACCCGGTGCTGGCGCAGGGCACGCCGGACGCTCCGGGCGGGGCGACCGTGGACATCGCGCGCGAGATCGGGCAGCGCCTGGGCGTGCCGGTCGAGTTCGTCTGCTTCGACGCCGCCCGCAAGTCCTTCGAGGCGCTGACGTCCGGCCGGGCCGACATCTGCTTCCTGGCCGTCGAACCGGCCCGGGAGGCCGAGGTCGCGTTCACCGCCCCGTACGCCGTCATCGAGGCGGTGTACGCCGTCCCGGTGGACTCGCCGATCGTTTCGCTCGACGACGTGGACCGGCCCGGCGTGCGCGTCGGCGTGAAGCAGGGATCGGCGTACGACCTGTTCCTGTCGCGCACCTTGCGGCACGCCGAGATCGTGCGTGGCGAGGAGGGTGTCGAGGCGTTCCGCGCCCACGGACTGGAGGTCGCGGCTGGCATCCGGCAGCCGGTGCGGGACTTCGCTGCCGCCGAAGCGGGCGTCCGGGTGATCGACGAGGCGTTCATGCAGATCCGGCAGGCCGTGGGCACGACCCGGGACCGGTTGCCGCAGACCGTGCGTTTCCTGCGCGACCTCGTCGAGGAGCTGAAAGGCTCCGGTTTCGTGGCCGAGGCGCTGCGGCGCTCGGGCCGGCTCGACGCGACGGTCGCCCCGGCGGCCTGACCGCGACCGGTGGTGACGGCGCGGAAAGCACCGCCACCACCGGATTCGTTACTGCTTCAGGAACTGCTGCGCGGGGCTGCCGTTGCAGTCCCACAGTTGCAGCCGCACGCCGTTGGCGGTGGAGCCGTTCGGGGAGTCGAGGCAGCGGTTGGACTGCGGGTTGCGCAGCGAGCCGTTGGCCTGCGGGATCCACTGCTGGGCACCGCCGCCGTTGCAGTCCCACAGCTGGATGAGCGTGCCGTTGGCGGTGCCGTTGCCGGTGGCGTCCATGCAGCGGCCCAGCGTGCGCAGGGTGGTGGTGTCCCAGGCCCACTTCTGGTCCACCGCGAAGGACTGGCAGTCCCACAGCTGGACCGCCGCGCCGTTGCCGCCGGTGTCGTCGGCGGCGACGTCGACGCACTTGCCACCGGGACCGATGATGTCGCTCGCCGTGGTGGAGCCGCCGCCGACCCGGAACACCTGCGCCACGCTGTTGTTGCAGTCGTAGAGCTGCAGCCGTGTGCCGTTGGCGGTGGAGCCGCTGGGCGAGTCGAGGCAGCGGTTGGACTGCGGGTTGCGCAGCGAGCCGTTGGCCTGCTGCACCCACTGCTGGGCACCGCCGCCGTTGCAGTCCCACAGCTGGATGAGGGTGCCGTTGGCGGTGCCGTTGCCGGTGGCGTCCATGCAGCGGCCCAGGGTGCGCAGCGTGTTGCCGTTCCAGGTCCAGCGCTGGTCGCCGGAGGTCGCCTGGCAGTCCCACAGCTGCACGGCCGCGCCGTTGCCGCCGGTGTCGTCGGCGGCGACGTCGACGCATTTGCCGCCGGGGCCGATGATGCGCTGGCCGGGCGGCGGGCTCGTGTTGAGCGCCTTGGACGCGGCGATGATGCCCTGGTTGGCGGCCCGCACCCGGGCCGCGTCGAACTTCAGCACCTGCCGGTCGTACGTCCAGAAGCCGTTGACCTCGCCCTCGACGTCGAACGGCTGCGTGTAGACCAATCCGGACAGGCCCCGGGTGTACATCAGGTTCGTCGACGAGTTGATCAGCCCCACGAAGCGGTCCGTGATGGACTGGGTGCTGGTGTGCATCTCGTACGCCCCGAAGTTGCCGTTCGGGCTGTACTCGTGGCCGGGCGTGCGCAGACCCATGCCGCCGTACTCGCCGAGCGTCGCCACGCGGGTGGCCGTCGGGGTCGGGGAGTCCGGGCCGACGTAGACGTGCCAGTCCATGATGTCGCCGTTGCCGGGGTCGCCCTTGGAGTTGCAGCAGTTGTAGCCGCTGTGCGGGTTGACCAGCCGGGTCGGGTCCTGGTTCTTGACGTTCTGCGCGATCCGGGCCGTGTCGGCGAGGTTCCACTCGCCCCAGCCCTCGTTGAACGGCACGTACACCACGACGGCGGGCGACGAGCGGTGCTCGTCGACCAGCTCGCGCAGCTCGGTCTCCCACTGCGCCTGCTGGGCGGCGCTGCCCGGGTCGCCCTTGCTCGGCATGTCCTGCCAGACCAGCAGGCCGAGGCGGTCGGCGTGGTAGAACCAGCGCTGCGGCTCGACCTTGATGTGCTTGCGGACCATGTTGAAGCCGAGGTCCTTGATCTTCTGCAGGTCGCCGGCCAGCGCCGCGTCGGTCGGCGCGGTGTACAGGCCGTCCGGCCAGAAACCCTGGTCGAGGGTGCCGTTGTGCATCACGAACTGGCCGTTGAGGGTCGGCATCAGCTTGCCGTTGAGCACGGCCTTGCCGACCTCGCGCATACCGAAGTAGTGCACGGTCTGGTCGACGGTCGCGCCCGAGCTGTTGCGCAGCGACAGCCGCAGGTTGTACAGGAACGGGTCGTCGGGCGACCAGCGGCGGGCGCTCGGCACCGGCACGGTGAACTCGGTGAAGCCGCCGGTGGCGGTGCCCACGACGGTGGTGCCGTTCAGCGCCTCCGCGTACACCGAGTGACCGGTCACGTCGCCGCGGGTGAACACCTTGATCCGCAGGGTGTTGTTGCTCAGGTTGGCGTAGAGGTCGGCGCTGTAGATCGACGAGGTCGGCGTCGGCTCCATCCACACCGTCTGCCAGATGCCCGACGTGGGGATGTAGAAGATGCCGCCGGGGTTGCGGACCTGCTTGCCGCGCGCCGGGTTGCTGCCCTCCGCGCCGGAGTCGGTCGGGTCGAAGACCCGCACGACCAGCTCGTTGGTGCCGCCGTTGAGCTGCGCGGTGACGTCGAACTCGAACCGGTCGTAGCCGCCGGTGTGGGTGCCGACCTGCACGCCGTTGACCCATACCGTGGTGCGCCAGTCGACCGCGCCGAAGTGCAGCTGCACGCGGCGGCCCGCCCAGCCGGCGGGCACGGTGAAGGTGCGCCGGTAGGTCAGGTAGTAGCGGGTGTCGTTGGCGGGGCGCTTGATGCCCGACAGCGCGGACTCGACCGGGAACGGCACGTTGACCCGCTCGGGCAGGTTCTGGCCGAACACAGGCGCGCCGTTGGTGGTGGATTGGCCCAGTTGCCACTCGCCGTTGAGGTTCAGCCAGTCGGGGCGGGTCATCTGCGGGCGCGGGTACTCCGGCAGCGGGGTGCCGTTGAGCGCCTGGCCGGTCCACGGAGTGGTCAGCGGGGACGGCTGGGCGGGGGCGGCCGCGGCCGGAGCAGCGGCGGCGGCGAGGCCGCCGAGGACGGTGAGGATGCCGAGGGCGCCGTGGAGGACGGCAGTGCGCAGGCGCCGTCGATGACGTGCTGGGTGCATGGGGTCTCCCAGGATCGTTACCGGGCCTGACGAGGTCGCCGAAAGCCTCGTCGTGGTGTGGAGCGGGACGGCTCTATAACGTTTTTTGCAGCTAATTGATACTCGTATAGATATATGACTGTCAAGGTCTGGTCATCGCCGGGAAACACTCGGCGGGCGGATCGCGGCCGTGTTCAGTCGGCACCGCCACCCTGGCCGGCGGTGCCGCGCCGACCGGCTCGATCACCTTCGAGCTGTACGGCCCCGGCGACAAGACCTGCTCCCGGACGCCGGTGTTCACGACCTCGGTCGACGTCGACGGCAACGGCCGCTACCGCTCGGACGCGTTCCGGCCCCGAGTGCCGGGCGCCTACCGGTGGGTGGCCTCCTACAGCGGCGACGACGGCAACGAGGCCGTCCGGACCAGCTGCGACGACGAGGACGAGCGCGTGGTCGTCAAGAAGAAGAAGCCCTACGGCGGCAAGCCGCGCCCGTCACCGGTCCCACCAGGCGAGCACCCGCATCGCCCGCAGGGTCACCCAGCGTGACGGCTTGCCCGGCCCGTCGTCCAGCTCGAACCAGACCCGGCCGCGCAGCCTGCTGTCGAGGGGCCACGTGCCGTCCGGCAGCCGCCGTGAGCGCAGGTAGGCGACCGCGTCGCCCAGCCTCGGGTCGGGCGTCGCGCCGGTCAGCACGGCGGCGGCACGGAAGTGGTCCAGCCCTCGCAGCACGTCGTAGTGCCAGCGGTGCGGATACGTGAGACTCAGAAACTGCTCGTCGGCCGGTTCGCCGGTGCTCAGGCGGCGGAACAGGCCACGTGCCAGCAGATACTCCTCGCCCGAGGCGCGCGCCGAGCGGGTCTGCGGGGTGCCGCCGGTGGCCCGCTCGAACTCCAGCAGCCCTTCCAGCACGTTGATGGTGCTGTGGAAGGACGAGCGGAGCGAGCCGTTCTGCCGCTCGCAGTTCCACCCGCCGTCGGCAAGACGCTCGCCGACGAGCCGTTCCGCTATCCCGGAGACGTCGGCCCCGAAGTACGCGCCGTCGGCGAGGGTCCGGCCGTTGATGCACTCCTCGACCTCGCCTTCCCAATAGGGCTGGCCGTCGTGGTCCCAGCGCGAGTGGGCGCCGATCAGCGCGACGGTGCGGGCAGCCGCCTTCGAGCCGGGGTCGAGGCCGAACTCCCGCAGTTGCTGCAGCGTGAACGAGGTGGCCGTCCACGGCTGCCCGACCTCGTGCCACTCGCGCGAGTCGAATCCGCGTGGAGCGAACGCGCCACCCGCCCACTGCCCGTCGTCATCGGCCAGGCCGAGCAGTCTCGCCCCCCAGCCGCTCGTCTCGACCGCCGCGCGCTCGGCCGCCCACTGCGGCTGCGGGGTGTCGAGCAGATCGCGCATCACCTGCCACCTGATCGCGGGATCCGCGTCGAGCAGCCAGTCGATCACCGAAGCGCCACCGGTCATGCCCGCCAGCGTAGGAAGCACAGCGCGGTCTGTCCACGCGGCCGTGCCCCGAGGCCTCGGCGTGGTTCCCAGCATCTGCCCAGCGTGGCTGGTTACCGTGGGCGCATGGACGAGAACCGAGCCCGGCGAGTGGTGGACCGTCTGCGTGACCGCGGGGTCCCCGCGCACCTGTCCCTCGGCGGCGGCCACCGCAAGGTCGGTGTCCGGATCGCGCTGCCTGACGGCCGCGAGGCGCTGTGGGACACCGACGGCACCGCGGGCCTGGAGGCGCAGGTGCTGCGCGACGGGATGCTGGTCGGGTTCGTCCCGCACATCCCCGGCTCCGAGGACTTCACCGAGGAGCAGGTCATCGACGCCATCGCGCGCACCGACTACGACCAGCCGATCGCCCGCCAGCGCCGGGAGGCCCCGCCGCCGGCCGCGCCGCTGCCGATGGAGGGCGGCTTCTTCCGCCGCCTGCGCGACGGGTTCCGCTGACCCACAAGGGGCATCCGGCAGGCCGCCGGTTCAGCCCAGGAAGGATTCGGGCCCGAAGCGCCCCCACGCGACGAACCCGGTCAGCGCCAGATAGACCAGGTCCACCAGCATGTACCGGTACTCGCGACGCCGGATGCGGGTGATCGCGGCACCGGTCATGACGACCATCAGGCCGAGCGCGGCGAGCGGCACCAGCACCGGCGCGATGTCGAGCACGGCCGGGAGGATCAGGCCTGCTGCCGCCAAAACCTCCAGCGCGCCGATCGCCTTGACGGCGCCGGGGCTGAAGTCTTCGACCCACTTCGAGCTGGGCCCGAAGGCCCCGATCCGCTCCTTGGGCATGATCAGCTTGCCGGCTCCGCCGAAGAGGTAGGCGGTCGCGAGCAGTCCCGTGACGATCCACAGTGCGAGGTTCATCGGGTTCTCCTTGATGTCCTGGGGCGACAGGGCTTCGGCCCTGCGGGCTGGTGTTCGAACAAGGGATGCCGGTGCCGCGACGGCTGTGACAGCGCCGTGCGGTGACGCGCGTCACGGACCGGATCTGTCGCACCAGGCCCCTGGCCGGCGTCTTGTGGTGGGACCGCTGGAAGGGGCCACCGATGAGCGAGGCAGGCAGCATGGGCACGGCGACCGAGGCGTTCGTCGCCCACCGCAATCTGCTCTTCACCGTCGCGTACGAGATGCTCGGCTCGGCGGCCGACGCGGAGGACGTCCTCCAGGAGACGTGGCTGCGCTGGGCGGGCGTCGCGTTCGAGCAGGTGCGCGACCCGCGCGCGTACCTGGTCAGGATCGCCACCCGGCAGGCGCTCGGCCGCCTGCGCACCCTCAGCCGGCGCAAGGAGTCCTACATCGGGCCCTGGCTGCCCGAACCGCTGCTGACCACGCCGGACGTGGCCGAGGACGTCGAACTCGCCGACAGCGTCTCGATGGCGATGCTGCTGGTGCTGGAGACGCTCGGGCCGACCGAGCGGGCGGTGTTCGTGCTGCGCGAGGTCTTCGATCTGGGGTACGACGAGATCGCCGACGCCGTCGGCAAGAGCCCCGCCACGATTCGGCAGATCGCCCACCGGGCACGGGCGCACGTCGCCGCCCGCAGGCCACGCGAGGCCGCGTCCCCGGCGCAGACACGGGCCGTCCTGGCCGCCTTCCACCGAGCGGTCGAGACGGGCGACATGCAGAGCCTGCTCGACGTGCTCGCCCCGGACGTGGTGGTCCTGAGCGACGGAGGTGGAGTCCGCCAGGCCGTGCTCCGGCCCGTCGTCGGGGCGGACAAGGTCGCCCGCCTGCTGGTCGCGGGCTGGAAGAAGGTCGGCGCACTGGTGACGTTCGATCCGGTGCAGATCAACGGGTGTCCGGCGCTGCTCATGCGGCTCGGCGGGCAGGTCGACAGCGTCGTCGCCGCACGGATCGAGGGCGGTGCCGTGTCCGGGCTCTACGTCGTGCGCAACCCGGAGAAGCTGTCGCGAGTGGCGCAGGAGACCACCCTGAGCCGCTGAGAGTCTGCGGCCGGGCGGCCGAAAATCAGTGGCATTCCCCGTCCCGGCCGGTGTTGGCTGAGTCCGATCGTCGGACGACAGGCTCGCGGTGACCTTCGGCGACGTCGCGGGCAGAGAGGTCCAGTATCACGAGGCTGCCGAGCCGGTCCCCGGGCCGATGGGCTTCCTGATGGGGCTGGCCCAGTCGGGAGCGCTCGAACGGCAGACGGGTGATCTGGCGCGGGTGCTCGGCCGCCCGCCCGCGACGCTGCGGCAGGCCGTGGCGGCGGCGCTCGGCAGAACGGGCGCATAGCCGCCGTTATCCGTGCCAACGAGGGCGATGTCGGCAGAGCGACACCGTCCGATCGCGGATAAGCGCGGCCCGGCGGGGTCCCTAGGCTGGAGACAGCCATCGATACGGGGGGAACGATGACGGTCTCGGGCGGTGCCGGCCAGGAACTGCTCGGCCGCCTCTGCGACGACCTGCGCCACCTGCGAGAGCAGGCGGGCGGGCCGAGCCTGCGCACGCTGGCGACCGAGGTGGGGTTGGGCAAGAGCCAACTCGGGGCGATCCTCAACGGGCGCGTCGAGCGCCTGCCGGACTGGCGGGTCATCCGCGCGGTGGTGGCCCGTTGCCATGCGTACGCGGGGCAGCACGGGCGGGCCGCGCACCTGTCCGGAAAGTTCGGGGTCGAGGAGTACTGGCGGCGGCGGCACACGGCGGTCGAGCAGCTGCTGAGCGAGGTGTCCGCGCCCGGCGGCCCGGACGCGGCCGAGCCGGATCAGGCCACGCCGCGCGGGCTGCCGCCCCGGCCGCGCACCTTCGTGGGCCGTGAGGCCGAACTGGCCGCGCTGACCGCGGCAGCCGATCCGGTGATCATCTCGGGGCCGCCGGGCATCGGCAAGACGTCCCTGGCCGTGCAGTGGGCACACCAGGCCGCGCCCCGGTTCCCGGACGGTCAGCTCTACGTCGACCTGCGCGGATTCGAGCCCTCCGGGGCGGTCATGCCGGCGGCCGAGGCGACGCGCGGCTTCCTGGAAGCGCTCGGCGTGCCGCCGGACCGGCTGCCGACCAGCCCCGACGCGCAGCTCGTGCTGTACCGCAGCCTGCTGGCGAACCGGCGGGTGCTGGTGGTGCTCGACAACGCCCGGGACGCGGAGCAGGTGCGGTCGCTGCTGCCGAGCGGGCCCGGCTGCCAGGCCGTGGTGACCAGCCGCAGCCGCCTGGCTGGGCTGGTCGTGGCGCAGGCCGCGCAGATGCTGCACCTGGCACCGCTCAGCACGGAGGAGTCTGCGGACCTGCTCGCGTCGCGCATCGGTGAGCAGCGGCTGCACGCCGAACGCGAAGCCGCCGACGGGATCGTGCTGGCCTGTGCGCGGCTGCCGCTGGCGCTGAGCGTCGCGGCGTGCCGGGTGGCGCTGCAGCCCGCGCTGTCGCTGGCGGAGCTGGCCCGGGAGCTGCGGGAGGAACCGGGGGAGCTGGAGGCGCTGCGGACCGGCGACGAGGCCACCGACGTGCGCGCCGTCTTCTCCTGGTCGTATCGCACCCTCGACGCGCCGGCGGCGCGAGCGCTGCGCCTGCTGGGCCTGGCCGCGGGTGGCGACATCACACCCGTGGCGGCGGCGAGTCTCGTGGACGTGCCGATCGGCTCGGCGCGGCGGCTGCTGGCCGGGTTGGGTGATGCGGGCCTGCTCACCGAGCACCGTCCCGGCCGGTACGCGATGCACGACCTGGTGCGGGCGTACGCCCGCGAGCTGGCGCACGACGCCGACAGCGCCGCCGACCGGCGCGCGGCCACACGGCGGTTGCTCGACCATTACCTGCACACCGCGCACCGCGCGGCGGTCCTGCTGCACCCGCCGTTCAGCGACATCACCCTCGGAGCGTGCGGCGACGGCGTGACGGCCGTGGCACTGGCCGACGGCAGGGCCGCCCAGGCCTGGTTCGACGCGGAGCTGGGCGTGCTGGCGGCCGAGATCAGGCAGGCGTGTGCCACCGGATTCGGCCGGCACGCCTGGCAGCTCGCCTGGTGCCTGTCCGGTCACCTGGACCGGCGGGCGAGGTGGGCGCAGTGGCACGAGATCGAGGAGCTGGTGCTGAGCGCGGCCGAGCGGGACGGCGATCTCGCCGGGCAGGCGCACACGCACCGCGACCTGGCCCGGGTCTGCTCCCGGCTGGGCCGCCACGACGAGTCCCACGGGCAGCTCAAGCAGGCCCTGGACGACTTCACCGATCTCGGTGACACCGACGGGCTGGCCCAGACGTTTCTGAACCTCGGCCAGACCCTGGAGCGGGCGCACCGGCACCGGGAGGCGCTGGAGCACTCGCGGCGCGCGCTGGAGCTGTTCACCGCGTCGGGCAACACGGCGGGGGAGGCGTACACCCTCAACGCGGTGGGCTGGCAGCTCGGCCTGCTCGGCGACCACCGCCAGGCGGTCGTCCACTGCCGGCGGGCGCTGGAGCGGCTGCAGCAGGTCGCCGACCCGCAGGGCGTCGCGGACACCCTGGACAGCCTCGGTCACGCGCATCACCACCTCGGGGACCTCATTGCCGCCGTGTCGTGTTACGAGCGGGCGCTGGAGATGTTCCGGGCCGACGGCGACCGCTTCGGCACGGCGGCCACGCTGCGGAACCTCGCGGAGACCCGGCTCGCTGCCGGGGACCGGGCCGCCGCGCGGGCGGCGCTGGAGGAGGCGTGGGAGATCCTCGACCGGATCGGCCACGAGAACGCCCACGCGGTACGCGCCCGGCTGGACGCCGCCTGAGGCGACGCCCCGCCGGGCGGGACCGTTCTCACTGGTAGTAGAACTGCTGCGCGGGCTCGTACAGCTTGCACTCGATGACCTGCAGCGGGACGTCGTTGCCGGTGGAGCGTCCCAGCACGTCCAGGCACAGGCCCTTGACCTTGTTCTGGTACAGGTAGCGCCCGGTGCCGAAGTACGAGATCGGCGTCCACTCCTCGCTGGTGTACGCCGCGTTGCAGGTGAACTGCTGCACCCGGGTGCCGATCTGCACCTCGTCCTCGCTGTTGGCCGCGAGGTCGAGGCACAGGCCGCTGCCCTGGTTGACGATCCAGTAGTACCCGTTGCTGGTCGGGAACAGCGCCCAGCGGTGGTGCGGCCGGTTCTCGCAGCTGCGCTGCACGATCGGGGCGTTGTGGTTGCTGGAGTTGCCCTTCGGGATCAGGCACTTGTACGAGTACTCGTTGCGGATCTGCTCGAAGACCCCGACCCCCATGGTCTGGTTGTCCTGCCCCGTGGGCGCCGCGCTCGCGGGCCCGGCGGACGCCAGGCCGGTCGCCACCGCGACGGCGGCGGTCACGACGAGGGTGGCCAGCCTCTGCCGGATGTTCATCCGTGTCTCCTTCTGTTCGGCTCGGATGTCGTGAGATGACCGTGCCACCGCCGCGGCGGCGCGATCCGTCCGTCCGGACAGGACGGTCGCGGCTCGCGGTGAAGGAGCAGCTCACCGGGGTGCGTCCGGGCAGCGGACACCGGACACGACCGGACGGTGCGCGACCCGCGGAGCGGGGTGCCGCGGCCGCCGCGACGCGGGCGGGCGCTGCCGTCGTGAGCATCCCTCGCGTACCGCCGCGTACAGTTGGCCGGGATCGTCGACGCCTGCCCGCTCCACCCGCGGGCCGACGTCCGCCCCGTACTAGCTGGTGAGGAACGCATGCCCTCCTTCCCCCGCACCGACCTGGGCCCGCTGACGCGCCGGTCCGCCCTGGCCGCGCTCGGCCTGACGGGCACCGCGATCGGCCTGGCCGCCTGCACCGGCGGCAAGGGCCCGTCCGGGACCGCGCCGTCCGGCGGTCAGAGCCCGGACGCCCCGCCACCCAAGGCCAAGGTCACCATCACCGAACCCGCCACCGCGGCGACCGAGGTCCCCGCCTCCGCCGAGATCGTGTTCGCCGCGACCGACGCCGTCTCGACGCAGGTCGTGCTCAAGGACGCGGCCGGGGCGGACGTGCCGGGCGAGATGCACCCCGACGGCAAGGGCTGGCTGCCGGCCAAGGCGCTGGCGTACGGGACGGCCTACACCGTCACGGTCACCGCGACCGGTGACGACGGGCGGCCCGCCACGGCCACGTCGACGTTCACGACGATGGCCCAGCCGGACAAGACCGTCCGGGTCGTCAGCTTCCTGCCCGACGGCGCCGTGGTCGGCGTCGGCATGCCGCTGATCTTCCGGCTCAGTCGCAAGATTCCCCAGGCCCAGCGGGCGGCGCTGCAGCGGCGGCTGCTGGTGCAGACCACGCCCGTGCAGGAGGGCATCTGGACCTGGTACACCGATGACGAGTTGCACTGGCGGCCCCGGGAGTTCTGGCAGGCGGGCACGAAGGTGTTCGTCGACGTGCGCGCGGGCGGGCTGCCCCTGGGCGACGGGTTCTTCGGTGCGCGCAACTCGACGCTGACCTGCTCCATCGGCCGTTCGCTGGTGATGACGATCGACGACAAGGCCAAGCCGAAGGTGATGAAGGTCGTCAAGGACGGCGTCACCGTGCGCACCATCAAGGTCAGCCTCGGCCGGGCGAGCATGCCCTCGTCGAGCGGCACCACGGTGATCATCGAGCGGCTCGCCAAGACGGTGTTCGACACGACCAGCGACCCCAACCCGAACAACCGCTACCGGACGAACATCGTCTACGCCCAGCGGCTGACCTGGGGTGGAGAGTTCATCCACGCGGCCCCGTGGTCGGTGAAGGACCAGGGCGTGCGCAACGTCTCGCACGGCTGCGTCAACATGTCCACCGCCGACGCGAAGTGGCTGTTCGAGCAGACGATGATCGGCGATCCGGTCATCACCAAGGGCACGCCGCGCAAGCTGCAGTACGGCAACGGCTGGACCGACTTCGACAAGCCCTGGGACGAGTACGTCAAGGGCAGTGCGATCCCGTACGAGCCGTCGCCGGGTGCGTCGCCCTCGCCGGACGCGTCGCCTTCGCCGGCCGCCTGACCGGTGCTCTCCCTCCTCCCGTAGGTCCCGACCGGGGCCTGCGGGCGTGAGCCTGCCCGCGATCGTCCATGCCGGACGGTCGCGGGATGGAGCGGGCGGGGGTGCCGCTCTCACCGCATGAAGTGCCACCCCCGCCCGCCGTCGAGCTGCCGCCGCGTACCGGGCGTGCGGCAAGTCCGCGGACTCGATCCGGCTCGGTTCCGGACTCGAATTGCAGCGATAGTGTTAACGCACACATAGGTTGCCGTCAAGGGAAGCCGGAAACCGGCTGGACCCGGCCATGTCGTCTGCATCCCGAGTTGCGCAAGTTCTTGGGCCGCTCAGCGTCAGCGGCCGTTACGTATCTGTTGCGAGGGCATGTCTTGACGCCTCTTGATGTGAGCGCTAACACTGTGTGCCAGCAACCGAGCGGAGGAAGACATGAGCGACCGGTACGTCGTCGGTGTCGACTACGGCACGCTGTCCGGCCGGGCCCTGGTGGTCCGCGTCAGCGACGGCGCCGAGGTCGGCACGGCGGTGCACGAGTACCGCCACGGCGTCATGGACGGCGTGCTCGCCGCATCCGGCGCGCCGCTGCCGCCGGACTGGGCGCTGCAGGACCCCGACGACTACCGCGACGTGCTGCGTAACGCGGTCCCGGCGGCGCTGGCCGCGGCGGGCGTCGACCCGGCCGACGTGATCGGCATCGGCACCGACTTCACCGCCTGCACGGTGCTGCCGGCGCTGGCCGACGGCACGCCGCTGTGCGAGCTGCCGGAACTGCGCCACCGCCCGCACGCGTGGGTGAAGCTGTGGAAGCACCACGCCGCGCAGCCGCACGCCGACCGCGTCAACGCCCTGGCCCACGAGCGCGGGGAGCCGTGGATCGGCCGCTACGGCGGCAAGATCTCGGCGGAGTGGCAGTACGCCAAGGGCCTGCAGCTGCTCGAAGAGGACCCGGAGATCTACGACCGGGCGCAGCGCTGGATCGAGGCCGCGGACTGGATCATCTGGCAGCTGTGCGGGGTCGAGACCCGCAACGTCTGCACCGCCGGTTA
The DNA here is from genome assembly GCF_040648455.1 of Catellatospora sp. NPDC049133. Lineage (NCBI taxonomy): Bacteria > Bacillati > Actinomycetota > Actinomycetes > Micromonosporales > Micromonosporaceae > Catellatospora > Catellatospora sp. NPDC049133. The sequence goes on from NZ_JBEZDT010000015.1 coordinate 49,684, forward strand.
CAAGGGCATCTTCCAGGACGGGGCGTACCCGTCGAAGGACTACCTCGCCGCGCTCAACCCGGGCTTCGCCGACTTCGTGGCCAAGCTGGACGGTCCGCTGCTGCCGCTGGGCGGCCGGGCCGGCTCGCTCACTGCCGAGGCCGCCGCGTGGACGGGGCTGCCGGAGGGCATCGCGGTCGCGGTCGGCAACGTCGACGCGCACGTCACCGCCGCCGCCGCGCAGGCCCTCGACCCGGGCCGGCTGGTCGCCATCATGGGCACCTCGACCTGCCACGTCGTCAACGGCACCGTGCCCGCGGAGGTGTCGGGCATGTGCGGCGTCGTCGACGGCGGCATCAGCGCTGGCGCCTGGGGCTACGAGGCCGGGCAGAGCGGCGTCGGTGACATCTTCGGCTGGTTCGTCGACCACGCGGCCCCGGCGGGCTTCGACTCGCACGAGCGGCTGTCCGAGCTCGCCGCGGCGCAGCCGGTCGGCGCGCACGGGCTGATCGCGCTGGACTGGTGGAACGGCAACCGCTCGCTGCTGGTCAACCACGACCTGAGCGGCCTGATCGTCGGCATGACCCTGGCCACGCGCCCGGCGGACGTCTACCGGGCGCTGCTGGAGTCGACCGCGTACGGCACCCGCATGATCATCGAGGCGTTCGCGGCGGCGGGGGTGCCGGTCACCGAGCTGGTCGTCGCGGGCGGCCTGACCACGAACCGGCTGCTGATGCAGATCTACGCCGACGTGACCGGCCGGCCGCTGAGCATCATCGGCTCGGCGCAGGGCCCGGCGCTGGGCTCGGCGATCCACGCCGCGGTCGCCGCCGGGGCGTACGCCGACGTGCACGAGGCGTCGGACGCGATGGGCCGCGTCGAGCGGGGCGTCTACCAGCCCGACCCGGACCGCGCCCGCGCCTACGACGCGCTCTACGCCGAGTACGCGCTGCTGCACGACCACTTCGGACGCGGCGCGAACGACGTCATGCTGCGCCTGCGCGCCATCCGCAACGCCGCCCACCAGCACTCGGCCGACGAGCCGACCGTAGCGCTGGGGGTTGCGGCATGAGCGTCATGGCCGAGCTGCGGCAGACCGTGGCGTCGCTGCACGCCGAGCTGACCCGATACCAGCTGGTGGCCTGGACCTCCGGGAACGTGTCGGCGCGGGTGCCGGGGCGGGAGCTGATGGTCATCAAGCCGAGCGGGGTGTCCTACGACGACCTCAGCGCGGACAACATGATCGTCTGTGACCTGGACGGGGTGGTCGTCGAGGGCGACCTGTCGCCGTCGAGCGACACCGCGGCGCACGCCTACGTCTACCGGGCCATGCCTGAGGTGGGCGGTGTGGTGCACACGCACAGCACGTACGCCACCGCCTGGGCGGCGCGAGGTGAGGCGATCGCATGCCACCTGACGGCGCAGGCCGACGAGTTCGGCGGGGAGATCCCGATCGGGCCGTTCGCGCTGATCGGCGGCGACGACATCGGCAAGGGCATCGTGGAGACGCTGACCGGGCACCGCTCGCCCGCGGTGCTGATGCGCAACCACGGGGTGTTCACCATCGGCAAGGACGCCCGCGCCGCGGTCAAGGCCGCGGTGATGTGCGAGGACGTCGCGCGCACCGCGCACCTGGCCAGGGTGCTCGGGCAGCCGCTGCCGATGGCGCAGGCCGACGTGGATTCCCTCTACGACCGCTACCAGAACGTGTACGGCCAGGCCGGCCGCTAGATGTCCGCCGGGATTCGGCACCCGGCGGTCGCACCACCCCCGATCCTCTCACCGCAGCATCACCGCTCCACCAGCTCCACAGTGAAGGCCGCGCGCCGGCGTCCCACACGGCGTGCGGGGGTAGGCCCATCCTCATCCAAGGAGATCGCATGCTCACCATGGGCAAGGCCATCACGCGACGCCGCGCCGTCGCGGTGCTGACCGCAACTCTGCTCGCGACCGGTATGGCCGCGTGCGGCAACAGCGACACCGGCGAGCAGCCGGCCGACGACGGCAAGCTGACGCTCGGCTTCTCGCAGGTCGGCGCCGAGAGCGGCTGGCGCACCGCGAACACCAACTCGATCAAGGAGTCCGCGACGGCGGCCGGCATCGAGCTGAAGTTCGACGACGCGCAGGGCAAGCAGGAGAACCAGATCACCGCGATCCGCAACTTCATCCAGCAGAAGGTCGACGTCATCGCCTTCTCGCCGGTGGTGTCGTCGGGTTGGGACACCGTGCTCAAGGAGGCCAAGGACGCCGGCATCCCGGTCATCCTGACCGACCGCTCGGTGGACTCGGCGGACAAGTCGCTGTACAAGACGTTCATCGGCTCGGACTTCGTCAAGGAAGGCCGCCTGTCCGGTGAGTGGCTGGTCAACGAGATGAAGGCGGCGACCGGCCCGGTCAACATCGTGGAGCTGCAGGGCACCACGGGTTCGGCCCCGGCCAACGACCGCAAGAAGGGCTTCGGCGACGCCATCGCCGCCAACCCGAACCTGAAGATCATCGCGTCGCAGACCGGTGAGTTCACCCGCGCCGGCGGCAAGGCCGTCATGGAGCAGTTCCTGAAGGCCAACCCGAAGATCGACGTGCTGTTCGCGCACAACGACGACATGGGCCTGGGTGCGCTCGAGGCGATCACCGCCGCGGGCAAGGTGCCGGGCAAGGACATCAAGATCATCACAATCGACGCGGTCAAGGACGGCATGCAGGCCCTGGCCGACGGCAAGTTCAACTTCATCGCGGAGTGCAGCCCGCTGCTCGGGCCCCAGCTGATGGACCTGGTCAAGAAGGTCAAGGCCGGGGAGACCATTCCCCAGCGCATCGAGACCGAGGAAGGCACCTTCACTCCGGAGCAGGCCAAGGCGGCACTGCCGAACCGCAAGTACTGATCCGCACCCGGGGCCGCCGCACGCCGTGCGGCGGCCCCGTCCTCCATCACCGCAGACGGAGCCGGATCGGCGGGGCACACCGCGTCCGGCCGACGTCCTCGCCACGGTGCCGACCCTCGGCGGCCGGCCGCGGCGACCCCTTACCCAGTACTCAGCGAAAGGTCGGATGGGATGTCGGGTAGGCAACCGGTCCTGACGATGACCGCCATCAGCAAGTCCTTCCCGGGGGTGCGCGCGCTCGACGGCGTCGACTTCCGGCTGTTTCCCGGCGAGGTGCACGCCCTCATGGGCGAGAACGGCGCCGGCAAGTCCACCCTGATCAAGGTGCTGACCGGTGTGTACGCCCACGACGCGGGCGACATCGAGCTGGCCGGGCAGCAGGTGTCGTTCACCGGCCCGATGCAGGCCGCGGCCGCCGGGGTGAGCACCGTCTACCAGGAGGTCAACCTCTGCGCCAACCTGTCGGTGGCGGAGAACATCTTCATCGGCCGCGAGCCGCGCACCCTCGCCGCGATCCGCTGGGGCGAGATGCGTCGCCGGGCCCGCGACCTGCTGGCCCGGCTCGACCTGCACATCGACGTGACCCAGCTGCTCGGCACGTACTCGCTGGCCGTGCAGCAGATGGTCGCCATCGCCCGCGCCATCGACATCCAGGCCCGGGTGCTCATCCTCGACGAGCCCACCTCCAGCCTCGACGCGACCGAGGTGGAGCAGCTGTTCCGCATCATGCGCCAGCTGCGCGACGAGGGCATCGCGATCATCTTCGTGACGCACTTCCTCGACCAGGTCTACGGCATCGCCGACCGGATCACGGTGCTGCGCAACGGCCGCCTGGTGGGGGAGTACCCGACCGCCGAGCTGCCGCAGCTCGCCCTGGTCGAGAAGATGATCGGCAAGGAACTCGACGTGCTGGAGAGCCTGGACGAGCAGTCCAAACGCGACCTCGCCGCGCTGGAGGCGAGCACGCCGTTCCTGCAGGCCGAGGAGCTGGGCCGCAAGGGATCGGTGGCGCCGTTCAGCCTGACCATCCACGCCGGCGAGGTCGTCGGGCTGGCCGGGCTGCTCGGCTCCGGCCGCACCGAGGTGGCCCGCCTGCTGTTCGGCGCGGACCGGGCCGACCACGGCCGGACCGCCGTCGACGGCAAACCGGCGTCGCTGCGCAACCCGATCGCCGCGATCGGCCACGACATCGCGTTCTGCTCCGAGAACCGGCGCACCGAGGGCCTGGTCGGCGAGCTGAGCGTGCGCGAGAACATCATCCTCGCGATGCAGGCCGCGCGCGGCTGGCTGCGCCCCGTTCCGCGCCGCCGCCAGGACGAGCTGGTCGACAAGTACGTCAAGGCGCTGAGCATCCGCCCCGCTGATCCCGAGATCCCGGTGCGCAACCTGTCCGGCGGCAACCAGCAGAAGGTGCTGCTGGCCCGGTGGCTGATCACCGAGCCGCGGCTGCTGATCCTCGACGAGCCCACCCGGGGCATCGACGTCGGTGCGAAGGCCGAGATCCAGAAGCTGGTGGTGCAGCTGTCCGACGGGGGCATGGCGGTGCTGTTCATCTCCGCCGAGCTGGAGGAGGTGCTGCGCCTCAGCCACAAGATCGTGGTCATGCGGGACCGGCAGCTGGTCACCGAGCTGGCCAACGATCACACGGTGGACGCCGACCGCGTCATGCAGACCATCGCCAGCGGCACGCACCACGAAGGGCCGGAAGCATGAGCGAGCGCAGCGAGCGAATCAGCAGGCTCAGGGCATATGCCGTCGACGAGCGAAGCGAGGAGAGGGCATGAGCAATTCGAAGGCACGGTGGGACGCCGTCACCGCCCACTCGCTGTTCTGGCCCGCGGTCGCGCTGGTGGCGCTGCTGGTGGCCAATACGATCTACCGGCCCGGCTTCCTGTCGGTCGAGATGAAGGACGGGCACCTCTACGGCAGCCTCGTCGACATCCTGCGGCTGGCCGCTCCGCTGATCCTGGTCGGGCTCGGCATGACGCTGGTCATCGCCACCGGTGGCATCGACCTGTCGGTCGGCTCGATGTGCGCGATCAGCGGCGCGATCGCCTGCCTGCACATCAGTCAACAGCCGGACCAGAACGCCCTGAGCGGCGTGCTGGTCGCGCTGGCGCTGGGCATCGGGCTGTCGCTGCTGCTCGGCGCTTGGAACGGTGCGCTCGTCTCGATCATCGGCATCCAGCCGATCATCGCCACACTGATCCTGATGGTGGCCGGGCGCGGCCTCGCCCAGCTGATCACCGAGGGCCAGATCATCACCATCAACTCCGAGCCGTACAAGTCCGTCGGCGTCGGCTACCTGCTCACGCTGCCGCTGGCCATCTTCATCGCGGCGGGCGTCGCGCTGCTGGTCGCCGCGGTGACCCGTCGCACCGCGCTCGGCATGATCATCGAGGCGGTCGGCGGCAACGCCGAGGCCAGCCGGCTGGCCGGCATCCGCTCGGCCCGCATCACGTTCCTGGTGTACGTCATCAGCGCGGTGTGCGCCGGCATCGCCGGGTTCATGGTCACCGCGAACGTGTCCAGCGCCGACGGCAACGCGGCCGGCCTGTGGATCGAACTCGACGCGATCCTCGCCGTCGTGATCGGCGGCACGTCGCTGGCCGGGGGGCGGTTCTCGCTCAGCGGCACCATCCTCGGCGCGCTGCTCATCCAGACCCTGACCACCACCGTGTACGCGATGAACATCTCACCGCAGACGTCGCTGCTGTTCAAGGCCGTGGTCGTGATCATCGTCTGCCTCGTCCAGGCCCCCGCGTTCCGGGCCAGGTTCGCGCGCCGGCGACCCGCCGCGCCCGCCGCGCCGACGGCGGCCGACCAGAGCAAGGAGCAGGTGCCGGCATGACCACGAGCTCGCTCACCCCCACCCGCGACTGGTGGCGCATCCCGCAGCGGTACGTGCCGGTGCTGGCCACGCTCACCCTGCTGCTGGTCATGTACGGCGTCGGCGTCTCGCAGTACCGCGCCTTCTCCAACATCCAGGTCGTCTTCAACGTCTTCATCGACAACGGCTTCCTGCTGGTCGTCGCGGTCGGCATGACGTTCGTGATCCTCACCGGCGGCATCGACCTGTCCGTCGGCTCGGTCGTCGCGATGACGGCGATGATGTCGGCGTCGCTGCTGCAAGGTGGTACGCATCCGGCGGCGGTGCTGGTCGTCGCGCTGCTCGTCGGGCCGACGCTGGGCCTGCTGATGGGCTGCGTCATCCACTTCTTCGACATCCAGCCGTTCATCGTGACCCTGGCCGGCATGTTCTTCGCCCGGGGCATGTGCACCTTCATCAGCAAGGAGTCGATCCCGATCACGGATCCGTTCTGGACCGCCATGGCCCAGGAACGCATCGGTGACCCGAAGGGCAACTTCGTGTCGATCAGCGTGCTGGTCGCGTTCGTGGTCGTGCTCGTGGGCGCGTTCGTGCTGGCGTACACCCGGCTGGGCCGCAACGTCTACGCCCTCGGCGGCAACCAGCAGTCGGCGCTGCTGATGGGCCTGCCCGTCGGCCGGACGAAGATCGCGGTGTACGTCATCAGCGGCCTGTGCTCGGCGATCGGCGGGATCCTGCTGTCGTTCTACACGCTGTCCGGCGCCCCGCTGATCGCCGTCGGCATGGAGCTCGACGTCATCGCCGCGGTCGTCATCGGCGGCACGGTGCTCACCGGCGGCTCCGGGTACGTCTTCGGGACCGTGCTCGGGGTGCTCGTCCTCGGCGTGATCAAGACCCTCATCACCTTCGACGGCAGCCTCAACTCGTGGTGGACCAAGATCGTGATCGGTGGGTTGCTGTTCGCGTTCATCCTGCTCCAACGCCTCATCGGCATCCGCAAGAAGTAACCCCGACCCGTATCGCGGAAGGCAAGCACATGACAACGCATCCCCAGCCCGAGGTCTGGTTCCTCACCGGCAGCCAGGGCATGTACGGCGAAGAGACCCTGCGCCAGGTCGCCGGCCAGTCCCGGGAGATCGCCCGCATCCTCGACGAGTCGCCGGGCATCCCGGCGCGGGTGGTCTGGAAGCCCGTCCTGACCTCCAGCGGCGAGATCCTGCAGGTGTGCCGGGAGGCCGCCGCACAGGGCGCCGTCGGGGTCATCGCCTGGATGCACACCTTCTCCCCGGCGAAGATGTGGATCTCCGGGCTGGATGCGTTGACCACGCCGCTGTTGCACCTGCACACCCAGGCGAACGTGCTGCTGCCCTGGGACGAGATCGATATGGACTTCATGAATCTCAACCAGGCCGCGCACGGCGACCGCGAGTTCGGGTACATCCAGACCCGGCTCGGGGTCGCCCGCAAGACCGTCGCCGGCCACGTGTCCGACCCGCGGGTGGTCGCCCGGGTCGGCGCGTGGACCCGCGCGGCGATCGGCTGGTCGGCGATGCGCTCGCTGCGCCTGGCCCGCTTCGGCGACAACATGCGCGACGTGGCGGTGACCGAGGGCGACAAGGTCGAGGCCGAGCTGCGCTTCGGCGTCTCGGTCAACACCTACGGCGTCAACGACCTGGTCGACGCCGTAGGGGCGGTCGCCGACGCGCAGATCGACGAGCTGGTCAAGGTGTACGACGACACCTTCCGTGTCGCCCCCGAGCTGCGTCCGGGCGGTGAGCGCCACGACTCGCTGCGCTACGCCGCCCGCATCGAGGCCGGCCTGCGCAACTTCCTGGAAGCGGGCGGCTTCCGCGCGTTCACCACCAATTTCGAGGACCTGGGCGGCCTGCGGCAGCTGCCCGGCATCGCGGTGCAGCGGCTGATGGCCGACGGCTACGGCTTCGGCGGCGAGGGCGACTGGAAGACGTCTGTGCTGGTCCGCACGTTGAAGGCGATGTCGGTCGGCACGTCCGGCGGCACCTCGTTCATGGAGGACTACACCTACGACCTCACCCCGGGCCAGGAACTGGTGCTCGGCGCGCACATGCTGGAGGTCTGCCCGACCATCGCGGCCGACACCCCGAACGTGGAGATCCACCCGCTGAGCATCGGCGGGCGCGAAGACCCGGTCCGGCTGGTCTTCGACGCCCAGCCCGGCCCCGCCGTGGTCATGGGCCTGGCCGACATGGGCGAGCGGTTCCGGCTGGTCGCCAACGAGATCGACGTCGTGGCCCCGCCGCAGCCGCTGCCGAAGCTGCCGGTCGCCCGCGCGGTCTGGCGTCCCCGGCCGTCGCTGGCCGGCTCCGCCGAGGCGTGGATCACCGCCGGGGCTCCGCACCACACCGTGCTGTCCCAGGCCGTGGGCGTCGAGGAGCTGCACGACCTGGCCGAGATGGCGCGCACCGAGCTCGTCGTGATCGACGCGGACACCACCACCCGCCGCTTCGCCGACGAGATCCGCTGGAACCAGGCCTACTACCGGCTGGCCCGAGGATTCTGACCCCGCCCCGCAGACGACGGATGCGCCCACCCGGCGAGGGTGTGCGCATCCGTCGACCTGTCGGCCGTCCGCGACGAAAGTTGATCAACATGCGATACGATGTGCCGTCAGGGGAGCAGCAGCCATGAGCCAGCAGCCGGCCGCCCGCGCCGCGGTGATGAACGACGTCGCCCGCCTCGCCGGGGTCTCGCACCAGACCGTGTCCCGGGTGCTCAACAACCACCCGAGCGTGCGCGACGAGACCCGCGAACGGGTGCTGGTGGCCGTCCGGCAGCTCAACTACCGGCCCAATGCGCTGGCCCGCGGCCTGGCCGGGCGGCGTTCCCGGGTCATCGGCGTGGTCAGCTTCGACACCATCCTGTACGGCCCCGCCGCGACCCTGCTCGGCGTCGAACGGGCGGCCCGGCACGCGGGATACGGCATCAGCATCGTGGCGTTGGAGAAGCTCGACCGTGCGGGCGTCACCGAGGCGGTCAACCGGCTCACCGAGCAGTCCGTGGCCGGAGTCGTCATCATCGCGCCGCTGCTGACGGCGGCCGCGGCGGCGCACAGCCTGCCGACCGGGGTACCCGCCGTGGTCGTCGAATCCGACACCGCCGGGGACCTGCCGACCATCTCCGTCGACCAGGTCGCCGGGGCCCGGCTGGCCGTGGAGCACCTACTCGAACTCGGCCACGAGACGGTGTGGCACCTGACCGGGCCGAAGGACTGGCTGGAGGCCCGCGACCGCGTCGACGGCTGGCGGCAGGCCCTGGAGGCCGCGGGTCGCCGCGTCCCGGCGGCGATCGTGGGCGACTGGAGCCCACGCTCGGGCTACGAGGCCGGGCACCGGATTGGCTCCGACGTCACGGCGGTGTTCTGCGCCAACGACCAGCAGGCCCTGGGCATGCTGCGGGCGCTGCACGAACGCGGCATCCGGGTGCCGGAGGACGTCAGCGTCGTCGGCTTCGACGACATTCCCGAGGCCGAGTACCTGTCCCCGCCCCTGACCACGGTGCGCCAGGACTTCGACGAGGTCGGCCGCCGCTGCCTGGCCGCCCTGCTGGACCTCCTCGACGCCCACGACACCCCCGACGCGCCGCCGCACCCCCGCGTCGCCCCGACCCTCATGGTCCGCGCCAGCAGCGGCCCACCCGCCTGACCCTCCACCAGAACCTCACCCGCCAGGCCGCGTCCCCTCCTTGACCATCCGACCTGCCTGGCATCCGTGCGTATCTTGCGAGGCTGTTCACCCATCTGCCTGGCAGGTCGAAGGATCAAGACAAAGGCCGACCCGGCGGTGTGCGCCGGGTCGGCGGAGCGGGTGGAGCCGGAGGACGGTCAGAGGAAGCGCCAGAGGCGGTCGGTGGCGGTGGAGTCGTCGGCGGTGACGATCTGGGCGCCCTGGGACGTTGAGCTGCCGGTGACGGCTAGAACCTTGCCGCCGTTGGCGCACTGGATGCGGAAGGTGCCGTTCGAGGCGTGGCGCAGGCGCCAGCGGTGGTCGGCGGTGCCGTTGTCGGCCCACTGCATGATCCGGGCTCCGGTGGCGGTGGACATACCCTCCACGCCGAGCACCTTGGCGCTGTTGCCGTTGCGCAGGCGCAGGTAGCCGCCGGTGTCGACGATCGCGGTCCAGAGGTGGTCGGCGGTGCCGGTGTCGCCCCACTGCAGCACCAGGCCCCCATCGGCGGTGGACATGTTCTGCACGCCCAGCACCAGGCCGGAGGCGACGTTCTGGATACGCCGCGCACCTTCGGGCACGAAGCGCCAGAGGTTGTCGGCGGTGCCGTTGTCGGGGTCCTGCACCGCCTGCGCGCCCTGGGCGGTGGAGCCGCTGAGGATCGCCAGCAGCTTGCCGGTGTGCACGTTGCGCAGCTTGTGGGAGCCGTCGCCGTTGTCGACGACCGTCCAGCGGTGGTCGGCGGTGCCGTTGTCGGCCCACTGCATGACGCGGGCGTTGTCGGCGGTGGACATGTTCTCCACGCCGAGGACCTTGCCGCTGTTGGCGTTGCGCAGCCGCAGCGCCGAGCCGTCGACGATGAGCTCCCAGTTGTGGTCGGCGGTGCCGTTGTCGGCCCACTGCACGGCGAGCCCGCCGTCGGCCGTGGACATGTTCTGCACCCCGAGGACCAGCCCGCTGGCCGCGTTGGCCAGCCGGAACACCGCACCGCCGGTGGTGCCGCCCTGGCCGGAGGCGTTCCAGTAGACGGTGTAGTTGTAGCCGTGGGCGTCATGGAAGGGCGCGAGGTTGACCGTGGCCCCGTTGGCGGTGGCGGTGAACGCCAGTGAACTGGTGCTGGTGCGGGTCACCGTGCTGGTGGTCAGGCTGGGCAGCGCGGACAGGCTGGTGTTGCCGTAGTTGCCGGCGAGCACGACCGGGCCGTAGGTGACCGCGGAGACGTTGGCGTTGTCGTTGGCCGCCCGCATGACCACCCGCATGGGCAGCTTGACGGTCACCACGTCGCCTGAGGTCCAGGACCGGGTCAGGGTGGCGTACGTGCCGGGCGTCGTGGTGACGCTCTGCACGGTGCCGTTGACGCTTACGGTGGCCCCGGTGGTCCAGGACGGGATGCGCAGCCGCATCGACCACGAGCCGCTCACGCTGCCGGTCACCGTGAGCGTCGTGGTGTCGCTGACCGGGTACGTGGTGGTCTGGGTGACGGTGATGCCGCGAGAGGCCCAGGTCAGCACCGATGGCGTGTACAGGTTCACGGTCAGCGTGGTGCCGTTGTAGAAGTAGATCGAGTCGGCCAGCTTCGTGTTGGTCTCGATGCCGGTGCCCTGGCAGCACCAGAACGTGGTGTAGTCGGTGCTCCACGTGCCGCCGCCCCAGGCCGGGCCCACGCCGCGGCGGCCGCCCGGGTTCAGCGGGGTGAAGTACGTGAAGTGCCCGTGGCTGTCGGCCGGGTTCTGCTGGCCGATGAGGTGGTTGAGCAGCGCGCGCTCGTAGAAGTCGAAGTACGCGGCGTTGTCGGGGTTGAGCAGCCACAGCTCCCGGGTCAGCTTGAGCATGTTGTACGTGTTGCAGGCCTCGGCCGTGTCGGTGTTCAGGTACGCGGCGATGGCGTTGGGGGCGCGGAAGTGCTCGGCCTGGCTGTTGCCGCCGATGGCGTAGGTGTGCGCGTTGACGGTGATGTTCCAGGCGTTGGCCGCGATGTCGCGGTAGCGGGTGGTGCCGGTCGCCTTGTACTCGCGGGCCGCGCCGATCCACTTGGGCACCTGGGTGTTGGCGTGCAGGCCGTTCAGCGAATCCTGGTTGGCGGCCAGGGGGTTGAAGACCGCGGCGTGGTCGAAGCGCTGCGCGACGGTGAGCCAGCGGGAGTCGCCGGTCTGCTGGTAGAGGTCGGCCAGCACGGCGTTCATGCCGCCGAACTCCCGGCCCAGCACGGACTGCATCTGCGAGGTGCTCAGCCGGCCGGTGCGCCAGTCGACCCAGCCGGCGAAGCTCAGCAGGACGTCGCGGGCCTGGGTGCTGCCGATCAGGCGCCACACGTCCAGCAGGCCGGCCAGGGTCTTGTGCAGGGCGTAGTACGGCACGTTGCCGTTGGTCAGGTTGCCCGCTTCGAGGGCGGTGAAGTCGGACTCGGGAAAGCCCGACAAGTATCCGGCGGTGAACCCGGCGGCCGAGTTGTTGGCCTGGCAGGCGGCCAGGGCGGCGACCATCTGGGTGGCCTTGTCACGGCACGTGGTGTCGCCGAGCACGGCCCAGGCCTGCGCCCACGCGGTGAGGAAGTGGCCCTGGCTGTGGCTGCGGAACGGGAAGGTGGGGGCCTCCCAACCGCCGGTGGCCGCGGCCCCGTTGGTCGACAGCCGGTGGTTGGCACGGAACACGTAGAGCAGCCGGTCGACGCTGACGTCCCGAAGGTAACTGAGCGTGCGGTTCTGGTTGTCGAGCCAGCGGCCGGTGGTGAGCCGCACCTCCGAGAGATCGAAGGGGTAGGCCGAGACGCCGAGGTCGGCGCGGGCCGGGGGGATCGCCGCGGCGGCGGCCTCGGTGGCGGTGAGGGCGGGCGCGGCCGCGGCCGCGGTGGCGACGCCGGCGGCCTGCAGCAGGCGGCGGCGGGACAGGGACGGTGACCACATAGGAGCTCCTTGACGTGGAGGAAGGGACCTGGGCGGCGTGACCGATCACATGGCTATCCAGTAACGCACGCCGGGACGGCAGGACGGTGCCATGCAGTGCAGGTTGAAGCGGTCATATCGCGCGCCCTCGATCCCGCCTCATGAATGTGACCGATAACAATCGAGGCGTCAAGACGTTCCGAAAATGTTTCCGTCGGGTTGCTGGTGGGCGCGGGGTTCGAGGATGAAGGCGAAGATCGTGGGTGGGGTACGATGCGCCGACAGGGGGTCACGATGAGTCAGCAGCCGGCCGCCCGGGCAGCGGTGATCAAGGATGTCGCGCGCCTCGCGGGCGTCTCGCATCAGACCGTGTCCCGGGTGCTGAACGATCACCCGAGCGTGCGCGACGAGACCCGCGAGCGGGTGCTGCGTGCCGTGAAACAGCTCAACTACCGCCCGAACGCGCTGGCGCGAGGGCTGGCGGGGCGGCGGTCGCGGGTCATCGGGGTGGTCAGTTTCGACACCATCCTCTACGGCCCCGCCGCGACCCTGCTCGGCATCGAGCGGGCGGCGCGGCATGCCGGATACGGCATCAGCATCGTGGCTCTGGAGCGGCTCGACCGCAGCGGCGTCGTCGATGCCGTGAACCGGCTGGCCGAGCAGTCCGTGGCCGGCGTTGTGATCATCGCGCCGCTGCTGACCGCGGCAGCGGCGGCGGGCAGCCTGCCCAGCGGCGTGCCCGCGGTCGTGGTCGAGTCGGACATGGCCGGCGACCTGCCGACCGTCTCCGTGGACCAGGTCGCGGGCGCCCGGCTGGCCGTCGAGCACCTGCTGGACCTGGGACACGAGACGGTGTGGCACCTGTCGGGCCCCAAGGACTGGCTGGAGGCCCGCGATCGGATCGACGGCTGGCGGGCGGCCCTGGAAGCGGCAGGCCGCCGCGTTCCGCCGGTGCTCGCCGGTGACTGGAGCCCGCGCTCGGGCTACGAGGCGGGTCGGCAGCTGGCCGATCGCGGCGACGTGACCGCGGTCTTCTGCGCCAACGATCAGCAGGCGCTGGGCATGCTGCGGGCGCTGCACGAGCGCGGCGTGCGGGTGCCGGAGGACGTCAGCGTCGTCGGCTTCGACGACATCCCCGAGGCGGCGTACCTGTCGCCGCCGCTGACCACCGTGCGGCAGGACTTCGACGAGGTCGGCCGCCGCTGCCTGGCGGCGCTGCTGGAACTGCTCGGCGTCGACCGCCCGTTGGGGGTCGCGCGCCACCCGCGGGTGCCGCCCTCACTGGTCGTCCGGGCCAGTAGCGGCCCGCCGCCCGCGGCCTGAAGGCGCTCAGCCCCGGTCGACCAGCCGCACCTCGGCGATGCCGATCGCATCCGTTTCATCCAGGCGGGTCGTGCCGTCGAGGGAGAAGCCCGCCCGCTGGTAGAAATGGACCGCGTTCGTGTTGGGCCGATAGGCGTACACGCACACGGGTCGTCGACCCCGGGCTCGCAGGTCCGCGACGGCATGGCTGAACAGCTGCCGGCCGAACCCCGCGCCGAGGTGGTCGGGATCGACATACAGCCCGTACACCTCACCGGCGCCCGGGCCGAGATCCGGATCGTGGTCAGCCGGTCCGGTGCGGCAGAAGCCGACGACGGCACAGTCGCCTTCGGCCACCCACAACCTGTGCCCGCTCGGCATGGTGGTCAGGTACTCGGCCCAGTCCGCGGCTTCCTGGACCGGGTCGAGCGCGCCGAGCAGCGGCGCGGCCATGAACTCCGCGTACGCCGATCTCCATGAGCGGACCTTGATCCGGCCGATGGCGGCCGCATCCTCGACAGTGGCAGAACGGATCACCACCACAGGGTACGGATCGACCGGTGGGCGGGCGCGCGAGTTGTCTTCGCCATATTCATGCACTGGGGGTGCTGGAACATCGGCCGATCCGTTACGGTGACGCCGTGACGGATTCGTGGACCCTCGCCATCGCACGTGACGACCTGTCCCACACCGAACTGGTGCGGCACCCGGTGCCCGAACTCGCCGACGGCGAGGCCCTGTTGCGCGTGGACCGGGTCGGCATGACCGCGAACAACGTGACCTACGCCGTGCTCGGCGACACGTACCGCTACTGGGACTTCTTTCCGGCCGCCACCGCCGGGCTCGACGCGCGGTGGGGCCTGGGCCCGCTGTGGGGGTTCAGCGAGGTGGTCGACTCGCGAGTGGACGGCGTCCCGGTCGGTCAGCGCCTGTACGGATACCTGCCGCCCGCCGGTCACCTTGTCGTCCGGCCCGGCCGGGTCGACGAGCGCGGGTTCCGCGACGCCAGTCCACACCGGGCGCAGCTGCCGTCGCCGTACAACGCCTACGCCGCGACCACCGGTGACCCGTCCTACGACGCCGACCGGGAGGACCTGCTGATCCTGTTCCGTCCCCTGTTCGTGACCTCGGCGATGCTCGCCGACCGTCTGCAGGACAACGACTTTTACGGGGCCGCGACGCTGGTGCTGTCGTCCGCGTCGAGCAAGACGGCGTACGCGGCCGCGTTCGAGCTGCGCGGCAAAGGGCCGCGCCTGGTCGGCCTCACCGCACCCGGCAACGTGGCCTTCACTCGTGAGCTGGGCTGCTACGACGACGTGCTGCCGTACGACGGGATCGGCGAACTCGACCCGGCGACCCCGACCGCGTACCTCGACCTCTCGGCGAACCCGGCCACCCGCGCGGCGCTGCGCGCCCACCTCGGCGACCGCCTCGTGCACGACGTCGCCGTGGGCCTGACCCACCAGGAGCGGGCGACCGGCGCGACCGCCGTGTTCTTCGCCCCGGACCAGATCCGCAGACGCACGCTCGACTGGGGCCGCCCGGAGCTGGACCGGCGGCTCGCCGAGTCCTGGAGCCGCTTCGCCGCGGTCGCCGAGCAATGGGTCGACATCACGGTCAGCCACGGCCCGGACGGGCTTCGCGAGGCCTGGCTCGGCATGCTCGCGGGCACGACCCCGCCGCGCGTCGGCCACGTCATCGCCTGCTGACGGTGTCGTGGCGGCTACGGCCGCTTGCCGGCGGCGAGGTCGGCGACCGCTTTGCCGAGACGCGCCGCGCGGGTCTCCGGGTTCACGGCCTTGAGCAGCGGAAGCATCACCAGGTACTGCTCGGTCTTGCCGAGCTGCGCGAAGAAGTCGGCGGCGGCCGTGTTCGCGGCCAGCGCCGCGGTGAGATCTGCGGGCACGATCGCCTCGCTCTGCTTGACGTAGGCGGCGTCCCAGCGCCCGTCGGCCTTGGCCGCCTCGACCTCGGCCAGGCCCGGCGCGCGCATCCGGCCCTGCGCCATAAGCGCCTCCACGCGTTCCACGTTGACCCGCGACCACGAGCCCCTGGGTCGGCGGCGGGAGTAGCGCTGCAGGAAGTGGTCGGCGTCGAGGGACTTGCGGACGCTGTCGATCCAGCCGTAGCAGTGGGCCACGTCGGCCGCCTCGGTCACGCTGATCGCGGGCTGCCGCGAGTTCTTCTTGCGGACCTTCAGCCACGCGCCGTCGGGGCTGCCGTGGTGCTCGGCCAGCCAGGCCTCCCACTGATCCGGGTGTTCGAAGCTCAGGATCTCCACGCCGCCGACTCTATGCCTGACGGCCGACAGGCGACCGAGATCGGCGAGGTGGGCCCGGTGCCAGCGTGAACGTCCGGCCGGTCCTGCTCGGACCGGCCGGACGCCGGATCAGCGGGTCGTGCAGAGGTTGCCGTTGAGCCGGAACAGCGGCGGGAGGACGTTCGGTCCCTGGTAGTTGCCGACGTAGCCGACGTTCACGGTGGCTCCCGGCGCGATGACCTTGTTGAAGTCGGCGTTGGACACGGTGACCGCGGAACCGGTCTGCGTCCAGGTGCCGTTCCAGCCACTGCCGAGCTGCTGCCAGGCGGTCGGCCAGCTGAACGCCAGGGTCCACGTGTCCACCGGGTTGGCGCCGGTGTTCGTGATGTCGACGCTGCCGACGTACCCGTTGCCCCAGTTGCTGGCGTCGGTCAGGGTGACCGCGCACGGTGCGGCGGTGGGCGTGCCGGTCTGGAAGGTCACCGGCGGCGACGCCCAGGAGACCCGGCCGGAGCCGTCCCGCGCGATGATGTTGGCCGTGTAACGGGTGCCCGGCGTCAGGTTGTGCACGGTGAACGTGGTCCCCGTGGTCTCGCCCCACTGCTCGCTGATCGTGCCGAGCTGCCGGTGGATCTCGTACTTGAGCCCGGCGGCCCCGGCCGGCCAGGTGAGCGTGGTGCTCGTGGCCGTGACGGCGGACGCTACCGGGCGACCGGGCGTCGCCGGGCGGGCACTCGTTGCCGCCGTGCGCAGGACGAGCGTCGTCAGCGAGTTCGGCGCGAGCGTCACCGAGGTGGCGCTGCCGGTGCCGGTCGTGATGGCGGTGTCGCCGTTGCCGAAGGTGTGCACCTGGGCGCCGGCGGCGGGGGAGTATCCGGAGTAGCTCAGGCTGACCTGCTTGCTCGCGGCCTCGTCGGTGTTGACGAGCAGCACCGCGAGGTCGCCGTCGGCACGGCGGGCGGCGTGCGCGCGGACCGCCGGGTCGGATGCGCCCGCGCGGATCAGCTGGTCGCCGGGCTTGACGAAGCGTGAGGTCATGGCCAGGCCGAAGTACGGAGCGAACGGGGTGTTCATCGGCGGTTCGCAGACGGAGCCGTCGGCGTTGCAGGAGGCGCTGGAGAGCAGGCCGAAGTCGCCGTAGTCGGTGTGCCCGCCCACCGTGGACACGGTGCCGATGCCGTTGTGCACGTTCCACCAGTCGATGTTGAACACGCCGGCGGCGATCAGGCTCGCGTAGGCGTCGGCGGCGAACAGCGCACCGGGTTGGGTGTTCTGGCCGTACCCGGTGTTGATCTCGGTGAGCGCGATGCCGAGGTTCTTGCCCGCGTACCGGTCGATCTGCCGCCGGGCCAGCCAGACCGCGTCGGTCACCTGCGCGGTCTTGGACAGCGCCTCGGTCGACGAGGAGCCGCCCGGATACCAGTGCAGGATCGCGAAGTCGACGGACGGACCCGCGATGGAGAGCACGACCTGGTTCCAGGTCCCGGCGTCACCGGAGCCGACGATGCCGTCGGGCCAGTTGCCGGGCGTGGTGAGCACGATGCCGATCTTGATGGTGGGGTCGACGGCCTTCATCGCCTCGGCGTACTGCTTGGCGACAGTGGCGTAGCCGGCCGGGCTCTTGTCGGCGTGGTCGTCGGCCTCCCAGGTCGCGCCGTAGTGGCCGTTGCCGTACAGCTCGTTGCCGATCTCCCAGTACTTCACGCCGTAGTTCTTCTCGATGTTGGCGTAGCGCACCCAGCCGGCGGCCTCCTCCGGCGTGCCGGTGCCGTAGTTGGCGATCACCATGGCCTGCGCGCCGGCCCGCCGCACACCGCCCATGAAGGTGTCGAAGTCGGTGTCGGGAGCGACGTAGCCGCCGGGCGCGGTGTGGGTCTGCCAGTGGTAGATGTCGGAGTAGGACCCGCCGGGGTAGCGCATGGTCTGCACGCCGGCGCTCTTCATCAGGTCGGCGACGGCGTTCGTGCCCAGCTGCGAGTCCCAGACGGCGTGGTTGACGCCGATCGCGGCGTCTCCGGCGGACTCCAGCCCGGCGCGGGCGTTGACGGTCACGGTCACGGCGGGCTCGGCGCTCGCCTGGGTCGGGACGGTGAGGGTTGCCGCTGCCAGCGTGAACGCCAGCAGGGCGATGCGGCTCTTTCTCATCGTCGGACCTCCTTTCGGGAATGGTGATTGGAAGCGCTCCCAAGAGTCGTACGGCCATCGATCGATGTCAACCGTGCGGCCCGGACGACTGTGCTGGCAGATCAACGTCCCTGCATCGAAAGAGGGCGAGGCAAGCCTTAGATTGACGGCACCCTATCCCACCTCGTCGGAGGTATCCCGTGAAACTCCGTCGCACCCTCGTGGCGCTGCTCACCGCCGTCGCGGCGCTCGGTGTCACCGCCGTCGCGCAGGCCCCGGCCGCGCACGCCGCCACGCCCGACCGCTGGGCGTTCGCGTTCATGGACAACCCGGTCCCGCCGGCCGCCTACCTGATGGACCCGACCCGGCAGTGGAAGAGCGACAACATCCCCAACAGCACGGTCAGCCCGCTGGTCGTCGGCCGCTACCGGGTGAGGTTCCCGAGCATCGCCTCGGCCAACGGCGTCGCCCACGTCACCGCCGTCGCCGGTGATCCGCGCTGGTGCCAGGTCTGGAACTACTACGCCTCCGGGGCCGACCAGATCGTCGAGGTGCAGTGCTACAAGTACACCGGGGCGGTGATCAGCCCCGACTGGTCGGCGTTCACGGTCATGTACTCGACCAGCTCCGGCCCGCTCGTCGGCCCCGGCACGTACGCCTACGTGCAGGGCAAGTCCACCGGCGGCACCAACACGTCGTACAACCCGATCGGCGGGGTCAACACGGTCACCCACGGCGGCATCGGCACCGGCGTCTACAAGGTCTGGCTGCCCGGCGTCAGCACCGGGGTGCAGGACGGCAACCTGCAGGTGACCGCGCAGCACCCGAACAGCCCGCGCCGCTGCAAGGTCGACAACTGGATCCCCGGCGGGGCAGGGCTGGACGTCGTGGTGCGCTGCTACGACCACACCGGCGCACCCGCCGACAGCTGGTTCGACCTGACGTATCACCGTGAGCGCTCGGTCTACGGGGCGTTCAACCCACCGAAGTACTTCGCCTACCTGTGGAGCAACGGGTTCCCCGGCCCGTCCACCTACAGCTCGGTCGGCTCGGTCGTCGTCTCGACCCCGGCGGGCCCCGGGCTGCAGTACAACGAGTTCCACAAGGTCGGTTTCCGGGAGGGCCACGTGCAGGTCACCGGTTACCGCAGTGGCGCGAGCTACTGCAACCTGCAGAACGTCTGGCTGATCTCCGGCACCGTCGTGATCGTCCGCAACGTCATCTGCTGGACCGCCGCAGGCGCTCCGGTGACCCCGGAGTACTTCATCAGCTACAGCTCCCGGGTGTGAACCCCGGGCGGTCGTCCGGTGGCGGGCCTCCTCTCCTGCCACCGGAGGGCCGTCACCGGCTATCCGTTCGTCTTGGAACCCAGCACTGCGCGCAGTGCCCAGAGCACGCCGATGGTGATACCGCCGATGGCGGCGAACTTGCCCACGAAGTCCGCGCCGGAGATCGCGAGAATCGCGATGGTGGCGCCGTACACGATCGACAGCGCGATGAGCGCCTTGGAGGTGATGTTCTGCATGCCCGGCACTGTCTCATATCGATGCCAGGTAGCGCACTACCTGATCTACGCCCGGTTCAGGTCCGGGACGGGGTCGGCGTCGGCGCGGCGGGCGGCGGAGCCGGGGTGGCGGGCGGCGCGGCGGGCGGCCTGGTCGGCACGACCGGCGGGAGCGGAGCCGGTGGCGGGGGGAACTGCCGGTCGCGGTCCCACCACTCGGGGCGCTCGTGCCACCGATCGCGGTCGTGGTGCCAGCGTTCCTCCATCCGCTCATGGCGTACACGGTGGGCGGCAGCGACCAGGGCCGCGCCGACGCACCCGGTCAGGCAGGACCCGGCCAGGAACGCCCCGACCAGCGCGAGAGCGAACCTGCCGGAGGACTCACGCCGCACCGGACGGGGCGCGACGGGCTCGTCGACGGTGGCTTCTGCCTCATCGGTCATACCTCCATCGTGGGCCAGATCGCCCCCGCCTGCGGTCGCAACTCTTAAAGATCCGGCTGCCCGAGCCGGACCCGGCGCGCTGGCGCGAGCAGATCCGCGAGGTCGCCCGCGAGTCCTACCGGGTGCTCGGCGCGCACAGCGACATCGCCCGGGTCAGCCTCGCCAACGCGCCGACCGGCCCGAACTCGGTGCGGGTCGCCGAGGCCATGCTCGGCGTGCTGATCAGCGGCGGCGTGCCGCCCCAGTAGGCGTCCTGGGCGGTGGACCGGGTCGCGCTGTACATCAGCGCCGACGCGTACGAGGGCTCGCTCTACCAGGCCCGGCAGCGGGCCAGCGGCAAGCCGGTCGAGGAGTTCGTCGCCGACTTCTTCGGCCAGGTCCACGACTACTACCGCACCCTGCCCCCGGCCCGCTTCCCGTTCCTGTACGAGCACGCCGACGTGCTCGTACAGGGCGACGGGGAGGTGCGGTTCGAGTTCGGGCTGGAACTGCTGATCAGCGGGCTGGACCGTTACCTGCCCGGGGCGGGCTGAACCGGCGGGATCACGCCGCGGCGGCCCGGCGGCGCTTCTTGGGCCGGGCGCGGGTGGCCGGTCCCTCGGTGGCCAGGCCCAGGGCCGCCCATTCCTCCGCCGTCATGATGCGCTTGCCCTCCACGGCGACCGGCGGTGCCGGTGGCGCGACCGGATCAGGTGCGGGAGTGCTCTTCGGCTGCTTGGACTTGGCCGGCTTGGCCGCGGCCGCGGCGGCCCGGACCCGTTCGGTCTCGCCGGCCAGGCTGATCAGCTTGCGTACCTTCGGCGCGGTCGCCAGGTTGGTCTTCTTGGCCACCTCGTCGAGCGGCACTCCGGAGACGGCGAGGTCGGCCAGGGCACGGCCGCGTTCGCGCTGGAGCGCCGCGACGATGCCCTCGAACAGGACCTGCTGGTGGGTGAGGTCGGCATAACGCTGCAGCGGGTCGGGCTCGCTCAGCGCGTACGCGCAGAGGTTGCGCACCATGCCGTTGATCTCGGCGCTGGTGACGGTGTATCCCTCGGTCGTCGGGTCGGTCATCCACGGCTCCTTTCACCGCGCGACGACGAGCGCTCGTCCGGCGGCGATGGGACTGTATCGGCACCCGGCGACCACCGGCGAGCGACGGCGCGACTCAGCGCGCGATCATGCCTGCCGACAGGTCGATGTCCGCGCCGGTCAGGCCCGGCATGCGCAGCATGGCGACGGCCGCCGCGCCGACCTCCTCCTCGGTGACCATGCGCTGCAGCGCGGCCCGGGAGACGAACGCCTGCTCGGCCTCGGCCTCGGTGACGCCGGTGCGCTGTGCTTCGAGGCGGAAGTTGCGCGTCATGCGCGGGCCCGCGACCGGCCCCGGGGACAGGCTGTTGACGGCCACGCCGAGCGTGCCGACCTCGTGCGCCAGGGTAACCGTGAGCCCCAGCACCGCCATCTTCGACGCCGTGTACGGCGTGCGCCGCGCCAGCGGACGCTTCCCGCTCACCGAAGCGACGTTGATGACGTCGCCCCGCCCGGCGGCGGTCATCGCGGGCAGGAACGCCCGGCACATCAGGTAGACCCCGCGCACGTTGACGGCGAAGACCTCGTCCCAGTCGGCGGGCTCGACGTCGACGAGCGCGTCCACCGGACCGGCGATACCGGCGTTGTTGACCAGGATGGACACGTCCTCGTCGGACAGTTCAGCGCGCAACGCCGCCACGGAGTCCGGCGCGGACGTGTCGCAGACCGCGACTCGCACCCCGGCGGCGGCCCCGGCCAGCTCCGCCGCGACGGCGTCGAGAGTGGCCCGGGTGCGGCCGGCCAGCACGACCCGCGCCCCGGCGGCCGACAGCGCGTGCGCGATCGCCCGGCCGAGGCCGTTGCCCGCCCCGGTCACCAGCGCCGTGCGCCCGGCGACCCGGTCGGCGCTCACGCGGCGGCCTGCGCGGGAGACCACGGCAGCGGGTCGCCGGCGTATTTCGCGGCGCGCACGTCGCCGGAGCGCGCGTGGCCCTCGAACAGCTCGACGCGGCTGGCCCGACCGCACAGCCGGCCGAGTTCGGCGCTCGCGGCGGGATCGACGACCTCCTGATAGGTCACCGTTTTGAGGTAGCGGCCGACCCACAGGCCGCCGGTGTAGCGGGCGCCGCCCCGGGTGGGCAGCGTGTGGTTGGTGCCGATGACCTTGTCGCCGTAGGAGACGCAGGTGCCCTCGCCGAGGAACAGCGCGCCGTAGTGGCGCATCCGGTCCAGCGCCTCGCGGGGCCGCCGGGTCAGGACCTGCACGTGCTCGCTGGCGAAGTCGTCGGCCAGCGCGTACGCCTCGGCGAGGTCGCCGACGACGATCACCTGCCCGTGGTCGCGCCAGGCCGGGCCCGCGAAGTCGCGCGTCGGCATGTCCACCAGGATGCGCTCGACGTGCCCGATCACCTCGCGGGCGAGCACGTCCGAGGTCGTGATGAGCACCGCGGGCGAGTCGGGGCCGTGTTCGGCCTGGCTGAGCAGGTCCACCGCGACGACGAACGGGTCGGCCGCGTCGTCGGCGACGATCAGGATCTCGGTCGGCCCGGCCAGCAGGTCGATGCCGACCTCGCCGAACAGCTGCCGCTTGGCCTCGGCGACGTACGCGTTGCCGGGTCCGGCGAGCAGGTCCACGCGGTCGATGGTCGCCGTGCCCAGCGCCAGCGCGGCCACCGCCTGCACCCCGCCGAGCAGGTAGATCTCGTCCGCCCCGGCCAGGTGCATCGCGGCGACGGTGGCCGCCGGCACCTGCCCGCGGATCGGCGGCGTGCACGCGGCGACCCGATCAACTCCGGCGACCTTCGCCGTCACGATCGTCATGTGCGCCGACGCGACCAGCGGGTACCGGCCGCCGGGAATGTACGCCCCGGCCGCGGACACCGGGATGCTGCGCTGGCCGAGCAGTACGCCGGGTGCGGTCTCCACCTCGAAGTCGTGCAGCGACGCGCGCTGGTGCCGGGCGAACGCGCGCACGTTGCCCTGCACGGTGCGGATGTCGTCGAGGACCTGGTCGGGCACCGTGCGCACGATCGCGTCGATCTGCTCGGTGTCGAGCCGGAACCGCTCGGGTTCCCAGCCGTCGAAGCGGCGGGAGTACTCGCGTACCGCGTCGTCGCCGCGGGCGCGCACGTCGGCGATGACGGCGGCGACGGTCGCGCCGACCTCGGAGTCGACCGTGCTGGTCGGCGGCTTCACGGCGCTCTTGAGGTGAACCGGCATGGTGGCGCTCCCGAACGGACGGTCGGCATGGCAAGGCGAGTCTGTGGCGGCCGCGTGAGGGCGTCAATCGACCGTTGTCCCGCTTGTCCCGTCGCCGGCGATGCCGCATTATGGAAACGCTGTTTCCATCTGCGCGAACGGGGGCCCGCCCTCCCGGTTTCGGCATCCCGGGAGGGCGGGTGTCACTGCCGGGCGGTCAGCCCAGGCGCCACTGCCGGTTGCCGCCGAGCGGGTTGCCGCAGTCCCGGATCTGCAGCCGCGTCCCGTTGGCGGTGCCGAACTCGACCGCGTCCAGGCACCTGCCGGAGTTCGGGTTGACGATCGAAACGGCCGGATGTTCAGGGCCGGTCGTGGGCCAGCCGCTGGAACAGGATGTGGTCCTGCCACACGCCGGCGATCTGGATGTACTTCTCGGCCAGGCCGAAGCGCACGAAGCCGTTGCGCTCCAGCACCTTCTGCGAGGCCAGGTTGTGCCGCAGGGTGCCCGCCTGGATGCGGTGCAGGCCCTGCTCCTCGAACGCCACCTCGATCATGCGCGCCACCGCCGCCGAGGCGACACCCCGGCCGTTGACGTCCTGGCTCACCCAGTAACCGAGGTGGCTGTTCAGGAACGGGCCCCGCACGATGTCGTTGAGCGTGATCCGTCCGACGACGCGGCCGTCGAGCAGGATCACGTGCGGCACGCATTCGCCCCGCGCGTGGCGGTCGAGCGCGCTCGCGAGCACCTCGCGCTGGCCCTCGGGGCCGAACCAGCCCTCGGGCCGCACCGGTTCGAACGGCAGGAGGAACTCCATGTTCGCCTGGTAGAGCGCGCTTACGGCGGTCGCGTCGTCGATGGTCACGAGCCTGGTGCTGACGGTCATGCTTCCATGATCGCAAACTTGCGGCCGCAGCCCTGTCCCGGTGGATGATCGCTGCCCACGTCGAGGCCTTCGGTCGCACAAATTGGCCGATTGATGTCGGGGATAGTGGGCATCATCGAAGGATGCTGGAAAAGCTCGACACCGTCGGCTGGGGCGGGCTGACGCATGCCTTCGGCACGGCCGAGGAGATCCCCGCCTTCATCACCGCGCTGCGCGCGGAGGACCCCGAGGCCCGCGGCGACGCCCGCGACGAACTGTGGAGCAGCCTGCTGCACGAGGGCAGGCGCTACCAGGCCGACGTCTACACCGTGCCGTTCCTCGCCGACCTGGCCGCCGACCCGCTCACCCTCGACCGGGCCGCGATCGTCGACCTGCTCACCGCGATGGCGATCGGCTCCGACCACCCGTACCTGCTGACGGGTTTCCCGATCGAGCGGCTGCGGCCCTCGCCGGACGCGGTCGACGAATCCTGGCACCTGCTCTACAGCGAGTGGAGCGGCCACGCGACCGCCGACCCGCCGGCGGTGCCGGCCGAGGTCGACGAACTGCGGGTGTACGACGCGGTCCGGGCCGAGCTGCCCCGCATCCTGCGATTGCTGGACGACAGCGACGGCGACGTCATCGAGGCGGCGGCCTATCTGCTGGCCTGGTTCCCGGAAGCGGCGGGTGACACCGTGGTGCCGCTGCTGGCCGTGGCCGGGCAGCGCGGCTGGCGGCGGGACCTGCGGGTGACCGCGCTGCTCGCGGCCGGGCTGGCCGCGCGCGGTCCGGTGGCCGAATCGGCGGTGATCGCGAGTCTGGTGCACGACGAGGATTCGGAGGTCCGCTGGGCCGCCGCGGTGGCGTGGACGCTCACCGCGGGCCCGACCGTGCCCGAGGAGGCGCGGGCCGAGCTGCGCGCGCGGGCGGGCGGCGGGCTCAGCCCGGACGAGCCGGTGCTCGCGCCGTGGGGGCTGACGCGGGCCGAGTGGTCGGTGCGGCTGCTGGAACACCTCGGCGATTCGGGAGCGGCCGAGGCCAGGGCGGCGCTGGTCCGCTCGGAGGCGACCCGGCGGGCGCACGGCCCGTGGGCGGAGCGCCTCGGTGAGGCCTTCTACCTGGCGTTCGGGGACGACGGGCGGAGCAGCCCGCTGCGGTACGCCGACCTCACCCCCGCCCAGCGCTGGCTCGTCGACCACCTGGTCCGCCACCCGGACGCGCTGGTCGCCGAACCCGACGAGGTCACCGAGCTGCTGCGCTGGTACGGGCTGCCCGCCAGCCACCCGGCGCTGCGCGCGTACGCCGCCTGAGTGTCATGCGCCGCCGGTCAGGTGCCGGTACACGGCGACGATCTCCAGCACCTCGCGGACCGTGCCGGACGCGCGGGTGATCCGGAAGGACCCGCCGTGCCGCTGCGCCGTGGCGTGCGCGTGCAGCAGGACCCGGATACCGCTGGAGTCGATGAAGCCGACGTCGTGCATGTCGACCTCCAGCGGGCGTCCCGGGCTCGCTTCGATCGCGTCGACGAGCCAGTTCGTCAGAGCCTGCTCGTTCGCCAGGTCGAACTCGCCGACCAGGACCATCCGGACCCGGTCCGGCAGGACCTCCACCTCGTGTGTGGCCTGCGGCGTGTTGCTTGCACGATCCATGGGGGCAGCCAATCACAGACGCCGGACGGCGACAACGGCGACGTCGTCGGCGTGCGGAGGGTTGGTCAGCTGCCGGAGCAGCCGGTCGCAGTAGCGGTCGAGATCGGCGTCCACGGGCGCGGCCAGCCGGCTGAGGTCGGCGATGCCGTCCCGGATCGTGATGTCCCGTCGCTCGATGAGGCCGTCGGTGTACAGCAGCAGCGTGCCGCCCTCTGGGAGGACGAACTCCAGGTCGTCGGGTCGGGCATGGTTGATGCCCAGCAGCGGGGCGCGGTGCCAGACCTCGGTGACCCGGCCGTCGGCGATGAGCAGCGGCGGCAGGTGACCGGCGTTGGCCAGCCGGGCCCGGCCGGTCCGGGGATCGAGGAACAGCAGGCACAGGGTCGCCATCTCGCCGGGCAGCAGCCGGACCATCAGCTCGTCGATCAGGGCGACGATGCGGCCGGGGTAGTGGCCCTCGACGGCGTACGCGCGCAGGGCGTGGCGGATCTCGGCCATCACCGTCGCGGCGTGCAGGGAGTGCCCGACGACGTCGCCGATGGCGATGAGCAGCTCGTCTCCGAGCGTCGACAGCTCGTAGAAGTCCCCGCCGATCTCGGCCTGCGGGCTGGCCGGCTCGTAGCGCACGGCGAGGCTGATGCCGGGCACGGCGGGCAGGCGGCGGGGGAGCAGGCTGCGCTGCAGGGTGACCGCGATCCGGTGGTCCTGGTCCTGTGCCCGCTGGGCCTCTGCCGCCGCGCCCAGCGCCTGGGTCAGCTGGGTCAGCAACTGGGTCTGGTCCTCGTCGGCGCACACGCCGGTGAACAGGTAGAGCGACGGCCGGGCGGCGCGGAACCGGGCGGTGGTGACGGTGACCTCGCCGGGGTCGGGCCAGCCGGCGGGCAGCTGCCACCGCGTGGCGTCACCGGTGAGCCGGTGCGAGCCGACCGGCACGTCCTCGCCGGGAGGTTCCCAACCGGCGACGGTGACGTCGCCGGACACGGTGGCCAGTGCCAGGGTCCAGCCCGCGTCGGTCTCGGTGGCGACCGCCGCGGCCGTGCCGAACAGCCGTACGGCTCCGGCGGCGGCACGGCTGAGCAGTTCGGGAAAGTCACGGGCCATGGTGACGGCGAGCGTCGTCGCGGCGAGCCCGGCCAGGCCGTCGGCGAGCTGTTCGGCCTTGCGGCGTGCCCGGTAGTAGCGCAGCACGGCCTGCACCGTGGCGACCAGTTCGTGCGGGTCGATCGGTTCGACGAGGTAGGCGTCGGCGCCGCCGACCAGTCCCAGGGTCCGGTCGGCGGCGTCGACCGCGTGCGCGGAGACGTGCACGACAGGTGTGCTGGTGGTGGCCGGGTCCGCTTTGATCCGCCGGCAGACGTCGAGCCCGCTCATGTCGGGCAGTTTGACGTCGAGCACGACCATGTCGAAGGGACGCTGCTGGAGCTTGTCGAGGGCATCCTGGCCGTCGACGGCCTCGGTGACCGCGAAGCCGGCCCGGGTGAGCCAGTTCTTCAGCAGGTAGCGCTTGGGGGCGCGGTCGTCGACCACCAGGATGGTGGTCTCGGCCGGGTTGCTCATGAGGTCCTCGCGACCGGAAGGGTGACGGTGAAGGTGCTTCCCTTGCCGGGTTCGCTGTCCAGGTGCATCTCACCGCCGAGGATGCCGGTGAGCCGGCGGGCGTACGGCAGCCCGAGTCCCGTGCCGTGCATCTTGTGCCGACCGGGCAGCTGCACGAACTCCTCGAAGATGCGCTCGTGCTGGGCGACGGGGATGCCGACGCCGGTGTCGGCGACGGTGATGGTCCAGTGGCCGCCGGCGGAGGCGGCCCGCATGGTCACCGAGCCGTGCTCGGTGAACTTCACCGCGTTGTGCAGCAGGTTGCGCAGCACCTGCGACAGCAGCGCCTCGTCGGACTCGATCCACGCGCCGTCGCCGGGCGCCTCCACCTCCAGCGCGACATCGGGACTGGTCAGGACCGCCTTGACGGTGCCGCGCAGCTGCTTGAACAGCCGGCTGAGGTCGACGGGACCCCACACCGGTTCCAGGTGCCCGGACTCGGCCTTGGCCAGGTCGAGCAGGTCGTTCACCAGCGACAGCAGGTCCGAGGCCGAGCCCCGCATCAGCGACATCTGCTCCGCCTGCGCAGCGGTCAGCGGGTCGGATTCCGGATCGGACAGCATCCGGATCAGCCCGATGACCGCCGTGACCGGGGCGCGCAGCTCGTGGCTGACGTTGGCCAGGAAGCGCGTCTTGGCCTCGCTGGCGGCACGCAGCTGCCCGGACTTCTCGTCCAGCTCGGCGTACAGCGCCACCACGCCGCGGTTGGTCTCCTCCAGCTCCGAGCTGAGCTGGAGGTAGAGCGCCATCACGCCGCGGTTGGTCTCTTCCAGCTCGTCGTTGAGCGCCTTGAGCCGGTCCCGCTGCTCGCGGGCCTCCTCCAGCGCCGCCAGCAGATGCTCGTTCTGGGAGGCCAGCTCGTCGAGCGGGCTGGCGACGGCGGAGGCGGCAAGCTTACGCCGGACCTGCTCGACCTGTTCGGCGGTGAGCTGGCCCGGGTCGGGCAGGCGGCGTGACAGCATGACTACTGTCTCCTGCCCACCTTCGGCGACTTCCAAAACATCGACCAGGCGGCCGACCGGTCGCAGCGCCTGCCGGTCCACCCGGCCGGGGACCGTGAGGTCGACGCGCAGGTGCTCGGGCCGGCCGTGGATCCGGAAGGCGACCTCCACACCGGTGCCCCGGGACAGCAGCTGGCGGCCGACGTCGCTGAGCGCGGTGGCCAGCCGGATCTGGTCCTGGTGTTCGAGCCCCAGCGCCGCCGCGGCCTCGCGCCCGCGCTGCCTGACGGCGAACACATCCTGCTCGCCGCGTAGCACCAACTGGAGCAGGAGGGTGTCGGTCATGATCGGATCCTGGCCGCCAGCACACAGGCGTCGTCGCGGCGCACGCCCGCGTCGCGCAGCACCGTGGCGGCGATCAGCAGCGGCGATCGGACGACGAGCCCCGGGTCGGCGTCCAGGCGCCACTTGTCGCTGACCCCGTCGGAGTGCATGACCAGCAGCGAGTCCGGCCCGAACGGGTGCTCGAACTCCCGGATGACGGCCTTGCCGTGGCCCGCGATGCCGGGCATCGACACCATGCCGCGCCGGGTGCCTGCGGTGAGGACGGTCGCCGCGACGTTGCCCATGCCGCAGGTGCGCACGAGTCCGGCGTCCGGGTCGATCTCCGCGACGGTCAGGGCGGCCCCGCGCGTGTGGGACATGCCCCGGTGCAGGCGTTCGACGACGGTCGCGGGCGGACCGTCGGGCGCGGTGTGGAACAGGTTGAAGGCGGTCTGCGCGGCGGCGGCGGCGAGCGGGCCGTGGCCGAGCCCGTCGCACACCATCACCTGCCGCCGGTCGCCGATGGTCCGCACGGCGTGGCAGTCGCCGCTGACGGTCTCGCCGGTCAGCGGCCGGGTCAGCCCGTCGGCCCAGGCGGGCGGCGGGACCGCCTCGCGCCAGAGCTGGGCGGTGAGGACCGAGCCCCGTCCCGGCGCGGAGTAGCCCTCCATCCGGTCCGCGAGCCGGGACACGGCGCCCAGGCCGATGCCGAGGGTGCCGGTCGTGGAGCGGCCGTCCTCGTACATGGCGGCCAGGTCGGCCATGCCAGGCGCCGAGTCGATGCTGACGATCTCGACGCCGACGGTGTCGTCGTGCCGGACCGGGCGCACCAGCAGCGTCCCGTCCTCGGCGTGCTTGACCAGATTGGAGGCGAGCTCGGTAGCGATGATCGCGATGTCGGCGGACTTGCGCTCGCCGAGGTCCACGGAGCCGGCGAGCTCGACGGCGAAGCGCCGGACCGCGCCCACGGCGCTCGCGTCGTCCAGCCGGAACCAGGATGAGGTCGGGGTCAGCGAGCTCAGCGCGCCCACTTGACCACCGCCACGGTGGTCCCCGCGCCGACCGCGGTCTCCAGCTCGAACTCGTCGACGAGCCGGCGCGCACCGCTCAGACCCAGGCCGAGGCCGCCGCCGCTGGTGTAGCCGTCGGTCAGCGCGAGGTCGATGTCGGCGATACCCGGGCCGGAGTCGCTGAACACGACCCGCACTCCGCGTCGCTTGCCGTTGTCGACGGTGCAGACCTCGGCCTTGCCGCCTCCGCCGTACACGAGGGTGTTGCGCGCCAGCTCGCTGGCCGCGGTGACGACTTTCGTCTGGTCGACCAGCGACAGCTTCGCGGCGACCGCCGCGGTGCGGACCAGCTGGCGCACCCGGACGACGTCCTCGTCGTTGCCGATGGCCTGCACCTGGAGTTCGGCACCTGCACCGCCCGTCACGGCGAGGTCGTCTCGGGCTCGTCGAGGAGGTCCAGGTCGTCGATCAGGTCCGGCTCGGCGTTGGCGGCCAGCAGTTCCAGGCCCCGCTCCACGTTGAGCGCGGTGCGGATGCCGTCCAGCGACAGGCCGAGCTCGACCAGCGTGATCGCGACGGCCGGGCGCATGCCGACGACGATCGTCTCGGCGTCGAGCACCCGGGAGATCGACGCGATCGTCGACAGGGTGCGCCCGACGAACGAGTCGACGATGTCCAGGCCGGTGATGTCGATGATGACGCCCTTGCAGCCGGTGTCGACGATGCGCTGGCCGAGGTCCTCCTGCAGCTGCAGGGCCATCTGGTCCTGCATGTCGACCTGGATGGAGACCAGCAGCACCGAGCCGATTTTGAGGATCGGCACCCGCTCCATCACGCCTCCCGCTTGGCGGCTCGCAGCTCGGCGCCGCCGCGCCGGACGGCGTGGCGGAGCGCGTCGGCGAGAGTGGCCTTGGTGGCGATGTCGCCGAACTCGATGCCCAGCGCCACGATGGTCTGCGCGATCTGCGGGCGGATGCCGGAGATGACGCACTCCGCGCCCATCAGTCTGGCCGCCATGACCGTCTTGAGGATGTGCTGCGCGACCTGGGTGTCCACCGCGGGCACGCCGGTGATGTCGATGATCGCGTACGGCGAGCCGGTGTCGACCAGCGCCTGCAGCAGCCGCTCCATGACGACCTGGGCGCGCGCGGAGTCCAGAGTGCCGACCAGCGGGACGGCGACCACGCCCTCCCAGAGTTTCACGACCGGCGTGGACAACTCCAGCAGCTGCTCGCTCTGCTCGGTGATGATGTGCTCGCGGGCTCGGGAGAAGGCCTCGAAGGTGAACAGGCCCAGCTCGTCGATCAGCGCCGACCAGGCCACGTAGTCACGCAGGGCGGTCTCGCCGCTCTTCTCGATCTCGCCGATCTCGTAGAGCGCGGTCTTGAGGGCGAAGACGCTGGTGGCGGTCTCGGTGGCGGTGAACCCTTGGCGTGCGCGGTTGCGCGACAGCTCGGTGAGCACCGCCCGCAGTTCCGCGGCCTTCGCGCTGTCGAGGTCGCTCGCACCTTCGCTGAGCGACTTGCGCAGTTGCGTCTGCAGTTCGGTCGTCTGGCGACCCGATTCGGAGACCGTCAGGCGGCCCTTCAGCGGCGCCGCCGCGACCTCCGCCCAGCGCTGGGAGATCTGCTCCGACCGCTCCGAGAGCAACTTGCCGAGTCGCTCGCTCTGCTCTGCTTTCAGCGCCATGGTCATCCTTCACCGTTCACCAGTCAGGTCGGCCGCGCGGGGTGAGCCAAGTTGCTCCGCGAAGCCGTGGTACGCGGCCGCCGGTGGCCGCATGCCACGGCCATGTACCCGACCCGGCGCGGCCCAACCATACGAGTTCACCGATAGGTCGTGGGCCGGAGCCGATCTCGATCCGTGGTTTCGGCCGTCACCCGGCGGGGCAGTCAGTGGCCAGGTGGTCGGTGGGGGGTCGCCACCGAGGAGGCAAGCGCGGGAATGCCACGCCGGGTCAGGCTGTGGCACTCTTTGCGTCAGCGTCCCAGGACCGCGTTCGGAGGGAAGGCCGCCCGCACGGGCACGCACATCGCACATCATCCCGGGCCGCGGAGGAGTCTTGCGCCAGGTAGTCAGACCGTTCGCCCAGCCGCCGTCGGGGGCGGCCGCGATCTCGTTCACCACCGCCGACGACCTCGCGGCGGTCCGCGAGTTCGCCGGCGCGCACGCCCACGCGTCCGGGCTTGCCGCCGGCCGGGTGCCCGGGCTGAAGCTCGCGGTGAGCGAACTGGTCACCAACACGTTGCGCCACACCGCCGGCGGCGGCGTGGTGCGGGTGTGGGCCGACGGCGGCGCGGTCGTCATCGAGCTGACCGACGGCGGCACGTTCCGCAGGACCGCCCCGGAGCAGCCGGCCGCGCGGCCCACGGCTTCCGGCGGCTGGGGCCTGTACATCACGGGCGAGGTCTGCGACGAGTTCTCGTACTACACCCGGCCTGGTCACACGGTGTGGCGGCTGGTGTTCAACAACCCGGCCGCCACACCGTGAAGGCGCGACCCCTATCGCGGGGCGTCGTGCTTGCTGGACGGTTTGGTACGCGGTCCCGGCAGCAGCTTGCCGCCGTTGCGCTTGCGCAGCAGGTTGGTGAGGTACATGAGGGCCAGCGCGAGCACCCCCATGTCGTCGAGGTAGATCGGGTCGGGGAGCAGGTCGACGGGCAGGATCGTGTAGATCAGGGCGCCCCAGAAGGCGACCTTGCCGCCCGTGCCCAGCTCACCGAGCATCCGCTTGGTGACGAACAGGCGCCTGCCCAGTTTGATCGCGCCGATCAGCGTGATGATGCCGACGATCGCGACGGCGATGCCGATGATGATCCAGGTATCCCGAGACACGCACGAGTTCTACCCTGCCGCCGGGTGCTTAATCCAGCCGCCGGGCTCACGGGTTCGGTCAGTAGACGAACGGCCAGCCCGCGCTGTCCCAGCCCAGCAGGTTGATGCCGAGCCGTGCCGCGCCGCTGTCCGTGTAGTAGTGGTAGAACAGCACGTCCTGGCCGTTGTCGGCGAGCACGGCCGGGTGGCCCGGCCCGTGGATCGAACCGTGTCCGGCCAGGACCTGTGTGCCGCCGCCGGAGGTCAGGGCGGTGCTTGGGCCAGCGCACGCACCGCGGTGTCGGTGGTGGCCGCGGCGGTGGTGGCGAGCAGGGCGACGGCTAGGCCGAGGACGGCGAGCCGGGACGGCGGGTGGGGCATGGCTGACTCCGATCGCGAAACGGGACGTGGCGGTCCGCGTACGCGACGACCGGGGGTTCGGCACGCGGCACTGCCGCCGGTCTGGCCTGCCCTGGCCTGCCGGCGGTGACGGGGACGTGCGGTCGCTCCCGCAAGGATGCCAACCCCCGTATCCGTTGATGTCGATCGATCCCGGATCACCCGATCGGGCCACGCGTGCCCGGTTCGCCGTTTCCCTGCGCCGCCGGCGGGGAATGGGCTGGCTGACCCCGAAACCCCTCTCGTTCCCGCTGGAAAGGAAGAAGCCCATGGACTTCGGAGAGGTGCTGACCGACGCGCTGCGCTCGGTCGCGCTGTTCCTGCCCAAGGCGCTGGCCTTCGTGGCGATCCTGCTCGTCGGCTGGCTCGTCGCACGAGGCATCCGTATGCTCGCCGACAAGGGCCTCGAACGGGTCCGGTTCGACCAGCTCGCGGCCCGCGGCGGGGTGACCGCGGCGCTGGCCCGCGGCGGCGTCGACCCGTCCGACCTGGTCGCGCGGCTCGCGTACTACGCGGTGCTGCTGTTCACGCTGCAGCTCGCCTTCGGGATCTGGGGGCCGAACCCGGTCTCCGACCTGATCAACGCCGTGGTGTCCTGGCTGCCCAAGGCGTTCGTCGCGATCGTCATCGTGGTGGTGGCCGCGGCCATCGCCTCCTGGGTCAGGGACCTGGTGACGGGCGCGCTGGGCGGGCTGTCGTACGGCCGCTTCCTGGCCACGACCGCGTCGGTGTTCATCATCGGCCTGGGCGTGATCGCGGCGCTCAACCAGATCGGCGTCGCCACCACGGTGACCATGCCGATCCTGATCGCGGTGCTGGCGACCGTCGCCGGCATCCTGATCGTGGGCGTCGGCGGCGGCCTGGTCCGCCCGATGCAGGCGCGCTGGGACAGCTGGCTCGACCGGGCCGGGCAGGAGTCGACCCGCGTCGCCGAGCACGCCCGCGCCTACGCCGCCGGGCAGTCCGACGCCACCCAGGTGCTCGCGGACCGGTCCGCCGGCACGGTGTACCCGTCGCAGCGGGCCGGCTCGGCCGCCCCGAGCCCGGCCGCGCCGAGCCCGGCCGACCCGGACCTGTACCAGGCCCCGGCCGAGCCGGACGAGTACCCGGAGCCGCTGGTGCCGGGCTTCGACAGCGACCAGACACAGCCGCTGCCGAACTCCCCGCAGCGTCCGGCGCCCCGGCGGGGCTGACCGCCGACCGCCGATGGGCGCGGCCAACCCGGTCGCGCCCATCGGCGGGTGTCGACCTGGCTGTCCCTCCGGCGGGTGGAGCCGGTCGGGCAGCGTTGTCCTCTGTTCGGTCATAACGGACGTCAGGCCGCATTCAAGACCCCGATGCTGCCCTAATCTCGCGGCATGGACAGTGGCCCCACCAGCCCCGAGCAAGCCCGCCAGGTGCTGGCGCGTTACGCCCGCGTCGTCGGCGACGCCGGCCGCGCCGCCGCCGCGGCCGACCCGGGCGTGCTCGCCATCCTCGACCAGGCGACGGCGAGCGTCGGCGACGCGCTCGACCCCGAGCGCCGGCCGCCCCTGCTGGAGCTGGCCTGCTACGCCGACGGGCTCACCGACAAGGCGACCGCGCTGGGCTGGAACCTGCCCGACGTCACCAGCCTGGACTGGCGGCGCGCCGACCAGATCACCTGGCGGCTGGTGGCGGTGTGCGAGATCGCCGCGGCGGTGCTGGGCAGGGACGTAACCGCAGGCTGAGCAGGTTGAAAGGCGGTCACGTAGGCATTGTTTGCCTGCTGTTCTCCTGATCTTGGCGCGGTGCGCGCGGGGTGTTCCCGATCGGGGGCTTGCATGTCACGGGTAGACATGAAGGCCCATCGAAAGGCAGCTATCCGTGCACACCCCTCTCTCCCGCCGCAACCTGCTGCGCACTGCCACCCTCGGCGGCCTCGGCATCGCGTTCGCCGGCAGCGTGCAGGCGATCGCCGGACCCGCGTACGCCCACCCGTCCGTCCCCGGCTACGGCCCGCTGATCCCCGACCCGGCCGGCATCCTCTCCCTGCCGGAGGGCTTCTCCTACCGGATCGTCGCCGAGGCCGGCAAGACCCTCCTGTCGACCGGCGAGCCCACCCCGAGCGACCCCGACGGCACCGCCTGCTTCGGCACCCGCCGCGGCTTCACCCTGGTCAACAACCACGAGGTCGGCGGCAGCGAGCCGTTCCGGGTGCCGACCCGGCCCGGCTTCACGTTCGACCCGGGCGCGGGCGGCGGCACCACCAACATCGAGGTCGACCACCACGGCAACCGGGTCCGGCAGTACGTCAGCCTGGCCGGCACGCACAACAACTGCGCCGGCGGCATCACTCCCTGGGGCACCTGGCTGACCTGCGAGGAGACCGAGCAGCGCAAGGGCGGGCAGTTCCAGCAGGACCACGGCTGGGTGTTCGAGGTCGACCCGTTCGATCAGGAGGCCAACCTCGACCCGGTGCCGCTGAAGTTCCTCGGCCGGTACTCGCACGAGGCCGTCGCCGTGGACCCGAAGACCGACGAGATCTACCTGACCGAGGACGCCAGCGGCCCGAACGGGCTCTACTTCCGCTGGGTGCCGCCGAAGGGCTTCAAGGGCCGTGACGGCGCGCTGCGCAAGCTTGCCCTCAGCGAGGGCGGCGACACCGCGGGCCACCTCCAGGCGCTGAAGGCGACGCTCGACGGGCTGCACATCACCGATCTGTCCGCGGCCACCGAGCCCGGCACGAAGTACAAGGTGAGCTGGGTGGACGTGCCGGACCGGCTGGCCGCCACGGTCTCGGTGCGCAAGCAGTTCACCAACGACCAGGTCACCCGCGCCCGCAAGCTCGAAGGCCAGTGGTACGGCGACGGCGGCGTGTACTTCGTCTCCAGCTACGCCCGGATCAGCGACGGCAGCGTGCACGAGCACGACGGCCAGGTCTGGTTCTACGACCCGAAGCGCGAGACGATCGAACTCAAGACCATCTTCGGGGTGAACCCGGACCCGAAGGCCGAGGGCAACTACGACGGCCCGGACAACATCACGGTCTCGCCGTACGGCGGCATCATCCTCGCCGAGGACGGCGAGGGCCTGTCGCACCTGGTCGGCGTCAGCGACAAGGGCGTCACCTACCCGCTGGCCCGCAACGAGATCAGCGACAGCGAGTTCACCGGCCCGACGTTCAGCCAGGACGGCCGGATCCTGTTCGCCGGCATCCAGGCCGACGGCCTGGTCGTCGCGATCACCGGCCCGTGGGGCAAGGGCCACGGGCACGGTCACTGACCTTCCCGTATCCAGTGCCGCGCCCGCCCCGGATGTGCCGCCGGGGCGGGCGCTCACTTTCCTGGTTGCCGGGCCGGACCCGCTCTGGTTGCCTGCTCGGGTGATCTTCGAGACGGTATGGCGGCACAGCGTGCACCAGCGCGCCTACCTGACCCGCTCGGCGGTGGGCAGCGGGCGGTTGGTGGTGAACGAACGCGCCTCCCGGCTCGTCGGGCTCGACGTGCGTGACGGCGGGGTGCGCTGGGACGTGCCGCTCGGTAATCGGCCCCAGGGGCTGACGGTGACCGGCGGGCACTGCCTCGCCCTCTCGCACTGGGGACGGCGGCTGTCGTGCCACGAACCGATCGCGGGGGAACTGCGGTGGCACGCCGAACTGCCCGCGCATACCGGGCATCTGGCGGTGGCCGGGGGAGTCGCGGTGGTCGGCGGCTGGCGCGGGTACACCCCACTGGCCGGGTATGACCTGGACAGCGGGGCGCTGCTGTGGCGCAGCGGCGGTCCGGTGGCGATCGAGGAGCCGCTCGCCTTCGGTGACCGCGTTCTGCTGGCCGAACGGGGCACCGGCCTGATCCGGGCCGTCGAACCGCGGACCGGGCGCGATCAGCAGACCTGGCGGCTGCCCGAGCCGGTCCTGGAGGTGGACACGGGCCCGGTCCTCGCGCGGCTCGACGTCGGCAGAGTGCTGGTGCGGGGCACGTCAGGCGCCCTGTGGGTGCTGAACCCGATCACGGGCGAGATGATGCGCCAGCCCGCAGTGCCCGCCGGTGTCCGAGCGGTGGCCGTGGCAGGCGGTTTGCTGTGGTGCGACGACGGCGAGCAGGTGGTCGCGCTGGAGTCGGGCGTGGCGCAGCCGTGGACCCGGGTGCCGCACTTCGGCCGGCTCGTCGGCGTGGCCGCCGTCGACTCGGGCTTCGCGCTCGCCGGACACCTGGGACGGCTGACCCTGGTCGGTCACGACGGCGGTGTCGTCGGCCGGGCGACGGTCGACAAGCGGATCGGCAGCCTGCACGGGGCGGACCGGGACCGGGTGCTGGCGCTCGGCAAGAGTGAGGTGCTGGCGGTGGATCTGCGTCCGTGACGCCGGGGGACGCCGCCGGGCGGGGCGGGATACGTTGTCAGCGGATCTTCGGGAGAGGTGTGGACGATGGCATTGGTGGCAGTGACCGGGGGCAGCGGCAAGCTGGGCCGGGCGGTGGTGCGCGACCTGCTCGACAACGGGTACGACGTGGTGAACCTTGACATCGCGCCGCCGCGCGAGCAGTTGTGCCCGTACACCCGGATCGATTTCACCGACTACGGCCAGGCGGTGGAGGCGTTCAGCGCGATCGACAGCCGGTACGCGAAGGTGGACGCGGTGGTGCACCTGGCGGCTATTCCCGGGCCGGGGGTGACCGGCAACGCGGCGACGTTCGCCAACAACATCACGGTCAGCTACAACGTGTTCGCGGCGGCGCGGGCGGCGGGTGTGCGCAATGTGGTGTGGGCGTCCAGCGAGACGGTGCTGGGGCTGCCGTTCGACACCCCGCCGCCGTACCTGCCGGTGGACGAGGAGTACGCGGGGCGGCCGGAGACGGCGTACTCGCTGGCCAAGCACCTCGACGAGCAGATGGCGGCGCAGTTCTGCCGGTGGGACCCGCAGCTGAAGATGATCGGGCTGCGCTTCTCGAACGTGATGGAGCCCGGTGACTACGCGAACTTCGCGTCGTGGCAGGACGATCCGCGGGCGCGGATGTGGAACCTGTGGTCGTACATCGACTGCCGCGACGGCGCGCAGGCGGTGCGCCGGGCCTTGGAGTACACCCAGCCGGGCCTGGAGGTGTTCATCATCGCCAACGCCGACACCGTGATGCACCGCGAGACCGTGGACCTGGCCGCCGAGGTCTTCCCCGACCTGCCCTGGCAGCGCCCGGTCTCCGGCAACGAGACCCTGCTCTCCATCGACAAGGCCCGCCGCCTCCTCGGCTACGACCCGGTCCACGGTTGGCGCTGACCCCGCACCGGCGGCGGGCCCGCACCGTTGTCCGGTGCGGGCCCGCCGCTTTCCTGCGTTGATCATGAAGTTGTGTCAGGGACACGCCGTCGAGCCGTGCCATAAGTTCATGATCGACCCGGGGTGGGGGTCAGGGGAGGGTCCAGATTTGGTTGCCGGAGGTGGCGCAGGTCCAGATCTGGAGGCGGGTGCCGTCGGCGGTGCCGAGGTCCTTGGCGTCGAGGCACTTGGCGGACTGGGGATTGCGGAGGTTGCCGTTGGACTGGGGTTGCCAGACCTGGGCGCCGCTGCCGTTGCAGTCGTAGAGCTGGATGAGGGCGCCGTTGGCGGTGGAGCCGGCGGTGATGTCCATGCACTTGCCCAGCGCCCGGACGGTGCCGTCGGTGCCGATGGTCCAGGTCTGGGCGTTGGTGCCGTTGCAGGTGTAGAGCTGGATGGCGGCGCCGTTGGCGGTGCTGGCGGCGGCGACGTCGACGCACTTGCCGGAGGCCTGACCGACGATGTGGCCGGTGCGGCCGCCCGGGGGCGGCGACGACGGCGGGGTGGTGCCGCCGATGGCGACCTCGTAGATGGCGCTGACCAGTGACGTCGAGCCGGTGGTGTCCTGAGACAGCTCCCAGTTCATGATGCCGCCGGCGTTGGCCTTGGCCCACGTGGTCTTGCTGCGGATGGTGGGCAGGCCGTTGTAGCACTGCTGCACGCCGCTCACCGTGGTGCAGTCGCGGTTGGCGTTGGCCGGGTCCATCGCCACGAGCTGGCTGTACGTGTAGTACGTCGGGCGGCTGTAGAACGGCACACCCAGCACGGCCTTGCTCGCGGGCAGGCCGCGGGACTTCCACGAGTTGACCGCGTTGATCGACCAGTTGTAGTTGGCGTGCGGGCTGCCGCCGTCGTACGCCATGATGTTCAGCCAGTCGACCGCGCTGAAGACCGCGGGCTGCACGAAGTTGGCGGTGCTGCCCTCGGACACCACGGCGGCGGTGAGCAGCTTGCCGCGCGAGTGCATCGCGGTGCTGAGCTGGTTCATCAGCGCGGTGAAGTTGTTGCTCTCGGCGGTGGTGTCCGGGTACTCCCAGTCGATGTCGACGCCGTCGAGGTTGTACTGGTTGACGAGGTTCACCAGGTTGTTGACGAACGCGGTGCGCGCCGTGGCGTTGGCGGCCAGGTCCTCGAAGGCCTGGTCGTTGCCGTCGTTCCAGCCGCCGACCGCGATGGAGACCTTGACGTTGTTCGCGTGGCCCAGCGAGACCAGCGAGGACAGCTTGGACGGGTTGTCCAGGCCCTGCAGGCTGCCGTTGGAGTTGGGCAGGATGAACGCGTAGTTGATGTGCGTCAGCTTGCCGTACTGCACGGTGTTGACGTTGCCGGCCCACGAGGGCATGTAGCCCACGCTCTTGAAGCCGTTGGGCAGCACGACCGCCTGGGCCGTCGTGGCCGGGGCCAGCGCGACGGCGACGCCGGCGGCCGCGACGGCCAGGGCGGCAGCGGCGGCGGCCCAGCGGCCCCGCCAGGTCTTGGGGGTGTCGGACATGGGGATCCCTTCGGTGTCCGGTGCCGTGGCTGCGTCGCGTCACGGCACATCGACTGACCGGACAGGCAGGTGCACCCCTCCCCGGCGCGGCCTGATGGCAGGCGACGGCCGGGGGCACGCGACGGCCCGATCTGGTGCGGGTTCGGACGAGGAAGCGGCTCGCTCCGAGTGGAACGCCTGGAGTTTAGTAAACTTAACTATCTAATGCAATGAATGGTGTGCCACGCTCGGCGGAAGCGTCGGCGGCGGGTGTTAGTGTCCGTCGTCCCAGACCTGATGCGGCCCGGCGGAGGCAGCGCATGACGATCGGCTCCCACATCACGACGTTCGCCGGACTGCCCGTCGCGGAATACCCCGCCGACCTGGGCAAGGCTTCCCGGGCCGGCAGCGCGTGGCGGCTGGAGGACCCGGACTACGACAACACCGGGCAGTTCCTGGAGCGGCTCGAAGCGCTCGCCGCGGAGGACTGGGCCAACCAGGTCACCGCGCTCGTCATCGGCAACTGGGGCGGCGCGTACGACAGCGCCCCACCGATCGGGCAGCTCGCGGCGACGCTGCCGCGGTTCACCCGGCTGCGGGCGCTGTTCCTCGGCGAGATCACGTTCGACGAGTGCGAGATCTCCTGGATCCAGCAGGCCGACATCACGCCGCTGCTGGAGGCGTTGCCGAAACTCGAGGTGCTGACCGTGCGCGGCGCGACCGACCTGAGCCTCAAGCCCGTGCGGCACACCGGGCTGCGCGAGTTCACCATCGAGTCCGGCGGCCTGCCCGCCGACGTGGTGCGCGCCGTCGCCGAGTGCGACCTGCCCGCGCTGACCCACCTGGAGCTGTGGCTCGGCACCGACAACTACGGCGGTGACGCCGACGTCGACGACCTGGCCCCGATCCTGGCCGGCACCCGGCTGCCCGCGCTGACCTCGCTCGCGCTGCGCGACGCCGAGATCGCCGACCTCGTCGCGGTGGCCCTGGCGGGCGCGCCGGTCGTCGCCCGCCTGCGCAAGCT
Organism: Catellatospora sp. NPDC049133; assembly: GCF_040648455.1. Taxonomy (NCBI): domain Bacteria; kingdom Bacillati; phylum Actinomycetota; class Actinomycetes; order Micromonosporales; family Micromonosporaceae; genus Catellatospora; species Catellatospora sp. NPDC049133. The sequence goes on from NZ_JBEZDT010000015.1 coordinate 90,164, forward strand.
GGACCTGTCGCTCGGCATGCTCAGCGACACCGGCGCGGCCGCGCTGCTGGCCGGGCAGCCGCTCACCCACCTGGACAAACTCGACCTGCACCACCACTTCATCGGCGCGGCGGTGCTGGAACGGCTCACCGCCGAACTCGGCGAGGCCGGGGTCATCCTGGACGTGTCCGAAGGCAGCGACGCCGACCGCGACGACCGCTACATCGCGGTGTCCGAGTAGTGCGCCTCACCATCGTCGGCAACCCCGGGCACCGCCGCGTCGGCCTGTTCGCCGCGGCCGCCGTCCGGGCCGGGCTGCCCGAACCCGACCTGCTCGCCTGGCGCGACGTGCTCAGCGGAGCCCCGCTGCGACTGGCTCCCGGCACCGCTGTGCGCATCGAGTCGCCGGGCGAGGACGCCGAGGTCGACCGGCTGCTGCGGGGCGCGGCGAGCCCGGCCGCGCACGGCGAGATCGTGGGCGGCCGCGCCTGGTACGCCGGACTCGCCCGCGGCCTGGCCCGGATCGCCGACGCCGCCCGCGACCACGACGCCCGCCTGCTGGCCGACCCCGCCGAGATCCTCACCATGTTCGACAAGGCGGCCTGCCACGCCCGGCTGCTCGCGGCCGGCATCCCGGTGCCACCGGCCCTGCCCGGGTCGCCGTCCGGCTGGGCGCAGCTGCGGTCCTGGCTGGACGAGAACGGCTGGCGGCGGGTGTTCGTCAAGCCGTGCCACGGCTCGTCGGCCTCCGGCGTCATCGCGCTGCAGCTCGGCAGCGGCGGCCGGATCCTGGCCACGACCTCGGTCGAACTGTCCGGCGGGCGGCTGTTCAACTCGCTGCGGGTGCGCCACTACCGCGACGAGCGCGACGTCGCCGCGATCGTGGACCGGCTCGCCCCCGACGGCCTGCAGGTGCAGCGCTGGCTGCCCAAGGCCGGGCTCGACGGCCGCGTCGTCGACCTGCGCGTGGTCACCGTCGGCGGCGAGCCGTCGCACGTCGTGGTCCGCGGCAGCCGCTCCCCGATGACGAACCTGCACCTCGGCGGCGTACGCGGCGACCTGTGCGCGCTGCGCGCCGCCGCCGGCAGGCACTACGCCGAAGGCCTGGCCACCTGCCGCGCCGTTGCCGCCTGCTTCCCCGGCAGCCTGCACACCGGCGTCGACCTGATGTTCGCGGCCGGTTGGCGCTCGCACGCGGTCGCCGAGGTCAACGCGTTCGGCGACCTGCTCCCCGGCCTCCTGGTCGACGGCCGCGACACCTACGACGCCGAGGTCGCCGCGCTGCTGGCGGGCGAGCGAGCCGGCGCGGCGGCGTGAGCGTGAACCTGGCGTCCCTGGTGGGGACGCATGACATCGCGCTGGTCACGCTCGACACGTTGCGGTACGACGTGGCGGCGGAGGAGGCCGCGGCCGGGCGCACCCCGAACGTTCGCCGGGCACTGCCCGGCGGGCGGTGGGAGGCGAGGCACACCCCGGCGAGCTTCACGTACGCGGCGCACCACGCGTTCTTCGCGGGGTTCCTGCCGACGCCGGTGACGCCGGGACGGCACGAGCGGCTGTTCGCGGCCCGGTTCCCCGGCAGCGAGACCACCGCCGACGGCACCTGGGTGTTCGACGCCCCGGACCTGGTAACCGGGCTTGGTCAGGCCGGGTATCACACGCTGTGCCTGGGCGGTGTCGGCTTCTTCAACCGGCGCTCGCCGCTGGGCAGCGTGCTGCCGGGACTGTTCGCCGAGGACCACTGGCGGCCCGAGTTCGGGGTGACCGAACCGGACTCGCTGCGTCACCAGCTCGACCAGCTCGCCTCCAGCGCCGGGGCCGTGCCGGTGGACCGGCCGCTGTTCACCTTCCTCAACATCTCCGCGCTGCACCAGCCCAACCGGCACTACCTGCCCGGCGCGGCCGAGGACGGGCGGGACAGCCACGCCGCCGCGCTGCGGTATGTGGACACCGCGCTGCCGCGCCTGTTCGCGCTGCTCACCTCGCGCGGGCGGCCCTGTTTCGTGGTCCTGTGCGCCGACCACGGGACCGCGTACGGCGAGGACGGCCACCAGGGGCACCGGGTCGGGCACGACGTGGTGTGGACGGTGCCGTACGCCGAGTTCACGCTGCTGCCGGGAGAGTGGTGACGGTGCTCGACGGCTCGCCCTACCAGGGTTACCTGTACGCGTACCCGCACAAGACGGCATACCGCCCACTGCGGCCGCGCCCGCACCTGCGCGACGTGTGGGCGGGGCAGGACCGGGACAACCTGTTCCTGTACTTGCACATCCCCTTCTGCGAGATGCGGTGCGGGTTCTGCAACCTGTTCACCCGCGCGTTGCCGCCCGCCGAGCAGGTCGGCGCGTACCTGCGGCAGCTGCGGGTGCAGGCCGAGCAGGTCGCGGCGGCGCTGGGCCCGGCCCGGTACGCCCGTGCCGCGATCGGCGGTGGCACCCCGACCCACCTGACCGCCGACGAGCTGGCGGAACTGTTCGCGATCACCGATGGGGTGCTCGGCCTGGACCCGGCCGCGGCACAGCTGTCCGTGGAGACCTCGCCCGCGACGGCGACACCCGACCGGCTGGCGGTGCTGGCCGCGCACGGCACACACCGGGTCAGCATGGGCGTGCAGAGCTTCCTCGACAGCGAGGCCCACGCCGCCGGGCGACCGCAGCGCCGAGCCGACGTCGACCGCGCCCTGACCGCGCTGCGGGACGCGGCGTTTCCGCTGCTCAACGTCGATCTCATCTACGGCATCCCCGGCCAGACCCGTGACACCTGGACCTACTCGCTGCGCGAGGCGCTGGCCTGGCACCCCGAGGAGATCTACCTCTACCCGCTGTACGTGCGCCCGCTGACCGGCTTGGGCCGCCGGGACGGCGTGCCGCCACCGACCGGCCCAGCCGCACTGGAACGCGACCTGCTGGTGCCGTCAGGTCTGAACACCGCGCCGGATCGTGAAGCGCTGCTGTTGTCAGGCACGGCCGCCCGGCCGGATCGCGACGCGCTGGTGCCGTCAGGGTCGGCCGCCGCACCGGATCGCGACGCGCAATGGGACAGCCAGCGCCTCGACCTCTACCGGCACGGCCGTGACCTGCTGCGCGAGGCCGGTTACCGGCAGCTGTCGATGCGCCAGTTCCGTCGTGCCGACGTGCCCGACCCGGACGGCGCGGACTACTGCTGCCAGGACGACGGCATGGTCGGTATCGGCTGCGGTGCGCGCTCCTACACCGCCGACCTGCACTACTCGTTCGACTACGCGGTCAGTGTGCGCGAGGTCCGTGCCATCATCGACGACTACCTGTCCCGGCCCGCCGGGGACTTCGCCCACGCCGAGTTCGGGTTCGCGCTCGACGGCGGTGAGCAGCGACTGCGCTGGCTGGTGAAGTCGCTGCTGCGCGCCGAGGGCGTCGACCTCGCGGGCTATGCCGATCGGTTCGGGTCCAAGGCGGATGACGACTTTCCTCATCTGGTGGAGCTGATCGGACGGGGCTGGGCCGTCGGCGACGGAGACCGCCTGGTGCTGACGGACGAGGGCCTGGCGCACGGCGACGCGATCGGGCCGTGGCTGGTGTCGGGGCCGGTGCGGGCGGCGATGGCACGGGCGGTGCTGCGGTGAACCTGCTGCTGCTCTACCGGGGACCGCTCGCGAGCTGCAATTTCGACTGCCCGTACTGCCCGTTCGCGAAGCGGCGCGACAGCCGCGCGCAGCTGGCCGAGGACCGGGCCGCGCTGACCCGCTTCACCGACTGGGTCGCCGCCAACCCGGGTGGGGACACGCTGTCGGTGCTGTTCACGCCGTGGGGTGAGGGGCTGACCCGGTCCTGGTACCGGGACGCGCTGGTGCGGCTGTCGCACCTGCCACACGTCGAGAAGGTCGCCATCCAGACGAACCTGGCCGGGCGGCTGGGCTGGGTCGCCGAGGCCGATCCGGCGCGGCTCGCGCTGTGGGCGACCTACCACCCGGGGCAGGTGCGCCGGGAGCGGTTCCTGGCCGCGTGCGCGACGCTGCGCGGGCACGGGATCCGGCACTCGGTCGGCATGGTGGGCCTGCCGGAACACCACGCGGAGGCGGTCGCGATGCGGGCCGAGCTGCCGGAGTCGACCTACCTGTGGATCAACGCGGCGGACGGGCACGCCTACGCCCCGGACGCCGAGGCGGCGTGGACGGTGATCGACCCGCTGTTCGGATACAGCGTGCGCCCGCACGCCTCCGCCGGGCACGAGTGCGGTGCTGGCGAGACGTCGCTGTCGGTGCTCGGCGACGGCACGGTGCGGCGCTGCCACTTCCTGCCCGAGCCGCTGGGCAACCTCTACGACGGCAGCTACCGCGCCGCGCTGCGGCCCCGCGCCTGCGGCAAGGCCACCTGCGACTGCCACATCGGGTACGTGCACCTCAAACGGCTCGGCCTGCACCAGGTCTTCGCCGGCGGCGTGCCCGAGCGGATCCCCGCCGGGCCGCCGCCGACCTGGGGCGTGCCGAGCGCGCTGCTCACGTCTGCTGCTGGGGCAGGTACTCCTCGGGCGTGAGGCCGAACGTCCACGCCACGCCCTCGCGCGCGGTGCGCGTCGACGGCGGCACCCGCAGGAAGTACGTCCGGAAGCTGCCGTCGGGCTCGGGGCTGGAGTTCAGCACCTCCACCATCACCAGCGGCTCGTCACCGGGCAGCGTGACCCGCCACAGCGTTCCGCACTCGTCGGACTGCGTCTTGGCCGCCCCGGATTCGCGCAGGTAGCGGTCGAAGCCGAAGTGCTCCAGCATGACCCGGCGCATCTCGGCGTTGCCCTCGCCGCGGATACGCGCGACGGTCAGCGTCGGCAGTTCGGCGGCGATCTCGGCCGGGATCGGCATGCCGCTCCAGGCGTGCAGGCCGAAGCCGTCGGGGTAGGACAGCGCGGGGCCGTCGCCGTGGTGCAGCCGGCCCAGGTTGTCCCGGTGCACCTCGCGCGGGCGCTCGGTGAGGATCGCGACGTGCTCGAACGCCCACCACCAGCCCGCGCTGCAGGCGACCCGGGCCAGGCCGTCGACGTCGGGGTGGCTGTCGAACGCGCCCAGCCAGGCCGCGTCGTGCTGGCCGTGGATGACGTCGAGCAGCGCGTCCTGCCGGGCCTGGGCGAACTCGCCGCTCTGTTCGGCGAACTGCTCCGACAGCCGGGTGCGCAGCGGTGTGGCGAGCTGGTCGACGAGCTGCTGCCAGGGGCGGCGGGCGGTGGCGGCCCAGTGCCGGGCGAAGCCCACCGCACCGAGCCGGTCGGTGAGCGCGGTCCGGGCCTGAGCCCAGGGGCGCGTGCGCACCCGGGGCCGCACGCTGCGGCCGAGCTCGAGTTCGCCGGGCCGGACACCCTGCGCGGCGAGCGCCTCGCGGACCCGCGGGTCGCCCGCGAGCCCGGTGCGCAGCATCGCCACTGCTGTCGCGCCCGCCGCGGGCGAGCCCAGCCACAGCATCCGCCGCGGCACCGGCAGGCCCGCCAGGGTGTACGCGACGCGCACGCCCGCCTCCGCGCCCGCCCGGTCGGCCGGTTCGATGCTCAGACCGGTCGCCATCCACCGCTCGGCCCGCGCGGCCAGGGCCATGTCCTCGTTGCGGCGCGCCTCGCGGCGGTTCGGCCGCTGCTCGCCGGTGCTCGTGCTCGTGATCTGGCTGCTCGTCGTCATCGCCGTGTTCCCGTCCACGCCGCGCTCAGTCCGCGACCGGGCGGATCGCGCCGGGGAAGTACTCGCGCTGGCGGACCACCCGGTAGGCGCCCGCGGCCAGCGCGATCGGCCCGTGCTCCTCGTGCACCAGGCGGCCGTAGCCCTCGATCAGCAGGAACAGCCGGCCCGGGTCGTCGGGCGGGCACAGCATCGCCACCCGCTCGCCGGTGATCACGTGTGCGTGCCCGGTCGCCTCGCCCAGCGCCAGCACCATGCGGTTGCGCCGGTCGCGTGGCGCGGGCATCAGATCCGGCGGCAGCTCCTCCCGCGCGATCGGGACCACCAGCACATCGCCCTGCCTGAACATCGCCACACTCCACAGCCGACCGTCGTGTCGCGGGCGACGCTAACGGGCGGGTACGACACCGCCGCGGGCGGGGAACAGCTCCTCCAGGACCACGGCCACACCGTCCTCGTCGTTGCTCGCGGTGACCCGGTCGGCGCCGGCCAGCGCCTGTGGGTGGGCGTTGGCGACGGCGACCCCGGTTCCGGCCCAGCGCAGCACGGGCACGTCGTTGGGCATGTCCCCGAACGCGATCACCTGGGCGGCGTCGACGCCCCAGGTCGAGCAGAGGCGGGCCAGGGTGTCCGCCTTGGACACGGTGGCGGCGCTGATCTCCAGCATGCCCCTGCCGCCGGAGTAGGTGACCGCCACCTCCGGCACCAGTGTTTGCAGCCGGCTCAGCAGCTCGTCGGTGACGGGAGCCGGTGACCAGGCCAGCAGCTTCACGCAGCTCTCGGCCTCGGTCCACAGCTCGTCCCGGGTGCGCACCGGCACCCGGACGGTGCTGCGGCGGCTCACGTGGTCGAAGCCGGGGCCGGTCAGCGCCCGGTGCCCGGTCTCCACCGCGAACGCGATCCCGTCCAGCGCCGGGGTGAGCACGTCGGCGACCCGCTCCGCCAGCGTCAGGGGCAGCGGGCCGGTGATGGTGACCTCGCCGGTGGCCAGGTCGTACACGACCGCGCCGTTCGAGCACACGGCGACTCCGGCGATGCCCGCCGCGGCGGCGACCTCCTGGACCTCCCGGGGCGGCCGGGCGGTGCCGATCACGATGCGCGCCCCCGCCTGCGCGGCGCGGGCCAGGGCCGTGACCGTACGGGCCGAGACGGTGTGGTCGGAGCGCAGCAGGGTGCCGTCGAGGTCGACGGCGACGACGTTGATCACCGCCGGACCCTACCGCCCGCCGCGTTGAACTCCACCGACGGCCACCGGGCCGCACCGCGCCCCCGCGCGGCCCATGATCGCCGGACTTGCCAGGCAACCGGGCGTACGGGCGGTCAAGATACGCACACCTGCCTGGCACGTCGGACGATCACGGAAGGCCGGCCCGGTCCAGCAGGCTGCGCATCGACGTCACCGACAGGCGCGGGTTGGCGGCGGCCTGCGCGGCGACGGACGGTTCGGGGTCCGTGAGCAGCACGGTGAGGATCTCGGCGGGTGACCCGGGACCGGCCGCGACGGCGCGCCTCACGACCGCACTCGCATCTGTGGCGAGCCGGGCCAGGGTCTCCGGAGGCAGGTTGGGGTCACGTGGCGCATAACTGCGTACCCGCTCGTCAGGGTGGTCGGCGTAGGTGTGCAGGACCTCGGTGGGGAAGTTCGGGTGGTCGGTCCACCGCCATCGCGACTTGCGGCTGTCTCCGTGCTCGCGCAGGATCCGCTCCACAAGCGCGGGCGGGGCGTCGGGCCGCTTCGCCGCGGCTGACCGGACCCGGTGCACGGGGTCGGCGTCGAGCCGGGCGTACGCCTCCGGCGGCAGGTCCCGCGACCACGCCACCACCTCCCGGAACGCGGCGAAGGGTGAGTCCAGATAGGCCAGTCGGCGTTCCAGCGGGGCGGTGCGCAGCCAGTCCGGGCCGAAGAGATCGAAGAACTCGACCACCATCTCGGCCACCTCGTCGCCTGCGGCGGCGGCCGCCCGGCACAGGTCGTACCGCCGGGTGCGTTCCTCCTCGGCCAGCGACGGATGCTGCATGATCGTCACCTGGACCATCTCGTCGGGATCCGTGAAGAGCAGCTCGCGGGTCGCGGGTGGCAGTGCCGGATGGTGCGCCAGGCCGCCACGGACCTCGGGGTCCGGGTCCTCCGCCAGGGCCCGCGACTGCTGATCGGTGAGCTGTGCATACCGGGCGAGGACCGGTCGAGTGACCGGGTTCCGCAGAAACTCCGGTTGCAGGTCCACGGGCACCTGAGGGTGTCGGCGCGAGACGGCCGCGGTGCGTACCGTCGGATCGGGATCGGTGAGCAGCGCGCGGTGCGCCTCGGTGGAAGGGCCGAACCAGCAGCGGGCGGCAGCGGCACGGATCACTGGGTCCTGGTGCCGGGCCAGCTCGGACCGGGGCATGCCGAGCAGTCGCTCCAGCTCGACGATCGTGAGGTAGCGGTCGCCGACGAGTTGTTGCCGCGGTGCGCCGAGCCAGGCCTGCCGTACGGCGGCGACCGGATGCTCGGCGAGCCGGCGGGCCTTGGTCGCGGACACGCTGCCGCGACGGCTCAGCGAGGTGATCAGCGCCGGGTCGTGGTGGTCGGCGATCGCGTCGACGACGGCGTCGGGCAGTTCGCCCTCGCGCACGCCCACCATGCCGGCCAGGTGGCGATCGCGGCAGAGCCGCACCAGCACGTCCTCCGGCGCCGCGGGATTGCCGGCGAGGCTTTGCAGTACCTGCTGGTCCACGGGCCCTCCGCATGGTCACGTCGTCACGCGGGCAAGACTAGTGCCGTCCGGAGGTGGGGAGCGTCCCGCGTCATCCATGGCAGACTCGGGGCATGCAGATATCCGGGCTGCGGATGGCCGTGTTCCTGTGCGCCGGGGTGGCCAGCGCGGCGGTCGGCCTGCTCGCCCTGGTGACACACGTGGGCATCGGCTACTACACGGTCTTCGGGATGGTGCTCGGGTGCGCCGGCGCGGTGCTGGCCTGGCTCGGCCTGGCCGACCTGCGCCCCGGCCCGATCGTCTGGGCCGGCGTGGCGGTGCTGGCGATCTGCGGTCTGCTGGCGGGTCTGCTGGTGGTACGCGAGGACGTCTGCTGCATGTTCGGCTACCGCCGCGGCCTCGGTTATCCCTGGTCGTGGTTGAACAGCGGGGCCGACGCGTCCACCCTGGACGAGATCGAGGAGATCGCGGCCACGCCCGAACGCCTGCCCCTGCACCTCGACCCGCTGAAGCTGCTCCTGGACGCCCTGTTCTGGACCCAGGCCGCGATCCTCGCCGTGATCCCCGCGGTGCTGGTGCTGCGCCGCGCGGAGACCGACACCCGAGGTGATCATGAGGTTATGCCGCCGACACGCCGCCGAGCCGTGCCATAGGTTCATGATCACCCCGGGTGGGGGTGGTCACCAGTCCGAGTTGGCGGCGCCGAGGCCGAGGCGGATCTGGTCGAACTGGTTGCCGTCGTTGTCGTCGGTGAAGGTCAGGGCGATCTCGCCCCAGGGGGAGACGGCCACGGCGGGCTGGTCCTGGCGGCCGGTGGTGAGGTCGCTGTAGAACTGGGCGGGCAGGCGGGCGGCGGTGGTGCCGTCGGGGTTGAAGCCGCGGGCCCAGACGTCGCCGGTGTTCGCCGGGATCGACCAGGCGACCACCACGTTGGCCTGGTCGTCGATGCCGGTCGAGGGCGCGGTCGCGCCCGGCTGCGGGGAGACCTCGACGTCGGCGTGGCGGGGGTTGCCTGCCGAGGTGAAGGAGCGGGTCCAGACGGTCGGGGCGCCGGTGTGGTCGGACTCCCAGGCCACCGTGAACTCGCCGGTCGTGTTCGCCGCCACGGACGCGTTACGCTGCTGGCCGTCGCCGGTGGCGTTGGCGGTGCGCCGGGACAGGGTCACCGCGCCGTTGGCCTTGGCGAGCCGGACCAGGCCGATGTTGTCGAAGCCGTTGCCGTCGCCGTCCTCGTTCCAGACCACGACCGCGTCGCCCGCGGCGGACACCGCCACGTCGGGCCGGTGGTGCGCGCCCGTGGTCTGGCTGGCCGTGACCTCGTACGCCTTGGTGGCGACGTTGGTGAAGCTCGCCGCCTTGACCGTGGCCGGGTTCGGGTCCTGGATGTCCTCCCAGACCACGGTGAACGCGACCGCGTTCGGGCTGCTCGGCGTGCCGTCGGGGTCGACGGCCACGGCGGGCTGGATCTGCTGGCCGGTGGCCGACGCGTTGGCGTTGCCGGAGCCCAGGATCGTGCCGGTCGGGGAGACGACCCGGTAGGGGATGTTGTAGAAGCCGTTGCCGTCCGGGTCGTCGGCCCAGACCACCACGGCGTTGCCCTTGTCGTCGAGGCCGACGTCGGGGGACAGGTGCCGCCAGGTGGTGCCGGCGGTGCCGCCCGCGGACAGCTTCAGTTCGTACACGGCGACGCCGTCGCGGAACAGGCGCAGGTAGATCTCGGTATGCGCGGCGTCCTCGGGCGCGGTGGTGTCGCGGTCGTCCTCCCAGACGACGGCGACGTGGCCGGACCGGTTCGTGGCCACCGCCGAGTCGTCCTGGTCGCCGGTGGCGGTGCTGTTGGCCGTGGTCCAGGTGACGGAGACGGGCGTCAGCGCGGCCAAGGCGCGGGCGGCGGGGACCGGGGCGGCGGCGGCCGGGGTCGCGGCGACGGCCACGACCACCGTCGCGGACAGGGCCAGGGTGATGAGGGCTCTCATGTGTGTTTCTCCTAGACCTGCTGCAGGCCGGGCAGGCCGTCCTGGATGACGTACGAGCGCAGCGTGGACACCGCGGCCCCGTGCTCGGTGACCGCGCCGACCGCGCGGAAGTCGGCGCGGACCTGCGCCTGGCTGATGGTGGTGCGCACGTAGCCACGCCGGTCGGAGTAGAACTTCAGATGCGGGTTGGTGGCCACGTTCGGGATGGTCGTGGTGGCGCTGCCGTCGCCGCCGGAGCTGATCGACGTGCACACCAGTTCGGTGCCGATGGTCGCCGAGTTCGGGTTGGCGTAGTCGGCCTTGAGCTCGTTGGCCCAGGACTTGTGCACGTCACCGGTGAGCACCAGCGGGTTGCGCACCGCGCGGTCACGCCAGCCCTGCTGGATGCGGGCCCGCGAGCCGCGGTAGCCGTCCCAGGAGTCCATGCTGGCGGCCCCGGCAGCGTCGAACTGGCGGGCGAAGAACACCTGCTGGCCCAGCACATCCCAGGTGCTGTGGTGCTGGGCGAGGCCGTCGAGCAGCCACGCCTCCTGCGCCGCGCCGGTGAGGCTGCGGGTGGGCAGGTCGGCGTCGGCGCACACCTTCCAGCCGTCGCCGCAGGCCTGGTCGTCACGGAACTGCCGGGTGTCGAGCATGTGGAACGTGGCCAGCTTGCCCCAGCGGATGCGGCGGTACAGCGGGATGCTGTTGCCGTTCGGCGTCGACGCCGGGCGCAGCGGCATGTTCTCGTAGTAGGCCTGGTATGCGGCGGTGCGCCGGGCGGTCCACTGCGCTGCGGTCAGCGTCGGTGAGCTGTCGGCGCGCACGTTGGTGGCGTAGTTGTTCTCGACCTCGTGGTCGTCGGGCACCACCAGCCAGGGCGCGGCGGCGTGCGCGGCCTGCAGGTCCGGGTCGGACTTGTAGAGCGCGTACCGGCGGCGGTAGTCGGCCAGCGACACGATCTCGGCGCCGACGTGCTCGCGTACCGAACCGGCGGTCGCGCCGCCCTCGTAGATGTAGTCGCCCAGGTGCAGCACCAGGCCGGGGTTGTCCTCGGCCAGCCGGCGGTACGCGGTGAAGTAGCCGGCCTGCCAGTTCGAGCAGGACGCGAACGCCATCACCAGGTCGCGGCCGAACGCGGTCGGCGCGGGCGCGGTGCGGGTGCGCCCGACCGGCGAGATGTGGCCCTGCGCCCGGAAACGGTAGTAGTAGTCGGCGTCGGCGGCCAGCCCGCCCGCGATCACGTGCACCGAGTGCGCCTCGGCGTATCGGGCGGTGACCGAGCCGGAGGCGACCAGTGTGCTGAACGAGCTGCTGGTGGAGACCTGCCAGTCGACGACGACGTCGGCGTTGGCCATGCCGCCCTGGCCGTCGGCGTTGAGCGGCGTCGGCGCGAGGCGCGTCCACAGCACGACGCTGTCGGACTCGGGGTCGCCCGACGCCACCCCGAGCTTGAACGGGTACGGGGCGGCGGCGAACGCGCTCGCGCCGGTCAGCGCGGTCCCCGCGATCGCGAGTCCGCCTAGGACGAACGTGCGGCGATGGAGTGATCTCATGCGCCGGACATTCACGGACGATGATGAACGTGATCCGTTGTGCCGTTGAACCACGGATTACGGGCGGCCGTCACTCCGTCGTGTCATGCCGTGCTGTCGGGCCCTTCTGCGAGGATGCTGCGTGGACCGCGCGACAACCCGGCGAACCATGACGATCAAGGAGGATTCGAATGGCGTCCAGGCTCAACCCGTATATCAGCTTCAACGGCAACGCCCGCGAGGCGATGGAGTTCTACCAGGGCATCCTCGGCGGCAACCTGACGGTGAGCACCTTCGGCGAGTTCGGCGACAAGGACGCGCCGTACGCGAACCAGATCATGCACGCGCAGCTGGAGTCCGACGCCGGCTACACGCTGATGGCCTCGGACACCCCGCCCGGCATGGCCTATAACCCCGGCGACAACATCACGATCAGCCTCAGCGGCGACGACGGCGACCGGCTGCGCGGCTACTGGGAGAAGCTGACCGAGGGCGGCACCGTCGGCGTGCCGCTGGAGAAGCAGATGTGGGGCGACGAGTTCGGCGCCCTCAAGGACCGCTTCGGCGTCAACTGGATGGTCAACATCGCCGGCTCCTGACCGCGCGATACGAAGGAAGGGCACCTTCTACAACGCATGGCGTTGTGAAGGTGCCCTTCCTTCGCTTCCCAGAGGTCAGCTGGTTTCGCCGGCGACCGAGAAGGCGCGCAGGCGCTGGGTGGCCAGCCAGGTGCCCAGTACGGTGAAGACGACGGTCATCGCCGCGGCGACCGTGGTGGAGACGGTGCTCGGGAACAGCGTCGAGCCGGACAGCGCGCTGGCGAACTCGATCACGTAGTGCTGCACCGACACGGTCCGGGTGCCCATCACGACGTTGCTGAGCAGGCCTTCCCAGATCACCACGTAGAGCAGGCCGACCAGCACCGGCCGCCGGGTCACCACGCTCAGCGCCAGGAACAGCGCGCTGTACACGATCGCCCCCGCCACGCACGCCACCGCGAACCCGGCGCCCAACCTCACCCCGCCGACCATGGTGGCGGCGACGAACATCGGCACCGCGGTGGTGACCGCGCTGACGAGCGAGGCCACCACCAGCTTGGCCAGGATGATCCGGCTGCGCGGGATGGGCTTGGTCAGGATGTGCACCACGGTGCCGTCGTCGATCTCCGAGCCGAGCACGCCGGTGCCGACGATCAGCGACACCAGCGGCAGGATCACGGCCACCCCGAGCCCGATCAGCACCCCGTCGGCCAGGTCGGCGGCCGGGGCCGCGAAGGCCAGGCCGATCGCGGTGATGCCGACCAGGATGACCGGCATGGGCAGCAGCAGCCAGGACCGGCGGCGGCCGAGCAGCCCCCGGGCGGTGATCCAGGCAATGGTCATGTTCATCGCGGTGCTCCCTATGCCGAGACCAGGTAGGAGAAGACGCTTTCCAGCGACTCGTCCGAGGGGATGAGCTGGCGCACCCGTACGCCCTGGTCCAGGGCGATGCGCGGCAGGGCACGGGTGAACGTGCCGTAGTCGCCTGCGTGCACGGTCAGCCCGTCCTTGCCCAGCGTCACGCCCGCGACCGAGTCCGAGGCCATCAGCGCGACCGCGAGCCGCCGGTCGTTGCTGGACCGGATCGCGAACACGTGCGGCCGGTGCGTCATCAGGCGGCGGATCGTGCGGTAGTCGCCGGACGCGGCCAGCCGGCCCGCGACGATCACCTGCACGGTGCCGGAGACCTGCTCGACCTCCTCCAGGATGTGCGAGCTGAACAGCACCGTGCGGCCCTGCGCGCCGAGCCGGTGCAGCAGCTCCATCATGTGCATCCGCTGGCGCGGGTCCATGCCGTTGAACGGCTCGTCGAGCAGCAGCACCGCCGGGTCGTGCACCAGCGCCGCGGCCACCCGCATCCGCTGGCGCATGCCTTTGGAGTACGTGTCCATCCGGCGGTCCTGCGCGTCGGCCATCTCGACCAGCTCGATCGCGCGCCGGGTCGCCGCGTCGGCGTCGGGCAGCCCGTGCAGCTTCGCGCTGGCCCGCACGAACTCCTTGCCGGACAGGAAGCCGTACACCGCCTCGCGCTCGTTGACCAGGCCGAGCTTGCGGTAGATCGCCGGGTTGCGCCAGGTTGCCTCGCCGTCGATCAGCACCTGCCCGCGGGACGGGGCGAGGAAGCCGGCCATCATGTGCAGCAGGGTGGTCTTGCCGGCCCCGTTCGGGCCGAGCAGGCCGGTCACGCCCGGCCCGAGGGTCATCGTGACGTCGTTGACGGCGACGACGTTGCCGTACCAGCGGGACACCCCGCGCAGGTCGAGGTCGCTCACAGGTTCACCTTCCGGTAGCGCAGGAGCAGCAGCAGGGTGCAGACGGTGATACTCAGCACCGTCACCAGGCCGTACACCGGCCCGTACGGTCCGACCTCGAACGACGTGCCGTACAGCCAGCTGCGTACTCCCTCGGGCAGGGAGAACGGGCTGAACATCGGCGCGATCTGCGACAGCGCACCGCCCTCGCCGAGCGCGGCGAGCAGGCCCACCACCGGAGAGGTGATCATGAAGACGACCACGATCGCGCCCGCGGCGAACGCGCGGCGGCTGGCGATCGAGGCGATCAGCACCGCGAGGCTGCTGAAGACCAGGGCGTAACACGTGGCCACCACCCAGCCGCCGAGCATGCCGCGCGCCTCCGCGGCCACCCCCGACGCGTCCTGCGCGGTGAACGCCGAGCCCAGGAACATCAGCAGTTGCGGCCCGGCCATCAGCAGCCACACCGCCGTCGCCAGCGCGGCGAGTTTGGCCAGCGCGTAGTCCGAGCGCGCCAGCGGCCGGGAGAAGTACAGCGGCAGCGTCTGGTTGCGCAGGTCCCGCGAGACCAGCTCGGGCGCGACCACGGCGAGGAACACCATCACCAGTACGCTGGCCGTGCTCGGCAGCTGCTGGTACGTCAGGATCATCTCGCCGGTCTGCGCCTTCACCGCGACCACGATCAGGGCCAGCGAGGTGACCAGGCCGATCACGATCCAGGGGAAGATCTTCGCCTTGGCGCTGCGGCCCAGGCCGAAGGCGACCCGCACCCCGTGCTCGAACAGCGAGCGGGCGGCGTAGCCGCGGCCCAGCCGGGTGCCGGTGTAACGCTGGTAGCCGATGTCGTGGATGACGCTCCGCTCAGACATGGCTCACCTCCAGGGAAGCTGACGGGGCGGCGGGGGAGAACAGCTCGGCCACCCGGTGGCGGCGCTGGTCGAGGCGGTGCAGCGGCAGATCGAGGTCGGCGACCGTACGCAGGATCAGGTCGTAGGTGTCCTCGTCGGCGAGCGGGACCAGCAGCATCCGGCCCTCCGCGGTGGCGGTCAGCCCTCGCTGCGCCAGCGCCGCCGACAGCTCGGCGGTGCCCTCGGCGACCTCGATGGCCAGCACGTCCGTGCCCGTGGTCATCGCGTCGATCCGGTCGGCGCGCAGCAGCCGCCCGCCCTCGATCGCGATCAGCGAGTCGCAGATGCGTTCGATCTCGCCGAGCAGGTGCGAGCAGACCACGACCGAGATGCCGAACTCGGTGCCGATGCGGTGGATCAGCGTCAGCATCGCGTCGCGCCCGGCCGGGTCCAGGCCGTTGGTGGGCTCGTCGAGCAGCAGCAGGTCCGGGTCGTGCACCAGGGCCTGGGCCAGCTTCACGCGCTGCTTCATGCCGGTGGAGTAGCCGCCGATCTGGCGGTAGCGCTCCTCGTACAGCCCGACGTGGCGCAGCGCCTCGGAGGCGCGCTCGCGGGCGACGGTGCGCGGCAGGCCGGTCATCCGGCCCATGTGCGTGACGAACTCCGCCGCGATCATGTCCGGTGGAAGGCAGTCGTGCTCGGGCATGTACCCGACGCGGGCGCGCACCTGCTCACCCTCGGTGGTCGGGTCCAGGCCGAGCACCTGGGCGCTGCCGGTGGTCGGCGTCAGTAGCCCGAGCAGGGTTTTTATCATCGTGGACTTGCCGGCGCCGTTGGCGCCGACCAGGCCGATGATGCCCGGCTCGACGGACAGGGTCAGGTCGGACAGAGCGGTCACCCCGCCCGGGTATGTCTTGGTCAGCGACTGGGTCGCGATGAGGGCCACGCCGCCAACCTAGACCTCCGCCCGCGCCCGGCAGATCCGGTGTCGACCCTGGTCTCGACCCTGAGACCAGGTCAGGTGGCCCACGGCCCGCCGGGGGTATGGCCAGCGGTCCGATCTGGATGGAAGAATGCGCACCGTGACCGAGCAGCTCAGCGACGCCCCGTCCCCGGTTCCCTCGCCCCGCACCCCGGAAGCCGCCGCCCCGGCGGTCGCGGCGGGGGAGCGGCACGGCTTCTACCTGGGCCTGGTGTCGGCGGCGTTCCCCGCGATCCTGGCCGGGGTGCGCCTGTTCGTGCTGTCCAACGGTGACGACGCGACGCTCAAGGCGCTCGCCCAGCACACCAGCATGCAGGCGCTGCTCATCGGCAGCTACGTCCCGTTCCTGCCGCTGATCCTCATCCTCGCGGCCTACCTGGCGCTGTCCGAGCGGCGCGCCGCCGTCCGGGGCGCGGTGTTCCAGCCCACGGTGCTGGCGAGCCTGCCGCCGCCGGTGGCGCTGATGCTGCTGGTCGTCGGGCTGCTCACCGCACCGGTGTACCTGCTGCTCGTGCTCGCCGCGGCCGCCGCGCTGCTGTCGCTGATGATGCTGCGCCGACGGGGGCGGCCTGTCGCGCCGCGCGCCGGCGAGCGCCCGCCGAGCCCGCTGCTCGGCGGGCGGGTGCCCAACCGCTGGGTCGACGGGCTGACACTGGTGCTGGGCGTGGTGCTCGCCGGCATGGTCACGCTGCAGGGCATGTGGCTGCCCGCGACCGCGGTCACCGTCGACGGCGCGACGAAGGTCGCCTACATCATCGGCCAGGACGAG
This sequence comes from Catellatospora sp. NPDC049133, assembly GCF_040648455.1. NCBI lineage: Bacteria > Bacillati > Actinomycetota > Actinomycetes > Micromonosporales > Micromonosporaceae > Catellatospora > Catellatospora sp. NPDC049133. The sequence continues at coordinate 106,853 of NZ_JBEZDT010000015.1, forward strand.
GACCTGGAGACCGTCCTGTACCGCGACGGCGGCGGTCCGCGGCAGCTGAAGTCCGACGAGATCACCTCGCGGCGCATGTGCAGCGAGCGGGAGGCCGGTGTGCTTCGCCGCCCGCTCGCCGCGCTGATCTTCCCGCCCGACGTGCGGACCTCGGACGTGCCGCTGTGTCGTGACCTGCTGCGCTCGGGTGGTTAGGCCCGCACCGGCACCGGGTGCGCCAGCACCTCGCTGATCCGCACACTGCCGATCTCGGCCCAGCCGGCCTGCTCGGTCAGCGCGCTGGTCAGCTCCCGGTCGAGGGCCGAGCGGCTGGTCATCGCGGCCTCCTGCGGCAGGCCCGCGATCAGACGGCGCAGGATGGCCGCCGCCAGGTCGTCGATGGCCAGGCCAGGGCCGTTCGGCTGGTACGCGGCCCGCACCGGGTCGGTGATCCGCCACAGGATGCGCATCCGGATCTCGACCTTGCCGCCGTCCTGAGCGGTGAACACGTCTCCCGCCGGCTCGTCGACGCTGCCCTCGCGTGGCGCCGGGGGCCACAGCAGCATCTGCTGGGTGAGCTCGACCCTGGCCTTGACCTGGTCGAGCAGGGGTACCGCCAGCCGCCGGCCGGCGGCCAGCGCGCGGTGGAAGCGCCGGTGGCGTTCCACGATCCACACCTCGTCCTCGGGCACCTGCCACAGTGCCGTCCGCGCCGCCAGTGGCAGGAACGCGGAGAGAGCCATGAAGGGGGCGTAATCCATACGGCACAGCGTGGGTCATCCGCGCGAATTCCGCTCGCCTCGACAGTAGCGTACGACGTACGGTACGGTGTACTCGAACTGAGCGGGAGGAGTCTGCGCATGGCAGAGCCGGCGATATCGGCGCACGGGGTCCGCAAGACCTACCGGGGAGCACAGGCCCCGGCACTCGACGGATTCGATCTCGAAGTGCCCCGCGGCACCGTGTACGGGCTGCTCGGCCCGAACGGCGCGGGCAAGACGACCGCCGTACGCATCCTGGCGACGCTGATGCGCCTGGACGCGGGGCGCGCGGTGGTGGCCGGGCACGACGTGAGCACCCAGGGGGCGCAGGTGCGGCAGCGCATCGGCCTCGTGGGTCAGTACGCCGCGGTCGACGAGATCCTCAGCGGCCGGCAGAACCTGGTGCTGTTCGGCCGCCTCAACCACCTGGGCCTGGCCCGCGCGGCCAAGCGTGCGGACGAGCTGCTGGAGCGGTTCGGCCTGACCGACGCGGGCGGCAAACCGGTCGCGAAGTACTCCGGCGGCATGCGCCGCCGCCTCGACCTCGCGACCAGCCTGATCGTCTCGCCCGAGGTGCTGTTCGTGGACGAGCCGACCACCGGCCTGGACCCGCAGGGCCGCCAGGAGGTCTGGTCGGCGCTGCGGGAACTGGTCGCGGGCGGCACCACCGTCCTGCTGACCACGCAGTACCTGGAGGAGGCCGATCAGTTGGCGAGCCGGATCGCGATGCTGTGGCACGGCCGCGTGGTCAGCGAGGGCACCCCCGACGAGCTCAAGGCCACGATCGGTGAGGACTGGATCGACCTGGCGTTCGCGGACGCCGAGCAGGCCGGGCGGGCGCTGCCCGCGGTGGCGGCGCACGCCGACGGCGAACCGCGCACCGAGCAGCACCGGATCAGCGTGCCGGTGCGGCAGCGCACCAAGGCGCTGATCGCCATCAGCACGGCGCTGGCCGCCGAGGGCGTCGAGCCGGTCGAGGTCAACCTGCGCCGGCCCACGCTCGACGAGGTGTTCCTCGACCTGCACCGCAAGCAGGGCGACAAGCAGGAGGTGGCGGCGTGACGGCCGTACTGGAGGAGACCTGGGTGCTCGCCCGGCGCGAGCTCACCCACTGGCGGCAGCAGCCGGTCGGCGTGATCGTGAACTGGCTGTTCACCGTGATGATCGCGCTGATGTTCGGCGGGCTGTTCGGCGGGGCGATCGGCGAGGACTACTTCGACTACCTGATGCCGGGCATGTTCGCCCTCACCATGTTCTTCGGCGTGGAGGCGACCATGACCGCGGTGTCCACCGACGCCGCCAAGGGGGTCACCGACCGCTTCCGGTCCCTGCCGATCAATTCGGCGTCGGTCGTGCTCGGCCGCTGCCTGGCCGACCTGATGAACTCGGCGGTCGGCCTGGCCGTGCTCGTCGGTGCGGCCGCGGCGCTCGGCTGGCGCTGGCACGAGGGCCTCGCTTCCGCGCTCGCCGCGTTCGGCCTGCTCCTCCTGCTGCGCTTCGCCCTGCTGTGGGTCGGCATCTTCCTCGGCCTGGTCGTGAAAGGACCGGAGTCGGTGACCATGGTCCAGATCCTCGTCTGGCCGGTCGGTTTCCTCTCCGGGGTCTTCGTCGACCCCGAGACCATGCCCGCCTGGCTCGGCACGATCGCCCAGTGGAACCCGCTGTCGGCCACCGCCGCCGCCTCCCGCGACCTGTTCGGCAACCCCGGCCTGGTCCCCGACCACGCTCTGCTGCTCGCCGTCCTCTGGCCGCTCCTGCTCACCGCGATCTTCCTCCCCCTCTCCGTCCACCGCCACCGCCGCCTCAACTCCTGACAAAGCAAGACCACCTCGTCCCGACGAAGGAAGGGCACCTTCCCATCGAAATCCGATGTAGAAGGTGCCCTTCCCATCGCAGCGGTGGCGGTGAGCTGCTGTTTTCTGCGGGGCAGCGGGGAGAGTGGCGCGGTGCGACGATGGCGGGCGTGACGATCGCGGGGGTTTACGAGGAGTTCGCGCAGACGGAGGCGCACGGCGTCTCGCCCGTGTACGAACGACTGGGCACGGCCGTCAGCCAGGACGACGAGGTCCTGGCCCTGCTCGGCACGCTGCCGCCGGAGAAGTGGCACCCGCAGCTGCTGTTCGGCATCGTCCGCCTGCTCGGCGGGCCGGTGGCCGATCCGGCCGCGTGCCGCGCGTTCATCGTGCGGAGCTGGCCCGCCATCGCGGCCGAGATGACGGTTAGGGCCACGCAGACCAACGAGGCCGGCCGGTGCGCGGTGCTGCTGCCGGTGCTCGCGGCGCTGCCCCAGCCGCTGGCCCTGCTGGAGGTCGGCGCGTCCGCGGGGCTGTGCCTCTACCCCGACCGGTACGCCTACCGCTACGGGGAGCACCTGCTGGGCGAGCACGGCCCGGTCCTCGACTGCACGGTCACCGGAACCGCCCCGCCGGACCGGTTGCCCGAGGTCGTCTGGCGGGCCGGGATCGACCTGAACCCGCTCGACGTCACGGACCCGGCCGACGTCGCCTGGCTCGACGCGCTCATCTGGCCCGAGCACCAGCACCGCCGCGACCGGCTGCACGCCGCGGCCGCCGTCGCCGCGGCCGACCCGCCGCTGCTGGTACGCGGTGACCTGAACGACGCCCTGCCCGCGCTCGCGGCCCAGGCTCCGGCAGGCGCGACCCTGGTCGTCTTCCACACCTCCGTGCTGTACCAGGTGCCCGCACCGCAGCAGGCGACGTTCGTCGAGCTGGTGCGCGGGCTGCCCGGTCACTGGGTCGCCAACGACTCCGCCGACCTCCTGCCGTCCGGTGCGGCGCCGCCACCGCCCGACGGCGCGGCGTACAACCTGCTCGCGCTGGACGGTCGGCCGCTGGCCTGGACCCGTTCGCACGGCCAGGCCATGACCTGGTTCGGGGACCGGCTCGTCGACGCCGGTCGCCGCGGTTGAGGCCGCGGCACGTGGACGACGTGATGCTGCGGGCCGTGGCAGCGCTCCTGCCGGGCGGGGCGACCCGCCGTGAGATCGCTTTCGGGCAGCGCAAACTTCGCTGGGTCGAGGCGGGCACGGGCGGGCCGACCGTCGTGCTGGACGCGGCCAGCGGCACTCCCGCGCTGACCTGGCTGCCGATCCTGCCGGCGCTCGTGCCGCACACCAGGGTCATCGCGTACGACCGCGCCGGGTTCGGGGCCAGCGACCCGGCCACGCCGCTGACGTTCGAGTCGCAGCTCGACGATCTCAGGGCACTGCTGTCCCAGGCGGGCGGCGGGCCGTGCGTCCTGGTGGGCAACAGCTGGGGCGGCCTGCTGGCCCAGGTCGTCGCCTGGTCGGACCCGGACCTGGTGGCAGGGCTCGTGCTGGTCGATCCGGCGCACGAGGAGTTCCGGCCGTGGATCGTACGCGCCGCCGAAGCGGTGTTCGCGCGTGCGGACGTGGTGCGCCAGGCCCTCGGGCGCGCCGACCGACCGCTGCGTGAGCAAGCCGCCGAGCAGGCACGTCGGCTGACCGACGACCCTCGGGTCCAGGATCTGCTCGTCGAGGCGGAGATGGCCTGCCACGCCCAGGAGCAACGGTTCCGCACGGGCATCGCCGAGGGTCGCATGGTCGCCGGGCAGGTTCCGCTGGTCCGGCGGCTGCGCGCCGGCTCGCGGCTGCCCGATGTGCCCGTGGTCGTGCTGAGCGCGACCACGGGTCTGCCGAAGGGTATGCGGACCCGGTGGACCGCGTTGCAGGCTGAGGTCGCCGCCGCCGCGCCGCAGGGCGAGCATGCCGTCGTGCCCGAGGCGGGGCACTACATCCACGGCAGTCGTCCTGATGCGGTCACGGAAGCCGTGCTCGCGGTCGTCGAGAAGGCACGGCTCGGGCGGGGCGCTTGAGTGCTGCCCTGTTTCCATCCGCTGCGCGCGGGCCGGTCGCGTGGGTCGACGCGACCGACCCGCGCGCAGGCTGACCGGATCAGCCGCGGGCGGCTGCCGGAGCGGGCCCATCCGCCGTCAGAGCGGCGTCGAGGACCTGCTGGTACGTCGTCCGGGACGGCAGGTGGGTCAGCAGGTGCCGCATGTTGCGATCGGCGTACCGCTGGTCCTGCTCACCTTCTGCGGCCAGCGCCACGTCGGCCTGTCCGGCGACGTAGTTCAGCAGCCTCGTCGCCGCGCCACGGAACGAGTCGACGCTCAACGGCGGCAGCGAACCGGCCCGCGCGCGATAGCCGTCGACCAGGGCACGGGCCCCGGCGACGTTGACTCCGCCGCGAGGGTCCACCGCCCATGCGGCCAGCGCGGTGCACAGCTCCCACGCCGGTGGCAGTCCGGCGGCATGTTCCCACCCGGTGAGGATGAGGCAGCCGCCGATACCGAGGCGGGCGTTGCCGGGAGTGACGTTGTTGTGGCACAGCACCGGCTCCGGTACGGCCGCGCCCTGGCCGACCTTCTCCAACTCGGACAGCACGGGTACCGCCGCGGCCAGGGCCGGGGCCCAGCCGACCCCCTTCCCGGCGACCGTTTCGGCGAGTTCCGCCCAGCTCGCCGTCCCGAGCCGCACCGAACTCCACGGGCAGACCTCGTTCGCGGGCAGGCGGAGGACGTGGAGAAGCGCGATCGTGTCGCCGACCGCGTACGTGATCGACGCGCTGACCGGCGCGGCCAGCGGCGGACCGGAGTGCCGCCACTCGTAGACCCGCCAGCGGTTGCCCTCGATCGACTCGACCGACGCCCCGGACCGGCTGCGGACCGGGGCCGGCAGGGCCACGCCCGCCCGCGCGGCGGCCTGCTGGAACCGGGTGTTCGCCTCGCCGTCGGTCACCGGGAACACGTCGTCGACAGTGCGCGGTGCCCACCGGCCGCGATCGGTCTCCAGCGACCAGCGCCGGCCCATCTCGTCCGGCCGGGCCACCGACCGCATCGGACCGGTGACCTCACCCAGGCCGAACCGGGCGGCGAGCTGCCGCGCCAGCGCGGGATCGGCGATCTCGGCTCGGCCGCGGCGGCGGTCGACCTCGGCTTTGAGGTCGGCCCAGGTGCGGAACCCGTACTGCTCGGCCAGGGAGGCCTGTGCGCCTGCCAGCGTGACCCGCGGCTCGGTGTCACGCAGCCCGGCCAGCAGATCTTTGGCCTGCCGGCGCAGGTGACCGAGGTCGGGATTGTCGGGCAGCGTCTTCATGTGAGCACCTCGCTCCACGCCCGGACTCGCACAGGCGGATGAGAGCGTCGGTGAACGTCGCCCAGCCTGACAACAGGCGGGGTGGCTTCGAGCCTTCCGGCGAGTCTCGGCGCGTACCCGAACGCGCTGGGAACGAGCTAACCGAACGGACCGGGGCGCTGTCAAGCGCCCGTGTTCACGCAAGTGCGTCGATCACGTCCTGGGGGAGTCGCGATCGGATGTCGTCCAGGATGGTCCGGTAGTACGCGCCCGCTGGGTCGGCGAGTTTGCGGTGGACGCCGTCGCGGATCGTGTACACGGCATCCCGGGTGACCCGGAGGACGGGATGTGCGCCCGTGCGCGGTGTGACGACGAACCCGCGGAAGCCAAGGGGCGTGGCCGGGTCGGCGGCGTCCTGAAAGTCCGTGGCCCGGCCGGACAGCTCACCGTAGATCCGCTCGGCGACGGAGGCGCTCAGCGCGGTTTCGGGGTTCTCCCGGCCCGAGAACAGATCCACCGACACCTGGTACGCCGCTGGCTCGCCCGTCGCGGGCGAGCAGGCCGCCGCGGCCGCCAGGGCCAGTGCGAGCAGTCCGACGGCGACCACCTTCGCTCGTGACATGGCCGGTCCTCTCCACGGGTCCGCTGCGAGCCCACCTCGGCGGCCTTCAGTATGGGACGTCCGGTCACGGCCTGACGGTCGAGATGGTGACGTGCTCGCTGCCGGTCGAGCCGGCCAGCCGCCGCCCGATCGACCCGGCGATTCGGCCGGCCTGCGTCTTCGCCAGTTCGGCGAGGGGGCCCGCGTGGCGGTCGTCGACGGTGGCCCGCCACAGCGTCAGCCAGCGGTCGAAGTGGTGTTGCTCCAGCCGTACCAGCCGATTGAGGTCGAAGTGCGACTGCAGCGCGTTGCGGCGGTAGCTGCCCGTGCGCAGCAGGACCGTCTCCCAGAAGTCGCTCATGATCGGCAGGTGGGCGGGGAGGTCCATCTTCGCGACGTCGCTGAAGATCGGGCCGAGCAGGTCGTCGGCGTACACCCGGGTGTAGAAGTCGGTCACGACCCCGGTGATGTCGGCGCGGTCGGTGATGTCGGTGCGCACGGGCTCCTCCTTTTTTACTATCGCCATCGTATATATTGGGTCCGTGGCTGACGATATGACCTACGGCGCACTCGCAGTGGCCAGCCGCAGGCGGGTGCTGGAGGTGCTGCGCCAGGCCGGCACGCCGCAGGACGCGACCGCGCTGGCGCAAGCCACCGGCTTACACCCGAATACGGTGCGTTTCCACCTGAAAGTCCTGATCGACGCCGGGTACGTGGTGCAGACCAGCGTGCCCCGCGGCGGCCCCGGCCGCCCGCAGGCGGTGTACGCCGGTGTGACGCCCGCCGCGGAGGCGGGCGGCTACGCGCTGCTCGCGGAGATGCTCGCGGGCCAGCTCGACGGGGCTCGGGGCGCTGAACTGGCCGAGCGTGCCGGCCGGCGCTGGCTGCGGCACACGTCCTCCATCGAGGCGGGCACCGCTGCCGCGCAGACCGAACCGGACCGAGGTGCGCCGGACCGGGCCGCCGGGCGGGCGGGCGTGGCCACGCTCGACGAAGCCGTCGCGCGGGCCATGGCGCTGTTCGCCGAGCTCGGCTTCGACCCTGAGCGCACGCCGCAGGCCGGAGCCGCGCGGATCGAGTTGCACGCCTGCCCGTTCCTCGACGTGGCCCGGCGGCATCCCGACGTGGTGTGCGGCGTGCACCTCGGGCTGTTGCGCGGCACCGTGGACGGGCTGTCGCCGCAGGCGTTCGACGCGGACCTGCACCCGTTCGTGCGGCCCGGCGTGTGCGCCGCCGAGATCCGGGCGGCCCGGTGAGCAGGGTCCGTGCGGTCGCACAGGTGGCGACGCCGTTCGTGTGGTTCGGGATGGTCGCCGCGATCTCGCTGCTGGAGGCCCCGCTGAAGTTCCGCGCCCCCGGCATCACCACCGCGCTCGGGCTGGGCATCGGCCGGCTGGTCTTCCAGGCGCTCAACATCGCCGAGTTCGTGCTGCTGGCCGTGCTGACCGTGGCGCTGCTGGGCGTCACGATCGGCAGGTGGCGGTGGGTGGTCACCGGCGGCCTGTGGTTGCTGCTGCTGACCCAGGCGCTGGTGCTGCGCCCGCTGCTCGACCAGCGCGCGCAGCTGATCATCGATGGCGGCAGCCCGCCGGAGTCGATGCTGCACCTCGCGTACATCGCGCTGGAGGGGATCAAGCTGGTGGCGCTGCCGGCGCTGGGCGTCGACCTGCTGCTGCGGCTCCTGGCGCAGCCGGTCCGGACTCCGCCCACCGCACGTCCTTCGGTTTCCGTGGATCGCGCGAGGTCCTGACCGGGCGGGCCACCGGATGATCGGTCAGCCGCTAAGGTGCCCCGGTGGGCAGCAGAGTCAACTACGTCGTCGTACGCGACGGCGAGTACACGGTGTACGCGCAGGGCGGCGGGGCGGGTTACGGGATCGACTATCTGTTCGCGCCCGGCCCGGAGGTGGTGCTGCGCTGGATCGCGCACGCCGGCGACTACGCCGAGGAGCACTGGTTCAGCGATCTCATGTGCGAGGGCGGCGTGCTGATGGACGTCGACAAGCGGGTCCTGCTGCTGTTCAACACCACGTTCAACCGGTTGGCCTACCGGGCGGCGATGCTGGAGGCGTACGCGGCGACGTGGTCCGGCTGGGAGATCCGGTGGGCGTACGACGGCATCGGTGACCTGATGGCGTACGTCGGCCTCGACCCGGCGGCCGCGCGGGTCGACAACGAGCCGGAGCAGTCCGAGCGCAACGAGTTCCTGCCGGGCGACTCCGTCCGGTCCGTCGTCACCGTCCGGGGCGCCGACGGCCTGGTCCGCCTCTACGGACTGAGCCCCGACCAGGCCTGGCAGCGCTGGTGGATGGGGCCGGACCTGGTCGAGTGGGTTGCCGCCGGGCCCGAGTTGCCGGGTGACGTCGCCGATGACGTGCCGAGATCCGGTCTGGACCTCGACCCCGCGACCAAGCGGGCCGGGCTGTGGAGCCTGGAGCCGCTGCGCGGCCTGCGCGAGCGGTGGGCCGAGCTGTGGCCGGGGTGGACACTCGAGTTCTGGGAGGACGACCTGGCCCGTCAGGCGGTTCACGACCCGGACCGGCTCTACGACTCGGTCACGCCGCGCGCCATCGCCCGACGCCGCCACGAGCTCGCCGAACGCGTGGGCAGGTACTGGCCGGTCCGCGCCACGATGCAGGAACGCGGGGTCGACGTGGACTTCCTGTACGAACACAACTTCGCCGGGGTCCGCAGCCACCTCGACGCGAACGTCACCGCGGAGGAGATGGACCATCTCATGCAGTTGCTCCGCGGTCCGCAGCCGACCGCTTGACCCAGGAGGCGTGGCGCGGGGCGAAAGCGGTCGACTCGGCCTGGACACGGCGGCTAGGTTGCCGGGGTGGCCCGTGACGTTCCCGATTCGGAGATCTTGGCGGCGTTCGGTGGACGCGGCCCGGCCCTCCGGATGCCGGGTGGTCAGGGCAGGACCTGGCGCGCCGGCGATGTCGTCGTCAAGCCCGGCGGGCTGGAGGCGGAGACGACATGGGTCGCCGAGGTGTTGTCGAGCCTGCCCGAGAGCCGACGGTTCCGGGTCGCCCAGCCGGTGCGGGCCGCCGACGGCGGCTGGACGGTGCTGGGCTGGCAGGCATGGCGGTTGACGCCCGGCAGCCCTGACCCCCGGCGGTGGGACGACGTCCTGTCGGCAGGGGATGCGTTCCATGAGGCCCTGGCCGGGCTCGCGCGACCGTCGTTCCTGGACGACCGGGACGATCCGTGGAGCTTCGGCGACCGCGTCGCCTGGCAGGAACTGCCGCTGCGTGGCGGCGAGGTGATGACGGAGGTACTGGAGCCGCTGGCTCGCGCACGACGGCCGGTGCACTCGCCGTCCCAGGTGGTCCACGGTGATCTGCTGGGCAACGTGATGTTCGCCGACGGGCTCGCCCCGGCGGTCATAGACTGGCCGGTCTATCATCGGCCGGCGTCGTGGGCGCTGGCGGTGGCCGTAGTGGATGCCATGACCTGGCACGATGCGTCTGAAGCGCTGCCGGATCGCTGGGCCGACCGCGCCGAGTGGGATCAGATGCTGGTGCGTGCGCTGATGTATCGGATCGCCACCAACGAGGGCCGCCGCCGGGTTGGGCTGCCCGTGACGGAGCGTGTCGAGCAATACCGGTCTGTCGTGGATCTGGTGCTTGCCAGGCTGGAGTAGGTGTGTGGGTGACTCGCCCGCCGCTCTCCGCCGCCGGCGAGACCCTGTCGCCGGGTGCGAGCCGGGCGAGCGGCGGCTGTACGTGCCGCTGAGGTTCTGCGGGTCGCCGTTGCGGCCCAGCACCAATAGGCTGCTGGTGTGGATCAAGATGAACGGTTCCTTCACTCCTCGTCGTTCGGCGCGGCCGCGGCCGCCTACGCCGAGCACCGCCCGGACTACGCGCAGGCCGCGGTGCGCTGGGCCCTGGCGCCCGCACCCGGCCCGCGGGTGCTCGACCTCGGCGCGGGGACCGGCAAGCTGACCGCGACGCTGGTCGCGCTGGGCATCGACGTCGTCGCGGTCGAGCCGGATCCGGCGATGCTGGCGCAGCTGCGCGGTACGTTGCCGAGCGTCCGTGCCCTGCAGGGCAATGCCGAGATGATCCCGCTGCCGGACGGCTCCGTGGACGCCGTGCTGGCCGGCAACGCGATGCACTGGTTCGACATGGCGGTCGCCGGGCCGGAGATCGCCCGGGTGCTCGCGCCCGGCGGTGTCCTGGCCGGACTGTGGAACGTCCTGGACGACCGCGTCGACTGGATCTCCGGACTGGAGCGGGTCGGCGGCAGCGCCGTCATCGGCCCGCGCGACACGCTGCGCAACTGGCGCGCCGCGACGGCGGGCCTGCACCTGCCGCACACCGGACCGGCCCGGTTCGGCTCACCCGAGCAGGCCGAGTTCCCGCACGGTCAGCACCGCACCGCCGACTCCCTCGTCGCCACCCTCGCGACCCGCGCGGGCGTGCTGGTCATGCCGGAACCCGACCAGCGGGCCACCGCGGACCGGCTCCGCGCCTACCTCGCGGCCCAGCCGGAGACCTCCGGCGGCGACTTCACCCTCCCGATGCTGACCGGCGTCCTGCGCACCCTCCGCCACTGACCCGCACCCACCCTCCGCAACCCCGAAACGAAGGAAGGGCACCTTCTACACGGACGTCCGTTAAGAAGGTGCCCTTCCTTTGGTTTCAGTCGGTGGCGGCGCCGGCGAACTGGGCCTCGTAGAGGCGGGCGTAGGCGCCGCCGGAGGCGATCAGTTTGTCGTGGGAGCCGTGTTCGACGATCGAGCCGTGCTCCATGACGAGGATGACGTCGGCGTTGCGGATGGTGGACAGGCGGTGCGCGATGACGAAGCTGGTCCGGCCGCTGCGCAGTGAGTTCAGCGCCCGCTGGATGAGCACCTCGGTACGCGTGTCGACGGAGCTGGTCGCCTCGTCGAGGATGAGGATGCTCGGCTCGGCGAGGAACGCCCGCGCGATGGTGATCAGCTGGCGCTCGCCGGTGCTGAGGTTGGTGCCGTCCTCGTCCAGCACCGTCTCATAGCCGTCGGGCAGCGTACGCACGAAGCGGTCCACGTGCGCGGCCTTGGCGGCCTCGACGATCTGCTCCCGGGTGGGGGAGTCCGCGCCGTACGCGATGTTGTCGGCGATGGTGCCGCCGAACAGCCAGGTGTCCTGCAGCACCATGCCGGTCTTGGACCGTAGGTCCTCGCGGTCCATCGCGGCGATGTCGACGCCGTCGAGCGTGATGCGCCCGCCGGTCACCTCGTAGAAGCGCATCAGCAGGTTGACCAGCGTGGTCTTGCCCGCGCCGGTCGGGCCGACGATGGCCACGGTCTGCCCCGGCTCGACGACCAGCGACAGGTCCTCGATCAGCGGCTTGTCCTCGGTGTACCGGAACGCGACGTGCTCGAAGCTGACCTGCCCGCGCAGGTCCCGCACCCGGGCCGCGGGGACCGGCTCGGGGCTCTGCTCGGTCGCGTCGAGCAGCTCGAACACCCGCTCGGCGGAGGCCACACCGGACTGCACCAGGTTGGACATCGCGGCGACCTGGCTCAGCGGCTGGCTGAACTGGCGGCTGTACTGGATGAACGCCTGCACGTCGCCCAGCGACAGCGAGCCCGACGCCACGCGCAGCGCGCCGACGACCGCGACCAGCACGTAGTTCAGGTTGCCGATGAAGAACATGGCGGGCTGGATCATGCCGGAGATGAACTGCGCCTTGAAACCCGCGTTGTACAGCGCCTCGTTGTGCTCTCGGAACGTCTCGGCCGCCTCCTGCTGCCGCCCGAACACCTTGACCAGCGAGTGGCCGGTGTACATCTCCTCGATGTGGGCGTTGAGCTTGCCGGTCACGGCCCACTGCGCGATGAACTGCGGCTGCGCCTTCTTGCCGATCCGCATCGTCACCCATACCGACACCGGCACGGTGACCAGCGCGATCAGCGCCAGCAGGGGCGAGATCCAGAACATCATCGCCAGTACGCCGACGATGGTGAGCACCGAGTTCATCAGCTGGCTCAGCGACTGCTGCATCGTCTGCGCGACGTTGTCGATGTCGTTGGTGGCCCGGCTGAGCACCTCGCCGCGCTGCTGGCCGTCGAAGTAGCTCAGCGGCAGCCGGGACAGCTTCGTCTCCACCTGCTCGCGCAGCGCGAACACGGCGCGCTGCACCACGGTGGTGATGATCCGGAACTGCATCAGGGAGAACAGCGACGCGGCGACGTACACCCCGAGCGCGACCAGCAGCACCCGGCCGAGCGCGTCGAAGTCGACGCCGCGTCCGGGGACCAGGTCCATCGAGTTGAGCATGTCGGCCAGCGTGCCGTTGCCCTGGGCGCGGACCGCGTCGACGGCCTGCGCCTTGGTCGCGCCCTCGGGCATGTTGCCGCTGATGATGCCGGTGAACAGCACGTCGGTGGCGTGGCCGAGGATGCGCGGGCCGATCACCGACAGGCCCACGCCGATGACGCCGAGCACCACGGCCGACCAGACGGCGATGCGGTGGGGGACCAGCAGTTTCAGCAGGCGGCGGCTGGACTGCTTGAAGTTGAGCGACTTGCCCTGCGGCGGGCCGGCCATCATCGCGCCGGGTCCGAAACGAGGCCCTGAATCACGGCGTACGGGGGTCTGAGTCACGCCGTCACCTCGCTGCGCTCGGCTCCGACGTGATGCACGGGGCTCATGATTCGCTCGCTGCGCTCGCTCATGCCGCCTCCTCCTCGGTGAGCTGGGACAGCACGATCTCGCGGTAGGTCACGTTGCTGTTCATGAGTTCGCTGTGGGTGCCGGTGCCGACGACCTGCCCGTCGTCGAGGACGAGGATGCGGTCGGCGTCGCGGATGGTGTTGACGCGCTGGGCGACGATCACGACCGTCGCGTCGGCGGTCTCGCGGGACAGTTCCCGGCGCAGCGCGGCGTCGGTGGCGTAGTCCAGGGCCGAGAACGAGTCGTCGAACAGGTAGATCTCGGGCCGGCTGACCAGCGCGCGGGCGATGGCCAGGCGCTGGCGCTGGCCGCCGGAGACGTTGGTGCCGCCCTGGGCGATCGGCGCGTCCAGGCCCTCGGGCATGGCCTGCACGAACTCCTTGGCCTGCGCCACCTCCAGGGCCCGCCACAGCTCCTCGTCGGTGGCGTCGGCCTTGCCGTAGCGCAGGTTCGACGCGACGGTGCCGGAGAACAGGTATGGCTTCTGCGGGACGAAGCCGATGGCCCGGGACAGGGCCTGCGGCTCGATGTCGCGCACGTCGACGTCGTCGACCAGCACCCGGCCGCCGGTGGCGTCGAACAGCCGCGGCACCAGGTGCAGCAGCGTCGACTTGCCGCTGCCGGTGCTGCCGATGATCGCGGTGGTCTCACCGGGCCGGGCGCTGAAGCCGATGCTGCGCAGCACCGGCTCCTCCGCGCCCGGGTAGCTGAACTCGACGTCGCGCAGCTCCAGATGCCCCCGCAGCCCTTCCGGGGCGACCGGCGCGGTCGGCGGGACGACGCTGGAGTCGGTGCCGAGCACCTCCTCGATGCGCTCCGCGCACACCTCGGCGCGCGGCAGCATCACGAACATGAAGGTCGCCATCATCACGGCCATCAGGATCTGCATCAGGTAGCTGAGGTACGCGGTCAGCGCGCCGATCTCCATGCCGCCGCTGTCGATGCGGTGCGCGCCGAACCACAGCACGGCGACCGTCGAGATGTTGATGACGAGCATGACGAACGGGAACATCGAGGCCATCAGCTTGCCGACGGCCAGCGCCACGTTGGTCAGCTCGGTGTTGGCGCCGGCGAAGCGCTCCTGCTCGTGCCGGTCGCGGACGAACGCGCGGATCACCCGGATGCCGGTGATCTGCTCGCGCATCACCCGGTTGACCTCGTCGATGTTGGTCTGCATGGCCCGGAACAGCGGGCGCATCCGCCACACGATGAAGCCGATGCCGAGGACCAGCGCCGGGATCACGGCAAGTAGGAGCCCGGACAGCTGCACGTCGAGCTGCAGCGCCAGCACGATGCCGCCGACCATCATGATCGGCGCGCTGACCATCATGGTGAAGGTCATCAGCGCGAGCATCTGGACCTGCTGCACGTCGTTGGTGGTACGCGTGATCAGTGACGGCGCGCCGAAGTGGCCCACCTCCCGGGCGGAGAACGACTGCACCCGGTCGAAGATCGCGGCCCGGACATCGCGGCCCAGCGCGCTGGCGACCTGCGCACCGACGTAGACCGCCCCGATCGAGCAGATGATCTGCACCAGCGAGACGCCGATCATGGCGGCTCCGATGCGCATGATGTAGCCGGTGTCGCCCTTGACCACGCCCTGGTCGATGATGTCGGCGTTGAGGGTGGGCAGATACAGGTTCGCCACCGTCTGCACGAACTGCAGCAGCACCACGAGCGAGATGTGCCGCCGGTAGGGCCGCAGCTGGCGGCGTACGAGTGTGATCAGCATGCGGGCTCTTTCTTGGCCTCGGGGGAGAGCACGCCGTCCAGGACGACGTCGACGATCTGGTCTTCGGGGAGGACCTCGTTGCGGTTGTTGAAGAACACCATCGAGATGAGCAGGGACGCGACGGTCTGCGGCGGCAGCCGGAACCGGTCGGCATCATCGGAGATCAGCTCGGCCACCGCATCCGAGATGCCGGTCAGCGCCTCGCGGGGGTCGAACACGGGTGTGGTGGTGACCACGGCGAGTCCGCTGCCGCGCAGCGACATCATCAGCGGGGCGTTGTCGCGGAAGCGGCGGGTGAGGATCCGCACCGCCGTCTTGAGCCGGAACCTGACATCGGGGTCGCCCGCCACCGCCTTGATCGACTCGATGGTGGGGGCCGGGTCGAAGGCGTGGGCGAGGGTCGCCGCGATCAGGGCGTTCTTGTCGGGGAAGGCGCGGAAGATGGTCCCCTCCGCGACACCCGCGCACTCGGCGATCCGCTTGCTGCTCACGTGCACACCTTCGGCACGCAGCAAGGGGAGGGTCGCCGCGATGATCGCGGCGCGCCGGTCCTCGGGGGTCAACGGGGAAACCCGGCGCCTGGGGGAGGCGTCAGTCACGGCGGCGACTCTAAATGAGTGAGCACTCACTCCGCAACGCGATTATGCGGTTGTACGCCGACGGCGTAGAGCGTGCGCGCGGCACGAGGTGGCCGGTGGCGCAGGGCTGGTGCCGTTGGTGACTCTGGGTAGCGCCGGTGCGAGGAGCCGCTCATTGAGCGGCTACATCTTTTTTGATGTGCCCACATCAAAAAAGATGTAGCCGCAGGCCGAGTGACCATCGCAGGCGACGGTACGCAGCGTGTGTGCGCGATGACAATACGTGTGCGGCGACCCGGGCCGTCCGTCTGGCGGCGACGAGGGTGTTCGGGACATCGGCCGGGCTGAGCCGACGGGGAGGCCGGCTGGCGGGGCGTGACGCGGCGGGCTCCACGCCCTCAGCCGGCCACGCCTCGACGCGGCCGGCACGCATGGAGCGGCAGGCGACCTTCCGGCTTCACGGGGGACCGAGGCGCTGCCGCCGAGGAGCCGGCCGCGAAGCCGGCGCCGGCGTGGAACCGCTCAGGAAGCGACGAAGATCAAGGATGTCTGGTCGTTGAGGGTCTTGCCGACCGTCGCATGGTCGCCGGCCGTGAACAGGCGGCACGCGCCGACCTCGCCCGGCGCGGTGGCGTCGTGCTCGCAGAGCACCGCGCGGCCGCCGTCGGCGAGGGTCAGCGAGCTGATCGCGTCGTTGCCGACCGTGCCGAGATCGGCGGCGGCGAACATTCCCGCGCCGAACGCCCCGGACGAACCGGTCAAACCGCCGTCGGCGTACGCGGTGAGGACCTGGCCGGTCGAGGGGCCCGCCGACACGGCCAGCAGGGAGATCCCGTCGTCGAGGCCCGTCCCGGCCAGCTCGTGCACCCCGGAGCCGAGCAGCGTGCACTCTCCCAGCACGGCCGGCGCGGCCTGGTCGTCGGCGCAGGCCAGCACTCGCTGACCGGCTGCCACGTGCAGTGAGCTGATCGCGTCGTTGCCCACCGTGGCCAGCTGCGCGGCCGAGGCCCGATGGACCCCGGGGCCGAACGACTGTGCGGCTCCGGCGAACCCGGGTTCGCTCGTCGCGGTGACCGCCGGGCCGCCGACCGCGACCAGGGAGACCGCCCCGTCCAGGCCGTCGCCGACCGCCGGGTGCTCGCCGGGTCCGAAGACCTGGCACAGGCCGGGGTTGCCGCTGGCGGTGGCCGTGGAGCGGTCGCTGTCGCAGAGCACGGCCTGGTGGCCGTCGGCCACGGACAGGGACCGGACGGCGTCGAGGCGGTCCAGGTCGCCCGCGGCCGCCTCGTACCGGCCGGGGCCCAGGTGCAGTCTGCCGCCGGACAGCGCGGGCTCGCCGTACACGGTGACCCCCTGGCCGGTCTCCTTCGCGGCGACCACGGTCAGCAGCGAGATCCTGTCGTCGAGGCCGCCGCCGACCCGGTCGTACCAGCCGGCGTCGAAGTAGCGGCAGGAGCCGAGCCCGTCGGCGGCGTCCGCGCTCCGGGCCGCGGTGCGGTCGCAGGCCAGCACGCGGAAGCCCTCGGCCACGCGCAGCGACGACACGGCGTCACCGCCGACCGCGCCCAGGCCGCCGGAGTCGGCGTCGAACACGCCCGCGCCGAACGCCTGCGACGCCCCGCCCAGGTTCGGTTCGGCGTAAGCGACCAGCGGGTACACCGCGTCCGGCACCACCGGCTCCGGCACCCCGGGCACGGGCGCGCCCGCGGCGGCGGTCAGCGGCAGCAGCGCGTACGCCGTGCCCGCGGCGGCCAGCAGCGACCTGCGAATCCACATGTCCAAGCTCCCCGTGTCTCCCGATGTGCGCCCACCACCGGTACCAACTGGCGGCGGGCCCGCCGGTGATGGACGTGACACGATCGGGCGGTCACCGCCGCCGGTTGCGCATGGTCAGCCCGTCCCGGGTGGCGACGACGGTGAGCCGGTCGACGTTCGCGGTCCCAGCGCGACCCGGTCCGGTCGGTGAAGTCGCGTGCCGCGGCCTGTTCCGCCTCGGTCATCAGCACCACGACCTCGGCGCGGTAGCGCTCCGAGAGCTGTTGCGCCAGGCGGTAGGTCAGGTCGTCCGATCCGTTGAGGACGAAGTGGTTCGTGCGGGCTGCGGGCATGCCGGAATGGCTGGCCCATCGCATCGACGGGCGGTGACCTCCCGGGTGGCCGGTCGGTGAACTGGGCGTCGGCGGTCTCAGCGGCGGCGCAACGTCATGAGCATCGCCGGGTACGGCCCGGCGGCGATCTCGGCCGTGGCGTGCTCGGCGGGGATCACGTTGTCCATGCGCAGTTGCAGCGTCGCGCCCGTGGCGTCGATGATGATCCGCCAGCGCCAGCCGCCGCCGTAGTCGGCCTCCAACTCGACGACCCCGCCGTCGCGTACGGTGCCGGGCATCGTCCTGGCCGCGGGCTGCTGGTGCCACGAGTCGCTCCACAGCCCGACCACCGCACCCGGCTCCTCGCCCGCGCCGAGGGCGAGCAGGCCCTGCTGCGGACCGTCGGTCGGGTGCGCCCAGGTGTAAGCGACCGTCGTCATGTGGCCGCCTGCCGCCGTGGTCAGCGTCAGCGTGGCCGGCGACTCGGCGAACGGGTCCTGAGGCATCAGCCGGAAGCCGTTGGCCCCGGTCCAGTCACCGGTCACGTCCGCGAGAATCGTCATTGCCGGATGCTAGCCCGCCGGTGCGTCATCGGCCGGTGACGCGCCTGCGCCGGGCTGCGAGCCGGGGTGTGAGCACGGTGTGAGCGTTCGGGCTAACGTCCACCTCGCAGCCGGTCGGGTGGACTGTGCACCGTGACCGACCTGATTAGCGAGGCGGCGGCATGATCCTGCTGTCCGACCGCCGGATCTCCGCCATCGCCCTCGGCGACACCGGCGAACCCATGATCGACCTGCGGGAGGTGCCGGAGTTGCGGATCGACTCGCGGCTCGCCGATCCCGCTGGAGCGTACGCCCACCTGCGTGAGGGTGTCGCCCAGCGCCTGCTGGACGCGCAGCGGGCCCTGCCGGACGGGCTGCGGCTGCTGGTGATCGAGGCGTACCGGCCGCTGCGCCTGCAGACCGAGTACTTCGAGGGCTACAAGGACGAGCTGCGGGCCGCCCACCCGGGATGGGACGCCGAGCGGCTGCACACCGAGGCGAGCAAGTACGTCTCGCCGCCGGACGTCGCGCCGCACAGCACCGGCGGCACCGTCGACCTGACCGTGTGCACCGAGGACGGCATGGAGCTGGACATGGGCACCGCCGTCAACGCGAGCCCGCTGGCCAGCGCGGACGCCTGCTTCACCGCCTCACCGCACGTATCGGCGACGGCCCGCGAGCACCGCGACGTGCTGTCGCTCGCGCTGTCGGGCGTGGGCATGGTCAACTACCCCACCGAGTGGTGGCACTGGTCCTACGGCGACCGCTACTGGGCCCTGCAGACCCGCGCCGTGCAGACCCGGTACGGCCCGGTCGCCTCGGTCGGAGCGGAACAAGCGGGTCGGGTCCGGGGTTGATCCAGCCGACGACCTTCGCGATCACCGAGGAGTACCCATGACCAGCTCCGCCGACGCCGCCATCGCCGCGCTGCGGTCCGGCCACGACACGCTCGCCGCACACGTGCGCGACCTGCCGGAAGCGGACCTCACCGGCCCGTCGGGCGCGTCCGAGTGGGACGTGTCCCAGGTGCTCAGCCACCTGGGCAGCGGCGCCGAGATCCACCTCGCGACGGTGGAGGCGGCGCTGGCGGGCGAGCCCAACCCCGGCTTCGAGTTCAACAAGGGCGTATGGGCGCGCTGGGACGCGATGGCCCCCGCCGCACGGGCCGAGGGCTTCCTCGCCGCCAACGACGCCCTGCTGGCCAAGTACGAGTCGCTCGACGCGGGCACGCGCGCGGACCTGCGGATCGACATGGGCTTCCTGCCCGCGCCGGTCGATGTGGCCACCGCGGCGAGCCTGCGGCTGAGCGAGTACACCTTCCACTCCTGGGACGTACGGGTCGGCGGCGACCCGCGGGCCGTGCTCGCCGCCGAGGCGGTGCCGCTGCTCACGGGCACGCTCGGCGGCATGTTCGGCTGGCTGGCCAAGTCCGAGGCGCTCGACGGCCGGACGCTGGTCCTGCGCGTCGAGACCACCGGCCCCGACGCGGTGCACGGCCTGCGGCTGGCCGACAAGGTCGAGGTGACCGACGCGCCCGCCGACGCAGACGGCGTGCTCCGCCTGCCCGCCGAGGCCTGGCTGCGCCTGATCGTGGGCCGGCTTTCGCCGCAGCACACCCCGGCCGCCGTACAGACCTCGGGCGAGGCGGACCTGGCGCTGCTCCGCCAGGTGTTCCGGGGCTTCTGAGCACGGTGTCCCGCCCGCGCCGGCTCGGCGCGGGCGGGACGGTATGAGCAGGTTTCGCCTGATCGGTCCCGCCGGAGCTGTGACACTACGGTGGTGACCGGCGTAGACGACCGTGCGGGACTGCTCGAAGGGGTCGACCTGCGCGCGCTGGTGCGCCGATACGAGCCGGTGCTCTGCTTCACGACGGGCGAGATGTTCTTCCCGATGCCCGTGGACACCTACCTGGCCGGAGCGGCGCTGTGGGCCTCGCACCGCACGTCCCGGGGCGCGCCGACGCTGCTGGTCGACCACGGCGAGCTGGACCCCGACCGGCTGGCCGCAACGGCCCGGGAGCATCCCGAGGCCGCGCTGTTCCTGCGTTACGCCCCACGCGGCCTGGGGCATCGTGAGCTGCGGGAATGGCGGCGCAGGCCGGACCGGCCGAAGTTCACCGGGGTGTCCCGGCTGGCTGCGGTCGGGCTGCTCGGCCGGTTCATCGACTCGCTGCTGCGCCTGTCGCTGACGCTGCGCGGCCGGGTCCCGGGCGGGCTCACCGCCGCGGTGCAGCGCCAGTACGCCGCCGCCGGTCCGCAGACCGACGCCTACCACGCCCACGTCAGCTCGGACGGCGGCTACGTCGTCATCCAGTACTGGTTCCTGTACGCGATGAACGACTGGCGGTCCAGTTTCAGCGGCGTCAACGACCACGAGTCCGACTGGGAGCAGCTCACCCTGTACCTGGTGCCGTCGCCGGAGGACGGGTTCGAGCTCGCCTGGGTGGCGCTTTCCTCCCACGACGAGGTCGGCGACGAGCTGCGCCGCCGCCCCGACGACCCCGACCTGACCTGGGTCGAGGGCACGCACCTGGTGGCCAACGCGGGCGCGGGCTCGCACTCGGGCGCGTACCTGCCCGGCGACTACCTGGTGCGGGTGCAGCCGCCCGCGCTGGAGGGCGCACTCAACACGCTGACCCGGGTCAGGGCTGTGCTGTTCCCGTGGACCCGCGGCAAGGTCGCCGAAGGCCTCGGCATCCCGTACGTCGACTACCGCCGCGGCGACGGGACCCGGATCGGCCCCGGCACAGCCCGGCCGTGGACCCCGATCCTGATCGACTCGGCGACACCCTGGGTGCGCGACTACCGCGGCCTGTGGGGTCTGGACACGGCCGACCCGTTCGGCGGCGAGCGCGCCCCCGCCGGTCCCCGCTACGAGCGCAGCGGCGCGATCCGGGCCTCGTGGGGCGACCCGGTCGGCTGGGCCGGGCTGGACAAGGTGCCGCCGACGCCCGCCCGCGCGCTGCGCGCCGGGGCCGACCGGGCCCGCGAACTGGCGGAGACCATCGCCGAGCTCGACGGCCGGATCGCCGACGGCCAGGACGAGCTGCGGCGGATGTCGGCCGGGCTGGAGGTGCTGCCACCGACGG
This sequence comes from Catellatospora sp. NPDC049133, assembly GCF_040648455.1. Classification (NCBI taxonomy): domain Bacteria; kingdom Bacillati; phylum Actinomycetota; class Actinomycetes; order Micromonosporales; family Micromonosporaceae; genus Catellatospora; species Catellatospora sp. NPDC049133. Next base: position 128,004 of record NZ_JBEZDT010000015.1, read on the forward strand.
TCACCGCGAGCCGCCGCGGCGGTGACGGCGCGGCCGCCGCCCTGAACGCGCAGGAGCAGTCCGTGGCGCAGCTGCGGGCCCGCCGCCGCGCCGCGGTCAACGAACGGGACCAGCTCCGCGCGGTGGGTGGGGTGCCGCCGCTGCCGCCGCCGCACGCGCACCTGCGCAACCGCGTCGTGCCCGACGTCGCCGCCCCGGCCGGGGCGCTGCTGCGGTTCTGGGCCGGGGCGTCGCTGTCCGTACTGCTGCTCCTGCTCGGGTTCGCGCTGCTGCTGGAGCAGGGTTCGCTGCTGCTGGCGTGCACGCTTGCGGTGCTGGCGGTGATGGCCGTCGAGGCGGTGCTGCGCCGCCGCCTGCTGCTGTTCCTGGCGAGCCTGGCCATCGTCGTCGGGCTGGGCTGGCTGACCTGGCTGCTGGTGACGAACCTGCGGATCGCTTTCGGGGTGCTCGCCGTCGCCGCGGCCGTCGCGATCGGCGTCTCGAACCTGCGCAACCTGTTCAGCCGCCGCTGACCGGCGTTGCCACCGGGCCGGTCCGGCCGTGTCAGGCACGGTGCGACGGTCGGCGAGGTTCTCGGGCGGATGCTACGGGTGGGCTTCGAGCACAGACCGGGCGAGGCCGTCGCGGCTCAGGTCGGCGACCACGCGATCATGGTCTGCCGACCGCGGCTGCCCGCACCTGGATCAGCCCGTGCGTGCCGTCCAGCCGCCAGCCCGGCCCGGCGGCGTCGAGCGCCGCCACGTCCGGTGCGCCGACCAGCACCTCCGACTTCAGCGTACGCAGCGCCGCGACCGCCCCGGGGAAGTACTCCGTCACCGCGTCGAACGGGGTGTGCGCGGGCCAGTGGCGGTCTCCGACGAGGCGGCGGTAGTTCAGGTCGCCCTTGACGATCGTCAGCTTCGCCGCCCGGAACCGCGCGGCCAGGTCGCCGGGCAGGTCGTGATAGCTCAGCGGCTCGCAGTAGAACCCGTCCGTGAGCACCTCCAGCGACCCGTCGTCCAGCGCCGACCACAGCCGTTCCCGCAGCCCCGGGGCCGTCTCGGCCAGCCGTCGCAGGCAGGACAGCAGGTCGTGCAGCATGGCGTCGGAGACGAAGTACGGTTGGGGCTTGAGGTGCAGCTCGACCCGGTCGGCCAGCCCGTTGCGCAGCAGCACGTCGATCAGCACCAGGTCGGGCATGAGTTCGCGCCCGGCGTTGTCGGCGACCAGGCACACCGTGCCGCCGGTGCCCGGCGCGAGCAGCCGCCGCAGCGCCGCGCTGTCGTCGGCGACCAGGTCGGACGCCTGCTTGCGGTGCTCGGCCTCGGGGTTGGACACGCGGGTGGCCAGGTCGGCGCGGTTGCCCCAGAGCGCCGCGTCCACGGCCGCGGTCAGCTGCTCCTCGGCGGGACGACCGGCCAGGTCGGCCAGCGCGGCGAGGTCGGCGTCGAGCGCCGGGTCGGCCAGTTCGGCCGACTTCTGCGGGGTGAACGGGTCCAGCCCGCGCCACGGGCCGGGCCGGAAGTACTCCACAGCTTCCAGCAGCCGCCGGTAGAAGTAGTTCTCGGCCCACAGGAACGGCACGTCGTACCAGGCCATGCCCAGGTAGGGCGCGCTCCAGCGGGCCCAGTCAGCGGCGTCGTGGGCGTCGGCGGGCAGCGGCTCCACGACGCCGGACACGGCGTCCCGCGCCAGCCGCGCCAGGGCCGCACGGATACGCGGCGGATACGGGAACGCCGCCGCGACCTGCTCGATGATCGCCGGATGCCGGTCGTGCAGCACCCGCCAGGTGAACGAGCCGGGCACATCGCTGAGGATCGGCGGCGCGCCGGCAAGCCCTTGGTCAGCCTCGGACACTCGTCTCGCCCCCCGCGTCGCCGTCACCCGATCACGGCGAAGTCTATGCGCCCCCGCCGCCGAGCCAGTCGTCGAGCAGGTGGTGTCGGTCCGGCACGACCTCGTCCGGCTCGCGGCCCTGCGGCCGGCCATGCTTTCGGATCTCGGCGGCCCACCGCACGGCGAGCGCGTCGGCGGCGGCGCGGCTGTGCACGACCTCGTGGTAGTGGTAGCCGGACTGGTCCGCCATGCCCAGGGTGTACGCGACGACCGGCCAGCGGCCGGCGCACCGCCGCCACGGCCAGACGACGACCGTGGCGGCCAGTGCGGGCACCCATTCCAGCGCCTGCCCGACCAGCCGCCCTGGCAGGTCGGGGAACGGCCCCGGCTCGTGAGAGCCGCTGCTCGCCGACCGGGGCCGCCACGCCAGACGGCGACGGCCCACCCGCCACAGCTGCAGCGCCCCGTCAGGATCACGTCCGGTTACCACCATGTGCTCCATCATGGAGCGTCCGGCCAACCGATCCGCCGGGGCCGGTCCGATCAGTCGACCTTCGCCGCGGTGATCGCGTTGCCGCCGCCGAGCTTGCCGCCGCTGACGGTGAACGTCCAGTTACCGGAGCCCAGCGGCAGGCCGGTCACCTTCACGGTCCAGTTGCTGCCGTTCTGGGTGGCCTCGGTCTGGCTGCCGGTCGGCGGGGTCTTGCCGGAGAACATGTTCGCGATCGACGAGCTGGAGAAGCGGGTCATCCGCTGCTTGTTGCCGTCGCCCCAGGCGGCCATGAAGAAGCCGACGTACCCGGCGGCGTCTGTCGGGTACTGGGTGCGGTTGACGAACACGTCGACGACCGCCGTCGGGTGCCCCAGCTGGGTGTCCTCCATGGTCAGCCGGGTGTCGTCGCCGTGCGCGTTGCGGTAGTCGCAGGCGGTGCGCCCGCTGCCGGCGGCCGAGCAGTTGAGCGTGGTCCACTGGCTGTTGGGCTTGCCGTGACCCATGAACTGCGACACCGCTGCCTGCACGGCGTACAGGTCGAGTTTCGACTTGCTGCCCGACGCCCACGCGGCCAGCGCGGCCAGGCCGTAGTCCTTGGCCGTCTTCGGGAAGGTCGGCGCTCCGCTGCCGTTGCCGCCGCCACCGGTCGCCGACGGCTGAGGCGTCGCCGCCGCGGAGCCGGACGGCAGGACGCTCGCACTGGTCCCGGGGCTGTCCGTGATCACGGTGTTGGCGCTGGCGGTGGCCTGCGGCTCGCCTTTCTTCCCGCAGGCGGCGGTGCCCAGCAGGGCGAGGACGAGCACACCGGCGACAGCGACGGCGGTGCGGTGCGGGCGAGCGGGGTTATGGGTACGCGCGACGTCGTCGCCGGGGGCGGCGTGGCGCAGCGGAGAGGCGGTCATGGCGCACACGGTAAGTTGATCGCGCGATCGTGCCTAGGACCCGTCGCAAATCCGACCACCGCCCCGGTGAGGGAGGTCGCGGGCCTTCGTTGTCAAGAAGGGCGCCTGCTACAACGCGGAGCGTTGTGAAGGTGCCCTTCCTCCGTGCCGACCAGGAGCCGCGGTGTCAGGCGTAGGCCTTGGCCTGCAGGGTGAACAGGTCGTGGTAGAGGCCGCCGCGGGCCATCAGCTCGTCGTGGCTGCCCTGCTCGGCGACCGTGCCGTCGCGCAGCACGACGATCAGGTCGGCGGCGCGTACGGTCGAGAAGCGGTGCGAGACGAACAGGGTGATCGCGCCGGAGCCGCGCGCCGCCCGCCGGGCCGCCGTGGCGAAGCGGGTGAACAGGGCGTTCTCGGCGTGGGCATCGAGCGCGGCGGCGGGCTCGTCCAGCGCGAGCAGCAGCGGCCGGGGCCGCATCAGCGACCGGGCGAGGCCGAGCGACTGCCACTGGCCGCCGGACAACTCGGTGCCGTCGGCGTACCCCCTGCCGAGCAGTCCGTCCAGGCCCCCGGCCTGCTCGACGGCGCGCCCGGCGCGGCCTCGGTGGATCGCGGCCCGCAGGGCCACGTCGTCGTCGCGCAGGGGCAGCTCGCCGACGCCGACGTTGTCACGGACGGTCCAGTGCAGCCGCGCGAAGTCCTGGAACAGCATGGCGATCCGCCGATGCCACGACTCGGCGGGGATCCGGGCCAGGTCCGTGCCGTCGACGGTGAGCACGCCGCCGGTCGGGGTGTACAGCCCGCAGAGCAGCTTGACCAGGGTGCTCTTGCCCGCGCCGTTCTCGCCGACGAGCGCGACGGTCGCCCCGGCGGGCAGGGTCAGGTCGACGTCGCGCAGCGTCGGCTCGGCCGCGCCCGGGTAGGCGAAGGTGACGCCGTCCAGGCGGATGCCGTGCCGCAGCCGCCGCGGGGCTGACGCGGTCGCGGACTCCGGCCGGGGTGCGGCGGCGGCCAGTTCGGCGAAGCGGTCGGCGGTGCGAGCGGCGGCGGCGACCGTGGCATGCAGCCCGATCGCCCCGGCCACCTGCACGCTGATCTGCACGGCCAGGGTCACCACCAGGATGACCTCGCCCACGGTCGCGGTGCCGTCCACGGCGCGGCCGAGCACCAGCAGGATCGCCCCGCCGTACGCGAACGCGAACAGCAGCTGCCCGCACCCGCGCAGCAGCGCGGCCCGCCAGTGCGCCGCCCACAGTGTCTCGGTCATGCGGGTCCACGTCTCGGCCTGCCGGGCGAGCAGGAACTCGTCCGCGCCGCACAGCCGGATCTCCTTGACCGCGTCGGCGTCGGCGGCGAGCGTGAGCAGGTGGCTCGACAGCCGCCCGGCTTCGGCGGTGTGCTCGCGGGCGCGTTCGGCGAGTTTCGCGGCGCGGCGGGCGACGAGCACCGGCGGCACCGCGGCCAGCGGCAGCAGGGCGAGCCACGGGTCGACGGCGGCGAGGATGACCGTGGTGATGGCGGCCCGCAGCACCAGCCCGCCCAGGTGCAGCAGCCCTTCCAGGGACTGCCGGGTCTGGGCGGCGTCCTGGGCGGCCAGCGCGAGCGTGTCGGCGAAGCCGGGGTCGTCGAGGTGGGCCACGGTCGGCTGCCCGTTGGCCAGGGTCAGCAGCCGCCGGTCGAGCACGGTGCCGGCCTGCTCACCGACCTCGAAGTAGTACAGGTGCGCGAAGTGCCCCAGCATCAGCTCCACGACCAGCAGCGTCGCGACGCCGACGGCCAGCGCGGTCGCGGGACCGGTCGCCCCGGCGAGCGCCACGTCGGTGAAGTCGCGCAGCAGGAAGCCGATGAACGGGGTCGCCAGGTAGCCGCCGGTGATCAGGCCGACGCCGATGGCGAGTTTGCGCCGGTCGGCGGCCCAGGCCAGGCCGAACACGAAGACGAGCGCGGTGCGCAGGGTCCTCATGCGGCGGCCGCCAGGTCGTCGCGGAACCGGCTGGCCTGCAGCGCGAACATCTCGGCGTAGTGGCCGCCCGCGGCGATCAGCGTGTCGTGGTCGCCGTGTTCGACCACGTGCCCGTCGGAGAGCACCAGGATCTGGTCGGCGCGCCGCACCGTGGAGAAGCGATGCGAGATGATGACGCTGGTCAGGCCCTCGGTCTGGGTGAGGAAGCGGTCGAAGAACTCGACCTCGGCGCGTACGTCGAGGGCGGCGGTGGGTTCGTCGAGCACCAGCAGGCGCGCGCCGCGGTCGACGGCGTGCAGGGCGCGGGCCAGCGCGACGCGCTGCCACTGGCCGCCGGACAGGTCGCGGCCGCCGGTGTAGCGGGCGTGCAGCGGGGTGTCCAGGCCGGCGGGCAGGTCGTGGAGCAGGTCCTGCGCGCCGGCGCGGGCCGCCGCGGCGTGCCAGGCGGCCGGGGTGCCCGTGCCGAGGCCGATGTTCTCGCCTGCGGTCAGTTCGTAGCGGTTGAAGTCCTGGAAGATGACGGCGAGCTGCCGCTGCCACGAGCGGGGGTCGAGGTCGCGCAGGTCGTGGCCGTCGACGGTGACCGCGCCGCGGTCGGGGTCGTAGCAGCGGGTCAGCAGTTTCACCAGGGTGGTCTTGCCGGCCCCGTTGAGGCCGACGATCGCGGTGCACCGCCCGGCGGGGATGGCCAGGTCGAGATCGGTGAACACGCGGCGGCCGCCGGGGTAGGCGAAGCCGACCTGCGCGAACCTGATCTCGTGCTGCGGGGCGGGCGCGGGGGCGGTCCCGGGCAGGGCCACACCGCGTACCGCATGCTCGAAGTTCGTCAGCGCGGCCAGCGCGCGGCCGCCGAACTGGGTCTGCACGTCGGCCTCGGGGAAGTAGACGCCGAACCGGATCGGCACCAGCACCGCCTGCACGGCGACGGCGTAGCCGAGCAGGTCGAGTTGCCCGCTCGCGGTGGCCTGGGCGACCGCGGTCAGCGCCAGGGTCGCGCCGACGAGCCCGGCCAGGGCGAAGCCGAGGAACGGGCGCAGCAGCAGCCGCCGCCGTTTGCTCCAGATCGGATCGAGGTAGCCGCGGTGCTCGGTGTCCAGGCGCGCGGTGAGGAAGCCGAGCAGCCCGAGCACCCGGATCTCCTTGGCCGCGGCGGTGCCGGTGGTCAGCGTGCGGGTGTACGCCAGGCGGCGGCGCTGCGGCGACAGCGCGTCCCACGCCGCCGCGAAGCGGCCCAGCGAGCCGCGCTGCCCGAACCGGATGACCAGCGCGGTCACCGCGACGACGAGGCCGGTGAGCGGGGACAGCACCACGGCGATGAGCACGACCGCCCCGGCGAGCCCGGCGTAGCGGGCCAGCAGCGCGGGCAGCGCCGCGGCGGCCTGGCCGGGTGACGGGCTGGCCCGGTCGATCGCCGTGCGTACGTCGGTGAGCAGGTCCAGCGTGCCGGGGCGTTCCAGGGCCGCGACCGGCGCCTCGGTGTACGCCGCCCGCAGCGCCCGCTGCACGCAGTGCCCGTCGACCCGGCGCGCGACCAGTTCGGCCAGTGCGAGCTGCAGCGGGCCGAGCAACTGCTGCGCGACGAGCGCGGCGAGGGTGAGCCCGACGGCGGCGCCGAGCGCGGGCTCGCCGCGAGCGACCGCGGGCACCTTGGACAGCAGCACCGCCATGCACACCATGAACACGATCGGGGCCAGCCCGAACGCGGTGCTGACGAGCAGCGCGACCGTCACGGGCAGCGGGCCCGCGTGGCGGAGCAGGCGTGCGAGGTCGAGCCAACGGCGCAGTCGGGGCCTCATGGTGACGTCCTCTCGACAGCCGGTAACATCAACAAACTTAACAGTTAAGATACTTAAATGCACGCGTTGATTTCGGCCGCGGTGACCGCGCATCCGCGCCGCCGTCTGGAGGCCGAAGCCCTGGCTGCGAGCCAGCCCGGGCTGGACTTCGAGGTGGTCGAGGACCCGGAGCCCGACGGGCCGCGCAGCGCGCTGCGCACCGCCCGGCTGGCCTGGCGGACCGCCGATCCCGGCTGCACCCACCGGCTGCTGGTGCAGGACGACATGCGCCTCGCGCCCGGCTTCGCCCGGCTGGTGCGGGCGGCGGTGGCGGCGCAGCCCGACCGCATCCTGTGCCTGTTCACCGAGTGGGGTTCGCGCACGTCGCCGGCGGTGCGGCTGGCCGCGCTGGCGGGTGCGGGCTGGGTGCCGCTGCTCGACCCGTACGTGCCGACGACCGCCGTCGTCCTGCCGACCGCGGTCGCGCACGCGCTCGCCGAGTTCCCGGCCGAACCCGGCGAGCCCGACGACGTGCTGCTGCTGCGCTTCGCCCGCGAGCACGGGATGGCGCCGCTGGTCAGCTCCCCGAATCTGGCCGAGCACGAGCAGGGCGACTCGCTGATCGGCAACGACGTGCTGCAGGGCCCGCGCCACGCCGCGCTGTTCGGCGGCCCGCCCGGCGACTGGGCCAGGGTGCTGGTGCCGCCGGTGGTGCCGCACCTGCTGCTGTTCGACGGGGTGGTGGTGTGCCAGGTGCCCGACGGCGACGGCTGGCGGGCGGTGCTCGCCGACGCCTTCCTCGCCCCGTCCGGCCTGACCCTGCCCGACCTGCTCGAGCGGTATGCCGCCGCGGTCGGGGCGTGCGACCCGGCGGGCCGGATGCGCCGGGTCGTGGCGGACTCGCTGCTGCTGCAGCTGTGGCTGGCCGCGTTCTGCTACGGCGTCGCGGCGTATGCGGTGCTGGGCGATGTCGCGGCGGTGGAACGTGCCCTGTGGGCGGTGCGCGGAGCGGCCGCGCTGCGCACGATCGCGCCGGGCGCGCTGCGCCGGTTCGTGCCCGGTCACCGGCTCGCCGGCCTGCCCGCACTGGTCACCCCGCTGCTGCGGCATGCCATATCGGACGGATGTGTACACGCTGGCCAGGCTGGAGATCAGTTCTGGAAGGAATATTTACAGTAAAGGTCAACTGTGCTATCAGTTATATGCCCATGCGTGGATGACCTCCGCCGTGGCCCGTACCGTGCGCCCACCCCGGCGCGCCGTGTCGCCCGGTTCCACCGTAAGACAGGCAGGCGTCGATGGATTCACTGGCATCGCTGGTCGACGAGGAGGTGGGCTGAGTGCAGGTCATCCCGCGTCGTGCCACACCGTCCGGCACCGCGCCGCTGTCCCTGCTGCAGCAGCGGTGGTGGCACCTGTGCACCGCGTACGACGGCGATGCGTCACCGATCGTGCTGATCGCGGACCGCATCACCGCGCCGCTGGACGTGCCCGCGTTCACCGCGGCCGTCGGCGCGCTCGCCGACCGGCACGACGCCCTGCGCACCACGTTCGCCGTCGGCCCCGACGGGCCGCGTCAGGTGATCGCGTCACCCGGCGGCCTGGTGACGGAGCTGCTCGACGTGTCCGGTGAGGCCGACCCGCCCGCGCGGGCGCGGGAGCTGGTCGCGGAACTGGCCAGGGCGCTGCTCGACCTGGCCGGCGGCACGCTGGTGCGCTCCCGGCTGATCCGCCTCGGACCGGCCGACCACGTCTGGTGCCTGGCGGTGCACCACATCCTCGCCGACGGCGAGTCGACCATGATCCTGCAGCGCGAGGCCGTGGCGCTCTACCGGGGCGAAACGCTGCCCGAGCCGTTCATCGGCTACGCCGACTTCGCCACGTGGCAGTGCGCCGACACCACCGGAGACGAGGATCTGGCCTGGTGGGCCGACCGGCTGCGCGGGGTGCCGCCGCTGGAGCTGCCCGCGGATCTGCCCCGGCCGCCGGCCAAGACGCTGCGCGGCGGCCAGATCGACGTGCACGTCGCCGCGCCGGTCGCGGACGCCCTCGACCGCTTCGCCCGGCAGCGCCGGGCCACGCCGTACATGGTGCTGGTCACCGCGCTGCTGGTGGTGCTCGCGCGGCGTTCGGGGCAGACCGACCTGTGCGTGGGCATGCCGGTGTCCGGCCGCCTGCTGGAGGAGACCGAGCGCACGGTGGGCCTGTTCGCCAACACGATCGCGCTGCGCGTCGACCTGTCCGGCGAGCCGGATCTCGGCGAGCTGCTGGGCCGGGTCCGCGCCGCGACCATCGACGGGCTGGCCCGCCAGTCGGTGCCGTTCGGGCAGGTCGTCGCCGCCGTCGATCCGGACGCCGACCGCTCCCGCACCCCGGTCTTCCAGGTGACGGCGGCGCTGCACACGCATACCGCCGGCGGGGCGGTCGATCCGCACTGGCGGCCGTTCGCCCAGGCCGCCCCGCAGATCCTGCACGACCTGGGGATCGATGCCTGGCGCGAGCCCGACGGGCTGGAGCTGACGCTGCGCTACGACACCGCGCTGTTCACCGCGGACACCGCCGCGGCGATGGCCGACGAGGTCGTCGCGCTGCTGCGGGCCATGCCCGACGACGCCGGACTCCCGGTCTTCGCAGTGGCGGCGCGGCATGGGTAACCACATCGCGTTCTTCAACATCCCGGCGCTCGGGCACCTGTTCCCGACCCTGGGCGTGGTCGCCGAGCTGGTGCGGCGCGGGCACCGGGTCAGCTACGCCGCCCCCGCCGACCGGGCCGCGTACGTGGCGGCGGCGGGGGCGCGGGTGATCCCGTACACCTCGACCCGGCCCGGCGACACCGATCCGCAGGCGCGCACTCCGGCCCGCGCCGAGCACATCGGACGCAGCCTGCTCAACTTCCTCGCCGAGACCGAGCACACCCTGCCGCAGTTGGAGCCCGCCCTGCTGGCCGACCCGCCGGACCTGGTGCTGTTCGACCGGATGGCGTTCGCCGGGCACGTGTTCGCCCACTCCCACGGCATCCCCGCGATCCAGCTCTGGCCGATGATCGTCTCGGCGGGCCCGTGGTCGCTCAACGAGGCGGTCCCGGTCGACTTCACCCATCCCACGCTGGCCGAATACCACCTGCGTCTGGAGCGTTTCCTCGCCGAGCGCGGCCTGACCGGGCTGCCCGCGGACGAGTTCCTCGCCCCGCGGGTGGTGCGCCACCTGGCCTTCCTGCCGAGGGCGTTCCAGTACGCGGGCGAGGCGTTCGGCGAGGAGTTCGGTTTCGTCGGGCCGTGCACGACCTCGCGCGCCGGTGACGTGCCCTGGTCGCCGCCGGCCGACGGCGCGCCGGTGGCGCTGGTGTCGCTGGGCACGCTCAACAACCACTGGCCCGACTTCTACCGCCTGGTGTTCGACGCTTTCGCGGGCACGCCCTGGCACGTGGTGCTCGCCGTGGGCCGCCGCCTCGACCCGCGCTCGCTGGGCACGCCGCCGCCGAACGTGCAGGTCATGCCGGTGGTGCCGCAGCTATCGGTGCTGGCGCACGCGCGGGTGTTCATCTCCCACGGCGGGCTGGGCGGGGTGATGGAGGGCGTGCAGGCCGGCGTCCCGCACATCGCCGTGGCCCGGACCCTGGAGCAGGACCTCAACGCCGCCCGCATCGTCGACACCGGCATCGGCGCCTCACTGGACCTGGCCGGGCTCACCCCGGCCGGCCTGCGCGAGGCGGCACGCCGGGTGGCCGCGGACCCCCGCGTCGCGGCGGGCGTCGCCGCTATGCGGGCCGAGGTGCTGGCCGCGGGCGGTGCGGCCCGTGCCGCGGACATCGTCGAGTCGTGCCTGCGGGAGCCCGCCCAGCGCGGCGCCGCGGGCGTCAGGACCCTGGCCCCTCAGGGATAGGCGGCGGGTCGCCCGGCGCCCCCCGGGCGGCCCGTCGCCTAGATGCCATCGATAGATGGGGCCATTTAAATCATCCGAACCGGCAGCCTTGATCACAGCTTTGTACCTAAGAAACTTAACTGTTTATTGGCATCGTGGTCGCGTCGGCGGGACAGCCCGCCACATCCCCCTCGGGAATCGACGGAGGTTCCACAAGTGATCACAGAATCGACGCGCGGCGTATCGCGTGCCGGGACGGGCCGGGTCCGCCGGCGCGTCGCCGCCGGCCTCGCCGGCCTCGGCCTGCTCGCGACCACCCTGGTCGCGGGGGCCGGCCCGGCTTCCGGCAGCCTGCCCGGCCGCTGGGTGGGGACCTGGGGGACCGCACTCACCGCGCCGAGCCTGGCCAACACCGGCAGCTCGCTCAACGGCTTCACCGACCAGTCGATCCGCCAGCTCGTGCGGGTCTCCCTGGGCGGCGAGAAGGTGCGCCTGCGGATCACCAACGCGTACGGCACCGGCCCGCTGACCATCGGCCACGCCAGCGTCGGCCTGCCCGCCACCCCGGGCTCGCCGACCCTGCAGCCCGGCAGCATCCGCGAGGTCACCTTCAACGGCAGCGAGTCCGCGACCGTCTACAAGGGCGCGGAGCTGCTGACCGACCCGATCGACCTGCCGGTGTCCGCGACCGGGGAACTCGCGGTCACGCTCTACCTGCCGACCGCGACCGGCGCGACGTCCTGGCACTGGACCGCCCGCCAGACCTCGTACGTCTACGCGGGCGACAAGGCCGAGACCGCCGACGGCACCGGCCAGACCGCGGCCTACAACCACTTCTACTACCTGGCCGGGATCGAGGTCCTGACGAAGACCGGCCTGGGCACGGTCGTCGTGCTCGGCGACTCGATCAGCGACGGCTCGGGCTCGACCCTGGGCGCGAACACCCGCTGGCCCGACTACCTCGCCGGGCGCATCACCGGCACCTGGCCCGCGCTGGCCGACCCCGGCGTGCTCAACGTCAGCCTCGCCGGAAACCAGGTCACCCGCGACGGCCTGGCCATCAACTCCCCGGCCCTGGGCGACAGCGCCCTGGCCCGCCTCGACGACGACGTGTTCAGCCAGCCCGGCGTACGCACCGTCATCGTGGAACTCGGCATCAACGACGTGCACCTGTCCGGCTTCCCGGCCGCTCAGATCATCGACGGGCTGCGCCAGCTCACCCTGCAGGCCAAGGACCGCGGCCTGCGGGTGGTCGTCGCCACGCTCGGGCCGTTCGAGGGCTACTCGACCTGGACGCCGGAGAAGGAGGCCGTCCGCCAGGCCGTGAACACGTGGCTGCGGGCTGACAACGGCTTCGACGGGCTGCTCGACTTCGACCAGATCCTGCGCGACCCGGCGGCGCCCAGCAAGGTCCTGCCCGCGTACGACAGCGGCGACCACATCCACCCCAACGACACCGGCGCGCAGGCGCTCGCCGCGGCCGTACCGCTCTGGCTGCTGTGATCCGATGAGGCCCCGCACCCTCCCCGAACTGCTGGCCGCCCTCGCGGCGGCGCGACCCGGACACGTCGCGCTGCGACTGGCGGCAGGGGAGGGCGCGGGGCAGCCGGCACTGACCGCGGCGGCGTGGCACGCCCGCGCCACCGCGGTCGGGCACGGGCTGCTCGGCAGGGGCGTCGCGCCCGGCGACCGGGTGGGCCTGGTGTTCGAGGGCACGGACTGGCTCGACTTCGCGGTCGCGTACGCGGCCGTCACCGGCGTCGGCGCGGTCGCCGTGCCCCTGTCGGCGACGTCGCCGGAGGCCCGGCTGCGGGAGCTGCTCGACCATGCAGGGGCCCGGGTCGTCGTCGGCGCGGGCGGCTGGGCACTGTCCGAGCTGGACTCGGGTGACCGGACATCGCCGCCGGTCACCGTCGAACCGGGACAGACCGCGCAGATCGTCTACACCTCCGGCACCACCGGCACGCCCAAAGGTGTCGCCGCGAGCCACGCCAGCCTCACCCACGGGCTCGAACCTGCGCGACCGCCGCTGGCGCACTCGCGGCACGCGCTGCACGCGTTCCCGATCGGCACCAACGCCGCGCAGACGATGCTGGTCACCGCGCTGGTCGCGCGGCCCACCGTGGTCACCGTCCCGGCCTTCGACCCGTGGGTGTACGCCCGGACGGCGCAGCACCTGGGCGTCGGCACCCTGTTCCTGGTGCCCGCGATGGCGAGCGCGCTGCTGGAGGCGGGTGTGTTCGCCGAGTGCGACCTCGACGCGGTGCAGCTGGTGTCGTGCACCGCCGCGGCTCTTCCTCCCGCAGTTGCGCGAGCGCTTGCCGAAGCGCTGCCGGAGGCCGTGATCGTCAACAACTACACGTCCACCGAGGCCGCTCCGGCACATACCAGCATGGTGTTCGATCCCGAGCGGCCCGCCTCGGTCGGGCGCGCCGAGGGCGGGGCGGAGCTGCGCATCCTCACCGCGGACGGCGGCGTCGCCGGGCCGGGGCAGACCGGTGAGGTGTGGCTGCGCGCGGGCGACGCCGTGCGGGCGTACCACGGTGATCCCGGCGCGAGCGCCGCGGTGTTCCGCGACGGCTGGGTGCGCATGGGCGACCTCGGCTACCGCGACGCCGACGGCTACCTGTTCCTCGTCGACCGCGAATCGGACCTGGTCAACGCGGGTGCGTACCGGGTCTCCACGCTGCGGGTCGAGGCGGCGCTGCACGAGCACCCGGCGGTGTCCGGCGCGGCCGTGCTCGGGCTGCCGCATCCGGTGATGGGCGCGACGGTCGCCGCGGCCGTCGAGTTGCGCGACCCGTCGGCGCTGGCCGAGCTGCGGGCGTTCCTGGCCGAGCGGCTCGCGCCGTACGAGCTGCCGAACCGGATCGTCGCCGTGGCCGCACTGCCGCGCAACGACGGCGGCAAGGTGCGCAAGGCGGCGTTGCGGGAGGTGTTCGCGTCGGCCCCGGCGCGGGTCGCCCCCCGCACGGCGGCCGAGATCGCGCTCGCCGGACTGTGGCGCGAGGTGCTGCGGGTGCCCGAGGTCGGCGTCGGCGACGACTTCTTCGCCCTCGGCGGCGACTCGATGCGCGCCACCCACCTGGCCGCCCTGGCCGCCACCCAATTCGGCCGCGAGGTGCCCGTCTCCCTCATCTTCGACACCCCGCTGCTCGCCGACCAGGCCGACCGGTTCACCGCCGCGCCCGCCACCGCCGAGCAGCCGGCGCAGGCGTTGTCACCGGCTCCGGCTCCGGCTCCGGCTCCGGCTCCGGCTCCGGCAGAGGATGATCGCCGTTTGTGGACGGAAAGTGCGGTCGGACCACAGGTTTCGTCCCGAAACGGCGATCACCGCCCGGCGGCCGAGTGGCGCTCGTCCGCCGGGGGCGAGGACGGCGGGGTGGCGGCCGGGGAGATGCCGTTGGCATCCACTCAGGAGAGCATGCTGGCCTGGATGTGGGCGACCGGGGAGCCGCGGGACGTCGGGCCGATCAGCGTCGGCGTCCGGGTGTACGACCAACTCGATCCGGTGCTGCTGGAACGGGCGCTGACCGCGGTCGCTGACCGGAACGAGGCGCTGCGCACCGTGTTCGACCGGGACCCGGCCGGGCGGCACCGGGCGCGGGTGCTCGACCACTGCCCGCCCGTGGTGACCGCCGTCGCGGCCCGCGACCTCGACCACGCCGGGCAGCTGTGCCGGGCCGACCGCGAAGGCGGTTTCGACACGAAACGCGGGCCGTTGGTGCGGGCGATGGTCGCCACCGTCGGCCCCGACGACCACGTGCTCGGGCTGGCCGTGCACCACCTGGTCTGCGACGGCGCGTCGATGGGGCCGCTGCTGCACGAGATCGGCGCCGCCTATGCGGCACAACGCAGCGGCAATCCGCTGCCGGGGACGCCCGCGCGCGGCGGTGCCGGACCGGCGGCCGCGACGCCGCTGCGTGACTTCGTGGCGTACACCCGGCAGCGCTGGCAGACGACCGTGCCGCACTGGCGGCGGGTGCTCGACGGCGCGCCCGCCCACCTGGAGCCGTTCCGAGGCCGCCGGGAGGCGGTCCGGCTGCGCAGCGCCGCGCTGGAGTTCCCGCTGCCCGGCCCGCTCGGCGACGGGCTGCGCCGGGCCGCAGCCGCCCAGGGCGCGACCCCGTTCATGCTGATCGCGTCGTGCTGGGCGGCGGCCCTGTCCGAACGCACCGGCACCCACGACATCCTGCTGATGTCCCCGGTGCCCGGCCGCACCCGGCCCGGCAGCGAGACGCTGATCGGCTGCCTGAGCCAGTCCCTGCTGCTGCGCGTGGACACCTCCGGCGCGCCGTCCACCACCGAACTGCTGGCCCGGACCCGGCGCACCGTGCTGGACGCGCTGGACCACCAGCACTACCCGTTCGCCGAGTTCTACCTGCGGCACACCGGCGCGGCCTGGCTGCGCGTGGAGACCTGGGGCGGCCAGGCGCACCTGCCGGGCCTGGAGTCCGAGACGTTCGAGCTGCCCCGGGCCCTGGACGCGGACTGGCCCACGCCCGGCGGCCTGCCCGACCTGCAGGCGCCCGAACTGGCCGTGGTCGAGCACCCGGACGGCCGGCTGGTCGCGCACCTGCTCTGGAACCACCACGCCTTCGACCGGTCCGAGATGGACACGCTCGCCGGGCGGGTCACCGAGCTGTTCGAGCACGCGGCGCGCGAGCTCGCCCCCGCACCACCGCAGGAGGTTCCGCGATGAGCACCGCCACCCCGGCCCAGCACGGCATGTGGCTGACCGAGCGCCTCGGGCTGGCCGCCACGGCGTACCACATGCCGCTGCCGGTATGGCTCGACGGCCCGCTCGACCCGGCCCGGCTGGCGGACGCGGTCGCGGCGGCGGTCGCCCGCCACCCGGTGCTGTCGTGCGCGTTCATCGAGGACGACGGCGAGCTGCGCGTGGTCCCGGCGGCCCGGACACCGTCGCTGCAGGTGGGAGCGGCTCCGGACGACCTGGCGGTGTTCGTCCGCGAACACACGCTCGCACCGTTCGACCTGGCCGCCGGACCGCTCATCCGCTTCGACCTGGTGCCCGCGGGACCCGACCGGCACCTGCTCCTGATCGTCGCCCACCACCTGGTCTTCGACGGCGAGTCCAAGGAGATCCTCCTCACCGACCTCGCCACCGGATACTCCGCCCCCACCCCACCGACCTCCCCCGGCGCGGCTCACGCCGCAGCGGGCCCTGCAGTTTCCGAGAAACTGCACGAATCCGGTGCGGGATTGCCGCAGTTTCCTCGAAAGTCGAGGAATCCGGCGGGGCACGACTCCCGGCGGACAGGGGTCGGAGCGGCGAGGTCGGCCAAGGAGGTGCCGGCGCGGGCGGGCGAGCACTGGTCGGGGTACCGCGCACCGGGTGAGCCCAGCCTGCCGGGGTTGCGGGGGACCACCGCGCCCGGTGCGACAGCCGGGGTGCTGGTGCCGTTCACCCTGGACGCGGCGGCGATCCGCGCGGCCGCCGGGGAGCTGGGCGCGACGACGTTCGAGGTGGTGCTCGCCGGCCTGCTCACGCTGCTCGACCGGTACGGCGACCCGGCTCCCGTCGTCGGCGTCGACCTCGGCACCCGCCCCACCGATGGACATGACAGGGTGGGGCTGCACGTCAACGAGCTGCCCGTCGGCCTGGCCGCGACCGATCCCGCCGCGGCACGGGTCACCGTGCGGGAACGCGTCGCGCACGTGCGGCGGCTGCTGCGGGACATCTATGCCGTGCGCGCCGTGCCCCTGTCCCGGGCCGTGTCCGGGCTGGCCCCGCGAGCCGCGCTCACCCCGGTGTCGATCAGCTACCGCCGCCGCGTCCGGCCCACGCCGGAGTTCGCCGGGCTCGGCGTGCGGGTCGAGTGGACGGCGTTCCACCACGCCGCCCGCAACGCCCTGCACGTCCAGCTGCTCGACGACCCCGCCGCCGTGGACCTGCCCGTGCTGCTGCACGTCGACCCGGCCCGCCTGGACCCCGGTGACGCCGCCCGCATCGGGACGCACCTGCGTCTGCTGCTCGACGGCTTCGCCCGCCGACCCGACGCGCCCCTGCGCGACCTCGACCTCCTCGATCCGTCCGAACACGAGCTGCTCGCCGGCTGGAACGCCACCGCTCGGCCCGTTCCCGGCCCGCCGACCCTGCACGAACTCGTCGACGCGCGGATCGTGGCGCAGCCCGACGCCGTCGCGGTGGTCGCCGCCGACAGCGCCATGACCTACGCGCAGCTCGACGCCGAGGCCGGGGCGGTGGCGGCACAGCTGCGGGAACGCGGCATCGGCTCCGGCGACCTCGTCGGGGTGTGCCTGCCCCGCACGTCGCGGCTGCTGCCCGCGCTGCTCGGCGTGCTGCGCACCGGCGCGGCCTATCTGCCGCTGGACCCGGAGCACCCGGTGGCCCGCCGCGACGCCCTGCTCGCCGACGCCTGCCCGGCCGCGCTGCTGGTCGCCGACGGCGACGGCGCGACGGTGCTCGGCGAGGCCACACCGGCGGCCGTCATCGGCGAAGAGCCGACCCTGCTGGGCGAGACCATGCCGCCGACCGCCGACGAGGGCAGGGGGACCGAGTCCGGTGCGGGGACATCACCGGTCGCGACCGGTGACCCGGCCGTGGCACGGCGGCACGAACCCGGGCTCTGCTACGTCATCTACACCTCCGGTTCGACCGGCCGGCCCAAGGGTGTGGCCGTCGAGCACCCGAGCGTGGTCAACCTGCTGCACGCGCTGCCCGAGGTGGTGCCGACCGGGCCGGGGGACGTCTGGCTGGCCGTCGCGTCGGCGGCGTTCGACATGTCGGTGCCGGAGCTGTGGTTGCCGCTGGTCACCGGCGGCACGGTCGTGCTGGCCACGGCCGAGCAGGCCCGCGACGGTGAACTGCTGCTCAAGCTGCTGCGGCTGACCGGGGTCACCCACGCCCACCTGACCCCGTCGACGTGGCGGCGGCTGGTCGACGCCGGGTTCGCCGAGCGCGGCGTCGTCGCGGTGTGCGGTGCCGAGGCGCTGCCCGCGCCGCTCGCCGCCGAGCTGCGGGCGCGGACGAAGCGCCTGGTCAACCTGTACGGCCCGACCGAGACGACGGTGTGGTCGACGGCCGCGGACCTGACCGGGGACGGCCCGGTGACCATCGGCCGCCCGCTGGCCAACACGACGGCGTACGTGCTCGACGCCGGGCTACGCCCGCTGCCGTACGGCGTGGTGGGGGAGCTGTGCCTGGGCGGGGCCGGGGTCGCCCGGGGTTACCTGAACCGTCCCGAGATGACCGCGGCGCGGTTCGTCGACACGGCCTGGGGGCGGCTGTACCGCACCGGCGACCGGGTGCGCCGGCTGCCCGACGGGTCGCTGGAGTTCCACGGCCGCGCCGACGACCAGCTGAAGGTGCGTGGGCACCGGATCGAGCCGGGCGAGGTCGAGGCGCACCTGCGGGCGGCGGAGTCGGTCGTGGACGCGGCGGTGACGGTGTCGCCGGACGGCGACGCGCTGGTGGCGTACCTGGTCGGCGCGCCCGATCCGGCCCGGCTGCGCGAGCGGCTGGCGGCGGGGCTGCCCGGATACCTGGTGCCGTCGGTGTTCACGCTGGTCGAGCAGCTGCCGCGCAACGCCAACGGCAAGCTCGACCGGGCCGCGCTGGCCGGGCTCGCGGGTGCGCCGCTGGTGCCGCAGACCTCGGCCCGGCCCTACACGGGGCTGGCGCTGCAGGTGTACGAGATCTGGCGGGAGGTGCTCGGGCACGGCGAGATCGGGCCCGACGACGACCTGTTCGACCTCGGCGGGCACTCGCTCACCGTCACGAAGATCGCGGCCAGGCTGCGCCGACGCCTGGGCGTGGACCTGCCGCTGCACGTCTTCTTCGACACCCCCACCATCAACGGCATCGTCGCCGCCGCGGACCGGTGACGGGTCAGGTGTCGTAGGCGCCGTCCCACGGCGGCGCGAACATGATGTCCATCGGGTAGAGGCTGACCCGGGGCATGCCGTGCTTCGCGGTCTGGTCGACGAGTTCCCAGGCGATGTCGCCCTCGCGCACGGAGAACGGGCGGACCGCGATGTCGCCGTACGCGACGTCGGGCAGTTCCGCGATGAGCTGCTCGCGCAGCCCGTGCGCCTCGTCGCCCGGCACGTCGTTGTGGATCCGGGAGCCGGTGTACGTCCCGGTGTGGTCGAACAGCAGCAGCGCCACGCCGATGTCGCCGAGCGCGTTGCGGCGGGTGCCGTGGACGATCGCGAAGAACTGGCCGTCGGCGTAGCGGCCGATCCGGTCGGTGCGCCCGTGGTCCGGCTCGTAGGCGATACGGATCAGCGCGGGCGGCGTGTCCGGTGCCGGCGGCCACGACACGGGACGCCAGTCGCATGCCGTGCGCCAGGTGTCGTGGCCGAGGTTCCAGGCCAGCAGCGCCGCGAAGGCGACGTCGAACCCCACCTGGTGCGCCAGCGCGGGCGGCGAACCCTCGCGCTGCTGCACGAGCAGCCGGTATCCGTCCGCCATCCGCCACACCTGCATGAAGTCGCTTTCGGACTCGTCGCGCCCGAGCCACAACGAGGTGCGGCCCGGCACGTCGTCGAACTGCTTGAGCAGCACCCACAGCAGTCCGCCCGACGGCTGCGCGTAGGTGTTGCCGCCGTGGTCGTACAGGGTGACACGAGGTGCGCTCATCGCAGCTCCGGTGAGATCGGCGGAGGCCGGGTGGGCCATCACGTTCTCACGTCGGTCCGACAGGTCCCGCCCGGTGGATGCACGGGACCTGTCAGGCCGCGGTCACGGCGTGTAGGGCGCGTCCGTGTGCGACTCCTCCTTGAGGATGCTGCCGTCGGCGACGTACACGGCGGTGCGCCGGACGCTGACCACCGCGGACCCGGCGTCGGTGGGGCGGGTCAGGTAGACCAGGGTGAGCTTGCGGTCGGCGACGGCGACGGACTCGATCGGGTCGCGGTCGCCGAGCACGAAGTGCACCACGCACTGCGCCCGGTCGGCGGGCTTGGCGCACAGCATGACGCCCCAGTACCGGCCGGTGGTGTCCACCACGCTGCTCATGATCGTGCCGACGGTGACGTTGCCGATCTCGCCGCCGAGGTCGCCGGTCGCGCACGGCTTCTGCACGGCCAGCACCAGGCCGTCCTCGCCGGAGAACATGCCCTCGGTCAGCGGGGCGCCGTCCTTGCCGAACGCGTAGTAGGGGTCGATCAGGCCGCGCACCATCGCCTCCTTCACCTCGGCGCAGGTCGGGGTGGGCACGGCCGGCGGCGCGGCGCTGGTGGGAGCGTCCGGTGACGGGGTCAGCACGGTGACCGCGCTGGGCGCGGCCGACGGCGACTCGCCGCCGGACTTGCAGGCGGTCGCCAGCCCGGCGAGGGCGAGGACCGGGATCATCAGCAGGGCGGCACGGCGGGGGTGGAGCGGCATGGGTGGTCCTTCTGCGGCAGCGGGATAAGGCGTTGGCCACTGCACGATAGGGGTGGCCGGGTGGCGCGGGCGACGGGTCGTCGCCAGCACGACAGCAGCACGTCGCGCCGCGGCTGCTGCCGCATCGAAGGAAGGGCACCTTCTCCATCGCAAAGCGATAAGAAGGTGCCCCTCCTTCCGGTCGTCGGGGGGAACAGTGGCGGGGGCGGGCGTTCGTTGGCGCGGACGAACGCCGGGGGGTGGGGCGACCCTATGGTGTGGCCCATGTCGAAGTTGAGCGAGATCCATGACTGGCTCCAGGTGCGCCTGCCGGAGCTGCTGGCCGAGCACCGGGTGCCCGGCGCGGCGATCGCGGTGTACGCCGGGGGCGAGGTCGTCGACCATGCCGCCGGGGTGCTGAACAACGCGACCGGCGTGACGGCCACGCCCGACTCCCTGTTCCAGATCGGTTCGGTCACCAAGGTGTGGACGGCCACGCTGATCCTGCAGCTGGCCGACGAGGGCGTGCTCGACCTCGACGCCCCGGTGCGCCGCCTCCTGCCTGAGTTCACGCTGGCCGACGAGGCCGCCGCGGCCGTGGTCACGGTGCGGCAGCTGCTGTGCCACACCGCCGGGTTCGAGGGCGACATCTTCACCGACACCGGCCCGGGTGACGACTGCGTCGAGAAGTACGTCGCCACGCTGGGCGGGACCTCGCAGCTGTTCCCGCCCGGCGAGCTGTTCTCCTACAACAACGCCGGATACTGCGTGCTCGGGCGGATCGTGGAAGTGCTGCGCGGCAAGCAGTACGACGCCTGCCTGCGCGAGTTCCTGTTCGCGCCGCTGGGGCTGAGCCACGCCGCGACCGGCCCGTACGAGGCGATCCTGCACCGCGCGGCCGTCGGCCACCTGCAGCCCGACCCGGACGCGGACCCGGTGCCCGCGCCGATCTGGGCCCTGGTCCGTTCGAACGCGCCGGCCGGGGCGATGCTCGCCATGCGGCCGCGCGACCTGCTGGCCTTCGTCCGCATGCACCTCGACGGCGGCCGCGCCGCCGACGGCACCGCGGTGCTGAGCCCGGCCTCGGCCGCCGCGATGCGCGAGCGCCAGGTGACGGTGCCCGTGTCCGGGCTGATGGGCGATGCCTGGGGCCTGGGCTGGGAGCTGTTCGACTGGCCGGGCGGTGAGGTCTTCGGCCACGACGGCGGCACTATCGGGCAGTCCACGTTCCTGCGCGTCGCGCCGGAGCAGGGGGTGGCGGTGGTCCTGAACGTCAACGGGGGTAACCCGTTCGCGCTGTACACCGCGATCTTCCCGCATCTGCTGCGTGAGCTGGCCGGGATCGAGATGCCCGCGCTGCCGGTGCCGCCCGCCGGGCCGCGGCCCGTCGACGCGACCCGCTACCTGGGCACGTACGCCTCCGAGGTGGCCGAGCTGGTGGTGAGCCAGGACGGCGACGGGCGGATCTGGCTGGAGCAGACGCCCCGCGGCATCCTCGCCGAGCTCGGCGGCAAGGCCGAGCGCAGCGAGCTGATCCACCTGCACGGCGACGTCTTCCTGCCCGCCGAGCCGACGCACGGCGTGCACCTGCCGCAGGCCTTCGTCGGCGACGACGACGGCCGGGCCCGATACGTCCACAGCGGACGCGCCACGCGGCGCACGGCCTGATCCTTCAACTGGAGGCACGATGAGATCTCTGACGACGGTCACGGCGGCGGGTGCGCTGACCCTGGCGCTCGCCGCCTGCGGCGGTGGCGGGCAGCCCGCGAGCAGCGGGTCCTATGCCGACGGCAAGACCTTCACCCTGGTGCTGGCGTCCGACCCGGGCACCCTCGACCCGCACTTCACCTCGGTGTCCACCTCGCTGCAGGCGGGTCGTTTCCTGTACGACTCACTGGTCAACGTGGACGAGCACGGCAGCATGGTCGCGGGCCTGGCGGAGAAGTGGGACGGGACCACCACCACGGCGACGTTCACCCTGCGCAAGGGCATCACCTGCGGTGACGGCAGCCCGCTCACCGCCACCGACATCGCCGCGAACATCACCTTCGTCGGCGACCCGAAGAACGCCTCGACCCGCATCGGCGTCTACGTGCCGGCCGGCGCGACCGCCGTGGGCGACGACGCGGCCGGCACCGTCACGGTGACCTCGCCCGCGCCCGACGCGTTCCTCGACCGCAACGTCGGCGGGCTGCCGATCGTCTGCAAGAAGGGCATGGCCGCGCGCGACCAGCTCAAGCAGGGCTCCGACGGCACCGGCATGTTCACCGTCACCGAGGCCGTCGCCGGTGACCACTACACCCTGACCCGGCGCAAGGAGTACGCGTGGGGTCCCGGGGACTGGAAGTCCGACCAGGCGGGCCTGCCCGACAAGGTCGTGCTGCGCGTCGTCGCCAACGGGACCACCGCGGCGAACCTGCTGCTGTCCGGTGAGGTGAACGCGGCCGTCATGGTCGGCCCGGATCAGCAGCGCCTGCGGGCGGCGAAGCTGCACGAGCGGCTGGTCGCCTCGCCGCTCGGCGAACTGTGGTTCAACCAGAAGCAGGGTATGCCCGGAGCGGACGAGGCCGTCCGGCGTGCGCTCACCCAGGCGCTCGACCTGGACCAGCTCGGCCAGGTCGTCACCAGTGGCACCGGCCGGCGCTCGGCCGGGCTGGTGGCACCGGGCGGTCCCTGCCCGGCGGGCAAGGCGGCGTCGCTGCTGCCCGCCAAGGACGCGACCGCCGCGAAGGCCGCCCTGGACGGCGCGGGCTGGACCGCGGGCAGCGACGGGGTGCGCGCCAAGGACGGGCAGAAGCTCGCCCTGCTGCTGTACTTCCCGACGAGCGTCGGCCAGGGCACCCAGGCCGCGGCGGAGCTGCTGCAGAAGGAATGGACGGCGCTCGGGGCGCAGGTCACCGTGAAGGGCCTCAGCGACGCCGAGGTCGGGCAGCTCGTCGTCGGCGGGCAGGGCGCCTGGCAGGCGGCGATCCTGCCGCTCGGGGTGAACCTGCCGACCCAGCTGGTGCCGTTCCTGTCCGGCGCGACGCCGCCCAACGGCGTCAACCTGGCCTCGATCGACAACCCCGACTACAAGGCCAACGTGCAGGCGGCGTCGGCGATCGCGGGCAGCGGCGGCTGCGACAAGTGGCAGGCCGCCGAAGAGGCGCTGTTCAAGCGGCTCGACGTGGTGCCGTTCGTGGACTCCACGGTGCCGATCTTCGGCAAGGGCGCCGAGTTCGAGCTGAGCCAGGGCAGCGTCACGCCCGGCTCGATCCGCATGCTCGCCTGACAGCTCCCTCGCGCACGACGGTGCCATGACCCGCTGGGTCATGGCACCGTCCTTTTCTGCCCGCAGTGGTGCGGGCGGACAGGGTCGACCGGGTCGCCTTGTGCGGGCGTACCAAGACCGGGTGCCGGGCCGGCGGGCAGGATCTGATCACCGAACCCGACGATGTGACGGAGGCCATGCCGGTGACCAGCACTACCACCTCCGCGCCCGGGTTCGCGTCCGTGCTCGGCAACCCCTGGGCGAGGTTCGCGGCCCGCCGCCTCGGCCGGCTGCTCGTCTCGGTCTGGGTGCTCGTCACCGGCGCCTTCCTGATGATCCACCTGATCCCGGGCGACCCGGTCCGGGCCGCGCTGGGCAACACCGCGCCGGTGGAGCTGGTCGAGGCCCGCCGCGAGGCGCTGGGGCTGAACGACCCGCTCTGGCAGCAGTACGCCGATTACCTGCGCCACCTGGTTGGCGGTGACTTCGGCACCTCGATGCTGTCCGGCATGCCGGTCTCCCAGGTGATCGGCGACCGGTTGCCCGCCACGGCCGAGCTGGCCGTGCTCGCCTTCGCCCTCGCGGTCCTCGTGTCGATCCCGCTGGGCCTGGCCATGGCGGTGCTGACCCGGGGCGGCCGGCGCAGGCCGGTCGAGCTGGCGTTCACCTCCGGCAGCGTGCTGCTCGCGGTGGTGCCCGAGTTCCTGGTCGCGGTCGGGCTGGTCTACGTGTTCAGCGTCGAGCTGGGCTGGGCACCGGTGGCGATGCGGCAGGGCGCGGCGTCGTACGTGCTGCCGGTGCTGGCCCTGGCCGTCGGCCCGGCGTCGATCCTGGCCCGCATCGTGCGGGTGGAGACGCTCGCGGTGCTGCAGGCCGAGTACATCCGCACCGCGCGGGCAAAACGCCTGCCCGACCGGCGGGTCTACCTTCGGCACGCGCTGCCGAACGCGCTGACCGCCACGATCACCGTCGGCGGGCTGCTGCTGGGCGGCATGGTCGCCGGAACGGTGCTGGCCGAGAACGTGTTCGCCTGGCCGGGTCTGGGCAGCACCATCGTCGGCTCGATCCTGGCCAAGGACTACC
Source organism: Catellatospora sp. NPDC049133 (assembly GCF_040648455.1). Classification (NCBI taxonomy): domain Bacteria; kingdom Bacillati; phylum Actinomycetota; class Actinomycetes; order Micromonosporales; family Micromonosporaceae; genus Catellatospora; species Catellatospora sp. NPDC049133. The sequence goes on from NZ_JBEZDT010000015.1 coordinate 152,477, forward strand.
CGGTGGTGCAGGGCGTGGTGCTGGTGTACGGCCTGGGCGTGCTGCTGGTCAACCTCGTGGTCGACGTGGCGCTGGCGCTGCTCGACCCCCGTTCCACGATCAGGGAGAGCTGAGCGGTGACGTCGCGGGCGAGGTGGGCCGGTGTGCTGCGGACCCCGGTGGGCGCGGCCGCGGCCGTGCTGCTGGGTGGGGTGATGCTGCTGGCGGTGCTCGCGCCGCTGCTGTGGGGCGGCCGGGCCGACGAGGTCGACACGGCGCACATCCTGGCCCCCGCGTCGGCGGAGCACTGGGCGGGCACCGACAACCTGGGCCGGGACATCTTCTTCCGGGTGCTGGTCGCCACGCGTACGTCGGTGCAGCTCGCGCTGCTGGCGACCGCCCTGGGCGTGGCCGTCGGGCTGCTGCTCGGCACCCTGCCGCTGCTGCTCGGGCCGCGGCTGGGCCGCCTGGTCACCGCCGCGGTGAACATCGCGGTGGCGTTCCCCGGGCTGCTGCTGGCCTTGTCGTTCGCGGTGATCTTCGGGGCGGGCGCGAGCGGTGCGGTGCCCGCGATCGGGCTGGCCATCGCCCCGGCGTTCGCCCGGCTGACCCAGACCCTGGCCGCGACCGTGGCCGGACGGGACTTCGTGGCGGCCGCCCGCATCGCCGGTGTCGGGCGGGTCCGCGTGCTGCTGCGCCACGTGCTGCCCAACATCGCCGAGCCGCTGCTGGTGAACGCGACCATGGCGGCGGGCGGCTCGCTGCTGGCGTTCGCGGGACTGTCGTTCCTGGGTCTGGGCGTGCAGGCGCCGGACTTCGACTGGGGGCGGCTGCTCGGCGAGGGCCTCAACGGCATCTACCTCAACCCGGCCGCCGCGCTGGTGCCCGGCGTGGCCGTCGTGCTGGCCGGGCTGGCGTTCAACCTGGTCGGCGAGGCGGCGGCCAAGGCCGTCGGGCCGCGCACCGCGACGGCGACCGTCCGGAACCGAGCGACTGACAGTGCTCCGCCGACGCCGACGCCACCGGCGGCCGCGCCGGTGTGGCTGCAGCAGACCGGGCAGCAAGCAGCGCAGGCGGATGCGCTGCTGGTCGTGGAGGACCTGAAGGTCTCGTTCGGGACGGTGACGCCGGTCCGCGGGGTCGGGTTCACGCTGCGGCGCGGTGAGGCGGTCGGCATCGTGGGGGAGTCGGGATCGGGCAAGAGCCTGACCGCGCTCGCCGTCGCGCAGCTGATCGAGCAGCCGGGCCGGGTCGAGGCGCGGCGGCTGGAGTTCGGCGGCGACGACCTGCTGCGGACTCCGCCCCGGGCCAGGCGGCGGCTGCTCGGTACGTCCCTGGCCATGGTGTTCCAGGACCCGATGACCTCGTTCAACCCGGTGCAGCGCGTCGGCCGCCAGCTCGCCGAGGTGGCCGAGCAGCACCTGGGCCACCGGCGCGGTCCGGCGCTGGCACGCGCCGTGGACCGGCTGCGCGCGGTGCGCATCCCGGGCGCGGCGCGGCGGGCGCGCCAGTTCCCGCACGAGTTCTCGGGCGGCATGCGGCAGCGGGCCATGATCGGCATGGGCCTGATGGGCGAGCCCGAACTGATCATCGCGGACGAGCCGACCACCGCACTCGACGTGACGGTGCAGCGCCAGGTGCTCGCGCTGCTGGCCGACGTACGGGCCGCCGACGACGTCGCCGTCCTGCTGATCAGCCACGACCTCGGCGTCGTCGAGCAGGTCTGCGACCGGGTGCTGGTCATGTACGCCGGCCGGATCGTCGAGGACCTGCCCGTGGAGCGGCTGCGCGACGGGGCCCGGCACCCGTACACCCGGGCGCTGCTCGGTGCGGTGCCCGACCTGTCCACCGACCGCGACCAGCCGCTGGTGGTGATCCCCGGCCGCCCCGCCGATCCGGCCGCGCCGCCACCGGGCTGCGCCTTCGCGCCGCGCTGCCCGCTGGCCGACGACCACTGCGCACGCGTCGACCCGGCGCTGATAGAGGACGGCTCCGGCGGACGGGTCGCGTGCTGGCACGCCGACCGCCCCGAGCCGGCGCTGTACGCGGCGACAGAGGGGGAGGGGCGATGAGCGAGCTGACCTTCGAGGACGTCACCGTCCGGTACGGCAGCGGGCGGCGGGCGCTGACCGCGGTCGACGGGGTGCACCTGACCGTGCCGTCCGGCGCGGTCGTCGGGCTCGTCGGCGAGTCCGGCTCCGGCAAGTCGACGCTGGCCAGGGCCGCGGTCGGGCTGACCCCGGTGGCCGCTGGGCGGATCCTGCTCGACGGCCGGCCGCTGCCGCGCGGCGGGCGGCGTCCGCTGCAGATGGTGTTCCAGGACCCGTACTCCTCGCTCGACCCGCGGATGACGATCGGCTCCTCGATCGCCGAGGCCATCCCGCGCGGGGCGGCGCCGGGTGCTGCGGGCCGCCGCGACGAGGTGGCCAGGCTGCTGGAACTCGTGGACCTGCCCGCCGACCGGGCCGGCTGCCACCCGGCGGAACTGTCCGGCGGGCAGCGGCAGCGGGTCGCGCTGGCACGGGCGCTCGCCGGGCGGCCCGACGTCGTGATCGCCGACGAGATCACTTCGGCGCTGGACGTGTCCATCCAGGGCACCGTGCTGAACCTGGTGCGCGACCTGCACCGAGACCTGCGGCTGTCGATGCTGTTCATCACGCACGACCTGGCCGTGGTGCGCTACGTCAGCGACTACATCGCGGTGATGTACCTGGGCCGCATCGTCGAGTACGGGCCGGCCGAGTCGGTGCTCGCCGACCCGCGGCACCCGTACACCCGCGAACTGCTGGCCGCCGCACGGCGGCCGGGCGGGGGCGGGCCGCAGGTGGCGGACACGGTGCCCGCGCAGGTCGCCGACGCCGAACCGGCCGACCCGCACCACCCGCCGACCGGCTGCCGATTCCATCCGCGCTGCCCGGCCGGGCCGCTGGTCCACCCGGACCGCACCGTGTGCCGCGACACCGCGCCCACCGGCGACGGCCGCCCCCACCGCGCCGCCTGCCATTTCGTGAACAGCGCCGCCGACCCGGCCGCTGCCTGACCGACGAGGACAGCCGCCGCCCCACCGGGTGGCGCGACGACATCGACCTGACCGACCAGCAAGGAGATCCCGGTGACCACACGCCAGCGAATCGACGATCTGACCAAGTTCGCGGTGCCCGAGCAGCCCGCGCTGTCGCCCGACGGCGGCTCGATCCTGTACGTGCTGCGCACCGTGGACGCCGGGGCGGACCGCAACCGGCACGCGATCTGGCGCGTCGGTACGCGCACCGGCGAGGCCGAGCAGCTCACCCGCGGCGACGCCGACTCCGCTCCGGCCTGGTCGCCGGATGGGACCCGGGTCGCGTTCCTGCGCGCCCAGGACGGCCCGGCGCAGCTGTGGCTGCTGCCCGCGGCGGGCGGCGAGCCGACCCGGCTGACCACGCTGCCGCTGGGCGCGGGCGCGCCGGTGTGGAGCCCGGACGGCACGCGGATCGCCTTCGGCGCGGCGGTCGACACGCACGCCGCCGACGGCGAGGACGAGGCGGTCCGCACCAGGCGGGCCAAGGCCCCGGTCGTCGCGGACCGGCTCGACTACCAGGCCGACGGCGCGGGGCTGCTGCGTACGAAACGCAAGCACCTGCACGTGCTCGACGTCGCCACCGGGCAGGTGCGCCAGGTGACCGAGGGGGACTGGCACGCCGGTGACCCGTCCTGGTCGCCCGACGGCACCAGGCTCGCCTTCGCCGCGGCGACCGCGCCCGACGCCGACCTGCGCGTCAGCGTGCCGGTGCACGTCCTCGACCTCGCCGACCCGGCGGCCGGGCCGCGTCAGGCCGGGCTCGCCGACGGGGTCGCCGGCCCCGTCGGGTGGACCGCGGACGGGCAGCACCTGCTGGTCGTCGGCGGCGTCGACGGGCCGGTCGGGCACGCCCGGCTGCTGCGGCTGCCGCTGGACGGCGGACCGGTCGTGGACCTGGCCGCGGGGCTGGACCGCAACGTCATGGCGGGCGGCCCCGGCTACCCCGGCGCGGTGCCGCGGCTCGTGGACGGCGGGCGCACCGTGCTGTTCTGCGTGCGCGACCGCGGCTGCACCCACCTGTACGCGGTGGACGCCGACGGCGGCACGCCCCGCCCGGTCGTCGCCGGGGCGGGGCTCAACGTGTCCGGGATGACCGTCGCCGGGGACACCGCGGCCGTCGTGCTCGGCACCCCCACGTCGTACGGCGAGGTCGTGACCGTGGACCCGGTCACCGGAGCGCGCGTCGTCTCGGCGGTGCTCTCATGCATGGACACCGCATCCGACGCCTGGATCGCCTCTGACGGCCAAGCAGACATGC